>NZ_JBGCCU010000043.1 GCF_041261445.1 Catenulispora sp. EB89
GGGCGCGGGCCGGGCGCGAGGCGGGCGCGGGCCGCGATGCGGGGCCGGCCCTGAGGCGCGCCGCCCCCGCGGTTCCGGCGGCCGCCCTCCGTCCGGCGGCCGTCCTCCTACCGGTAGCGCTACCGCTCCTCCTACCGGCAGTGCTGCCTACGCCTGAGCGTCAGCGCCCTCATGCCCGCCGTTCTCATGCGCGGCGATCTGCTTGCGAACCTCGTCCATGTCCAGCGCCCGCGCCTGCTTGATCAGGTCCACCAACGGCGCCTCCGGCAGCGCGCCGGGCTGGCTGTACACCATCACGCCGTCGCGGAAGATCATCAGCGTCGGGATCGAGCGGATGTCGAACGCGCCCGCGAGCTCCGGCTGCTCCTCGGTGTCGACCTTGCCGAAGGTGATGTCCGGGTTGGCCTCCGACACCCTCCCGTAGATCGGTGCGAACTGCTTGCACGGCCCGCACCATTCCGCCCAGAAGTCGACCAGCACGATCCCGTCGGCGGTGACCGCCTGCTCGAATGTGTCCTTGGTCAGATCCACAGTGCTCATGCGAACCACCCTACGCGGCGAGTGTCCAGAGTGCCCGTTTCCGGCCCTCTAGCTGGGCGGGGCCGGGAAACGTACCTCGTTTCGGTCGATCTTCTCGGACAACGCCCGGAGCACGTCGACCCCGCACGCACTCGCCAGCTGCAACAGGTACGCCAACACGTCGGCGACCTCGTCCCGCACCCGGAAAGCCTTGTCAGGGTCCGACATCACCTCCGCCGACTCCTCCGGCGTGAGCCACTGGAAGATCTCCGCGAGCTCGGACGCCTCGACCGTCAGTGCCATCGCGAGGTTCTTCGGGGTGTGATACGGGCCCCACTGGCGCGACTTGGCGAACTCCACCAGCCGTCGTTGCAGCGACGCGATGTCGGGATCACTCATGCCGACCTCTCTATCACGGCCGGCGGCAGCGCCTACCGCCCCGGCTTCGCCGTGCTCTCCCGCACCGTCAGCCGCGGCGTCGCCGCCTTGATGTCGCCGACCGTCCCCGGCTCCTCCACGATCCGCATCAGCGCCTCGGCGACCTGCACGCCCAGCGCGTGCGTGTCGCGCGACAGCGCCGTGATCGCCGGATGCACGACCCGGGTCAGCACCGAGTCGTCGAAGGACACGATCGACAGCTCCGCCGGCACCCGGACGCCCATCTCGGTCGCCACCCCGAGCCCGGCGACCGCCATCAGGTCGCTGTCGTACACGATCGCGGTCGGCGCGTCCGGCTGGGACAGCAGCCGCCGGGTCACCGCCGCGCCCTCGCCGTCGCTGAAGTCCGTCGGCACCGACTGGGTGTCGGCCAGCCCCAGCTGCGCGGCCGCGTCCTTCAGGGCCCTGATGCGCCGCTGGGTGTGCTGGAACGCCGGGGTGCCCGCGACGTGCGCGATCCGCGTGTGCCCGAGCGCGGCCAGGTAGCGCACCGTCTCCAGCATGGCCTCGCGGTCGTCGGCCCAGACCGTCGGCAGGTCGCCGTGCTTGCCGTGGCCGCCGAGCACTATCGCCGGCACGCCGAGCCCCTCCACGACGGCGATCCGCGGGTCCTTGGTCTGCGGGTCCACGATCAGCAGGCCGTCCACCCGCTGCTCGCCGGCCCAGCGCCGGTAGATCGCGAGCTCGGCGTCGGTGTCGTCGACGACCTGGAGCAGCAGCGCGACCGAGCGCGCGGACAGTACCGACTGCATGCCGTAGATGAGCTGCGCGTAGAACGGCTCGGCGCCGAGCGTCCGGGTCGGCCGCGCCAGCACCAGCCCCACCGCGCCGGCCGGGGCCCCGCCCAGGGCCCGGGCGGCGCTGTGCGGGTGCCAGTTCATCCGTTCGGCGGCTTGAAGAATCCGCGTGCGGGTAGCCTCACTGACACCGGGGCGTCCGTTGAGCGCGAAGGAGACCGCGCTCGGCGACACCCCGACCTCGCGGGCGATGTCGGCGATGGTGAGCCGGTTCTTGTTCTTCCCGACGACCGCGGCCCGTCCATTACCCGCGGCGGCGCCGGCGGCACCAGGCTTGTTGACACCGCTGCCAGAGGTGGGCATTAATGACTCCCAGCTGCTTTAGCGCTTTAGTGGCTCGTTCGGGTGGGATTTCAAGGAGGGGCCGTGACCGTCCAGATCAAGTCCGTGGACTCGACGGAGCTTTTCCTCGGAACCGGTGCGGAACCTCGTCAAGTCCTACGGGTCGTGATCCAGCGGACCGTCACCGACGGTGCGGTGACTGTATCGCTTCTCGCTCTGAAGGTGCGAGCAACCTGCGAACTCGCGCCGGGAGACGGGGAAATCACCGTCGAGCTGCCGATGGAGATCGACGCCGATGTGGCCCCCGGCGAGACCCTCGCCGCAGAGCTCCGGCTGCTCGGCGCGGACGGCGAGACCCGCGCTGAGCAGCCGGTCAGCATCACGGTGGCCGAGCCCGGCTGGACCATGTACCTGGTCTCCCACTTCCACTACGACCCCGTCTGGTGGAACACGCAGGCCGGCTACACCCAGACCTGGGAACTGCAGGGCAACGACGGCACCACGCGCCCGGTCTGGGAGAACAACGCGTTCCATCTCGTCAAAGCCCACCTGGATCTCGCCGCCGCCGACCCCGACTACAGCTTCGTGCTGGCCGAGGTCGACTACCTGAAGCCGTTCTGGGACGTGTACCCGCAGTATCGCGCGCTTCTCCGGGAGCTGATATCCACCGGCCGGGTGGAAGTGATGGGCGGTACCTACAACGAGCCCAACACCAACCTCACCGGCCTGGAGACCACGATCCGGAACCTGGTCTACGGCATCGGCTACCAGCGCGACATCATGGGCGCCGACCCGCAGACCGCCTGGCAGCTGGACGTCTTCGGCCACGACCCGCAGTTCCCCGGCCTGGTCGCCGACGCCGGCCTGAGCTCCACGTCGTGGGCCCGCGGGCCCTACCACCAGTGGGGCCCGATGCTGACGAAGTTCGACGGGGTCCAGGGCGACGTCAAGAACATGCAGTTCCCCGCCGAGTTCGAGTGGATCTCGCCGTCCGGCCAGGGCGTGATCACCCACTACATGCCGAACCACTACTCGGCCGGCTGGTGGATGGACTCCTCGGCGACGCTCCAGGAGGCCGAGGAGAAGGTGTACGACCTCTTCCTCGGGCTCAAGCAGGCCGCCGCCACGCGCAACACGCTGCTCCCGGTCGGCACCGACTACACCCCGCCGAACAAGTGGGTCACCGCGATCCACCGCGACTGGAACGAGCGCTACGTCTGGCCGCGCTTCGTCACCGGCCTGCCCCGGGACTTCTTCGCGGCGGTCCACGCCGAACTCGCCGAGCGCGGCGTCCGGCCGAGCCCGCAGACCCGCGACATGAACCCGGTCTACACCGGCAAGGACGTGTCGTACATCGACACCAAGCAGGCGCAGCGCGCGGCCGAGACGGCGGCCGCCGACGCCGAGAAGCTGGCCACGTTCGCCTCGCTGCTGGGCTACGGCCGGTACCCGAGCGCCGCGCTGGACAAGGTGTGGCGGCAGCTGGCGTACGGCGCGCACCACGACGCGATCACCGGCTCGGAGTCCGACCAGGTCTACATCGACCTGGTGACCGGCTGGCGCGAGGCGCACGACCTGGCCGCCGAGGCCCGGGACGCGGCGCTGGAGGCGATCTTCCGGAACGTCGAGACGTACGGCGGCGCCGGGAACGGGACCGTCGGGGTGTTCAACACGCTGGCGTTCGAGCGGACCGACGTGGTCCGCGCGGCCGTGCGGCTGCCGGAGGGCATCGACGGCGGCGGGCTGCGGCTGATCGACGACGCCGGAGACGCGGTGCCGTTCGTCGTCGAGGCGCACGACGGGTCGCGCGTCGACATCGCCTTCGTCGCCGCCGGGGTGCCGGGGATGGGCTGGCGCAGCTGGCACGTCGAGTTCGGGTCCGCGGCCGGCACCCCGACCTGGCAGGAGACCGCCGAGCCCGCGGCGTCGATCGCCAACGAGTACTTCGAGATCTCGGCCGATCCGGCGCGCGGCGGCGGCCTGGCGAGCATCGTCGAGCTGGCCACCGGACGGCAGCTGCTCAAGCCCGGCGAGATCGGCAACGAACTGCGCGTCAGCGAGGAGTACCCGCAGCACCCCGAGTTCGGCGAGGGCCCCTGGCACCTGGTTCCGAACGGCGCCGTCACCGGCTCGGCCGCCGCGGCCGCCACGTCGGTGCGGGTCGAGGAGTCGCCGCTGGGCCGGCGCTACGTCGTCACCGGCACCGTCGGCGACGTCGACTACGAGCAGCGTGTCACGCTCTGGCACGGCCTGGACCGCGTCGACTTCCGCACCCGGGTCCTGGACTTCACCGGTGCCGACCGGCTGCTGCGCGTGAAGTTCCCGTGCGACGTGCCCGGCGCGCGCCCGGTGTCCGAGGTGGCCGGCGCCGTGATCGGCCGCGGCTTCGCGCTGCCGGACTCGGACGTCGCGGTCGCGCCCTGGACCCTGGACAACCCGGCGAACACCTTCTTCGCCCTCGGCAGCACCGCGACGCTGAGCCTGCGCGACCTCGACGCGGCCGGCCTCGACGCGGCCGACCACGAAGCGGCCGACCTCGGGCGCGTCGCGATCTCGGTCGCCGAGGTCGTCGCCGACGATCTGGACCGGCACGCCGAGGCGGTGCGCGAGCTGGTGGTGGCGCTGGCGCGGATCGGCGTCACCGCGACCACCACGACCGCCGAGGGCGCGCGGTACGGCTGGCTGCACGTCGACTCCAACCTCCCCGACATCCGCGTCGTGATCGGCGGCCCGGACAGCAACCCGCTGACCGCCGACATCTTCGAACACTGCGATCCCACGCTGCGGCAAGAGTTTGAAGGGCTGCTGAAGAACGAAGGGTGCGTCCGCTTCTTCATCCCGGCGCGGACCCCGGTCGAGAAGGCGTGGGTGCCGAACGCCGACCTGCGCGACGTGCGGGCCCTGCCGGTGCTGATCATCGCGGGGGAGCGGCCGGAGGACACCGCGCGAGGCGTGCACGAGGCGGCCGCTGCGTTCGCGGCAGACACGACACTCGCGGCCGTCACCGCCGACCCGGCCGACACGACGCTGCTCGACGACCACACCGTCGGCCTGATCAACAACGGCCTGCCCGGCTTCGCCGTCGACCCGTCGGGCGCGCTGCACCTGTCGCTGATGCGGTCGTGCACCGGCTGGCCGTCGGGTGTGTGGCTGGACCCGCCGCTGCGGCGCGCGCCGGACGGCTCGGCGTTCCAGCTGCAGCACTGGACGCACGACTTCGACTACGCGCTGGTGAGCGGCGCGGGGGACTGGCGCTCGGTGGGGCTGGTGGCGTCCGGGGCGGCGTTCTCGGCGCCGATGCTGACGCACCAGGAGGCGGCGCACCGCGGACCGCTGCCGGGGCGGCACTCGCTGCTGACGGTCACGCCGGAGGGCGCGGCGCAGGTCACGGCGGTGAAGCCGGCCGGGAACCCGGAGTCGGTGGGCTCGGGGCTGGAAGCGTCGCCGGAGCTGGGCTTCATGGTGCGCCTGGTGGAGGCGAACGGCACCGGCGAGACCGTCGCGGTGCGCAGCCCCCTCGGGGTACTCTCCAGCGACCGCGCCGACCTGCTGGAGGAGTGCGGACTGCGCTGCGAGGTGCGGGCGGCGGGCTCGGTGGAGCTGGCCGGGTCGCAGATCTCGACCGCGATCCTGGTGCCGCCGCAGGGCTCGGGCTCGTCGGCCTCGGCGCCGGTACTGGGGCGCGCGGCGGAGCCGGCGCAGCCGGTGTACTCGCGGTACTGGCTGCACAACCGGGGGCCGGCGCCGATGGGGTTCCTGCCGGTGTCGGTGGCTGCCACGCCGACGGTGCTGCGCGGGGCTGGCGAAGTGTCCGTCGCGGTCGCGAGTCAGTACACGGACACGACGTTCGAGGGGATGCTGACGGTCGTCGCGCCGGAGGGTTGGCGTGTCGAGCCGGAGTCGCGTCCGATGGCGCTGGAGCCCGGCGGGCACACGGTGTTTCCGCTGACGGTGGCGCCTTCGGAGGCGGCTGCGGCGGCGCCGGGCATGTATTTCGTGCGGGTGCAGTTGGCGGTGGGGGGTTCGGCGGGGGAGTCGGTGGTCGAGGACGTGATCAGCGTCCTGATCGACGCGCCGGAGTACGCGCCGCCGGCGACGTCGCCCGAGACCGAGATCGAGCTCGGGGTGCAGACCCAGGGGACGAAGAGCGAGACGGCGCGCCCGACGGGGTTGGAGATCACTTCCCTCACGCCGGCCGCCGGCCTCTCTCTGTCGCCCGGCGAGCGCGCCACGCTGCGCGTCGGCTTGCGGAACACGACCCGCGGACGCATCGACGGCGAGGCCATGCCGGTCAGCCCGTGGGGGACGTGGGACTTCATCGGGCCGTACGCTGCGGCGTTCAGCGTCGAGGCGGGAGCCGAGGCTTCGGTCGAGTTCGAGGTGGCGATCCCCGCCACGGCCGAACCCGGGCACTGGTGGGCTCTGGTGAAGCTGATGTGGTTCGGGCGTTCGCAGTACACGGCGGCGGTGCCCGTGGTGGTGCGGTGACGCACTCGCACGACCTGCACTCGCACCACAGCGACGCCGCGGCGGCTGCGCAAGCGCAGCGCGAGGCGACGGTGATCGGCTGGGTCGACGGCGTCGCGATCCCGCGCGAGCGCTTGGACCTTCGGGTTGGGGAGCTGCGCGCGGGGCGGCTCGCGGCGCGGCTGCCGGTGGTCGGGAGCAAGGAGGACCGGCAGTTTCTGCGGTGGACGGCGCAGGTGCTGCTGACGGAGGAGCTTTGCCGGGTCGAGCTGGCGCGGCTGCGGCGCAGCTCTGAATCTGCTTCGGATTCTGCGGCGATAGCGGCGCCTCGGCCGCTGACCCAAGCGGCATCTCTCCACCTGGGCTCGATCAACGCGGCGGTCTGGACGTCGACTCCGGCGATGTCAGCGCTCTACGACCTCGTCACGGAGCCCTCGTCGCCCACGACGCCGAATACCGACACGCGCACCTGGTACCGAGTCACCCACGCCGGCGCCGCCACCGCCCTCGACGCGGCGACCACCGCCCCAACGCCCCTCGGCTGGACCACCCTCGACGACCTCCCAGCCCCCCTCGCCGCCGAACTGCGCACCCGCGCCGCAGGAACCCGGGTCGGCCCGATCCGCACCAGCCTCGGCTGGCACTTCGCCACCGTTACAGCCACCGAGCAACGCCCCACCCAACCCGGCCAGCCCACCGACCCCACCGACCCGGCGCGCCTGACCGCCTTCAACCGCTGGCTCGACCACCGTCGCCGTGACCTCGTCGCGCACGCGCCCGGCTTCGAGCACCCCGGCGATCCCGGCCAGCCGGACAATACGCATCGGCACTAGTGCTCGACCGCCGCCGCCGCGCTCTCGTCGCGCACGTCCTTGGCTTCGAGCGCCCCGGCGATCCGGGGCAGCCGGACAATACGCACCGGCACTAGCGCTCGGTTCGCCGCCTGCGTGACTCGCGTCCGCTCTGCCTGTGCCGCCCCGCCAATCGCTTTGCCCCAGCTTGACCGCCGGCTACGCGACCGCGGCCGCCTGCCCGCAGCCGCACGCCCTACCCCGCCGCCCGCTCCACCTCCACCAGCGAAGCCGCATGCCGCTCCGCCTCATAAGCCCGCTTCCCGCCGCGCACCCCGAACAGGCGCTTCGTCCACACCAGGTACAGCACCAGCGCCAGGTTCAGCGCGAAGGTCACCAGCTTCAGCGGGCTCACCCTGTGCGCCAGCTCGTACACCTCCAGCGGCAGGAACATGCCCGTCGCCACAAACGCGAAGTATTCGCCCCAGCGCTGCAACAGCCACAGGCCGACGCCCTCCACCACCTCCACAGCCGCGTACGCCGCCAGCGCGATCACGATCCACGTCAGCGTCGTCGGCCGTGCGTCGACCGCCTTCTGCAGCAGCTCCAGTGTCTTCGAGTTCTGCAGGTCGAAGCCCGCGCGTCCGAACACCTGCTTCACCACCGGCGCCGCCTGGTCGAACGCCTGCCGCAATTCGTTCTGGCGCCCGGCGAACCGGTGCACCACGTACGCCGCCGCCCCCAACAGCAGCGCCCGGACCCACCGCTCCACCGCGAAGAACCGCAGCAGCACCGCGTCGCGCATCTCCGCGCCGCGCTTCACCAGCGGGGCGTCCTCGGCGGGCCCCGACGGCGGCATCGTGGCCGAGGGTACGAAGTCCGCGCACCGCAAGCACCGCCACGTCGCGCCGCCCGCGGTCTCGGCCGTCAGCCGCGCACGCAGCGCCGGCTCGGTCGGCGCGTAGAGCACGTGGCCACTGAACGCGCACCCCAGGAGGCTCCAGTCGAAGCGGTGCCGCTCGTCATCCATTCCGCCACAATATCGGGTGAAACAGACAAAGAAGCTGTCTCGGCCTACTTAGGCTCAGCCCACGTAGTAAGGCCCCAGATAAGCCACCAACAGCTTCTTGCACTCCGCGATCAGCGCCGCGTCCCCCTCCGGATCGCTCCGGAACGCCAGCTGCAGCACCGCGTCCGCGGCCTCCATCGTCACCCGCAGCGCCAGCTCGATCTCCGCGCTCCCGGCGCGCGAGGAGTCCAGGAACGGCGTCAGCATCCGCAGCCGCCGCGCCACCGCCGTGTTGTTCTCGACGTTCTCGTCCAGCAGGTACAGGTCCCGCGGGTCCGCGTCCGACCACTCGCTCCCCGCGCCGAAGTCCAGCACTCCGAACCCGGGCAGCGTCCGGCGCATGTCCACGAACTCGTCGATGGCGACGTCCACGACCTCCTCCACCGATCGTGGCACCGCCTCGCCGTAGTGCCGCTCCAGCCGCCCCATGTAGTTCTCGAGGTTCCGCGCGGCCAGGGCGTGCACGAGCGCGCTCTTGTCGGCGAAGAACTGGTACACGGTCCCGATCGGCACCTCGGCACGCTTGGCCACCTCGGTGGTGGTGAGGCCGGCGAACCCGACCTCGTCCAGCAGCTCGGCGCACACGTTGAGGATCCGCTCGTAGCGCTCCGCGCTGCGCCGCTGCATCGGCCGCCGGCGCAGTCCCGCGCTCTCGGTCGTGGATTCCATTCCCCTATTCTCCTCCGCCCGCTAACCTGAGGATGACTCATGTTAGTCCGTCCCGGAGGTGGCCCGCAGTGACAACCCATGCCCCGCTCCCGCCGTTCCCCGCGGCCTTCCACTGGGGGACGTCCACCTCCGCCTACCAGATCGAGGGCGCGCCGGCCGAGGACGGCAAGGGCGTGTCGATCTGGGACACCTTCGTCCGCCGGCCCGGCGCCGTGCGCGACGGTCAGACCGGCGACGTGGCCTGCGACCACTACCACCGCAGCGCCGAAGACATAGCCCTGATGACGGACCTCGGCGTGAACGCCTACCGCTTCTCGGTGGCCTGGACCCGGATCCAGCCCGACGGCTCCGGCCCGGCGAACCCGGCCGGCCTGGCGTTCTACGAACGCCTCGTGGACTCCTTGCTGGAGAAGGGGATCACGCCGTTCCCCACCCTGTTCCACTGGGACCTCCCGCAGGCCCTGGAGGACCGCGACGGCTGGCTCGCCCGCGACACTGCCCACCGCTTCGCCGAGTACGCCGCGCTCCTGGCCGACCGCCTCGCCGACCGCGTCGAGCACTGGATCACGCTCAACGAGCCCTTCATCCACCTCGCGTTCGGCTACGCCTTCGGCGTCCACGCCCCGGGCCGCGCGCTGATGACCGACGCCATCCCGGTCGCGCACCACCAACTCCTGGCCCACGGCCTGGCGGTCCAGGCCCTGCGCTCCGCGGGCGCCCGGAAGGTGATGATCGCCAACAACTGCACTCCGGTCTGGCCCGCGAGCGACGCCGCGGACGACAAAGCGGCCGCAGAGGCCTACGACACCCTCCACAACCTCCTGTTCAACGACCCGATCCTGCTCGGCCGCTACCCGGACCTCTCGGCCTACGGCACCGGCCCCGACCTGCACGGCGTGGTCCGCGACGGCGACCTCCAGACCATCGCCGCGCCCCTGGACGGCCTCGGCGTCAACTACTACAACCCGACCCGCGTCGCCGCCCCCGGCCCCGAACACGGCCTGCCGTTCCAGGACGTCCCGATCGAGGGCGTCCCGCGCTCGGCGTTCGACTGGCCGGTCGTCCCGGACGGCCTGCGCGAACTTCTCGTGGGCCTCGCCGCCCGCTACGGCGAAGCCCTCCCGCCGATCTACATCACCGAGAACGGCACCTCGGTCGACGACAAGGTGGTCGCCGGCCGCGTTGCGGACGCCGACCGCATCGCCTTCCTCGACGGCCACATCAGGGCCCTGGCGCAGGCCATGGACGCCGGCGTCGACGTCCGCGGCTACCTGACCTGGACCCTGCTGGACAACTTCGAGTGGGCCGAGGGCTTCCACCAGCGCTTCGGGCTGGTGCACGTGGACCACCAGACGCAGGCGCGGACCCCGAAGGACTCGTACTACTGGCTGCGCGACCGGCTCGCGGAGCTGTCGTACTAAGCCGCGCTAAGGCGAGCCGAGACGGCCGCTAACGCGCCGAGACCATCTGTAGCGTCCACGTGTTCCCGTCGGGGTCGGCGAACCGCGCGTAGGCGACGTCGGGCTTGCCCTCAGCGGACATCGTCTCGACCTCCGCGATCTCCACGCCGCGCCCGGCCAACTCCTCCCGCGCGGCGTGGATGTCGTCCACGACCAGGTGCAGCATCTGCACGGATCCAGGCGCGCTGCCGACCACCCCCTTGCCGAACGCGATGGAGCACGCCGACCCCGGCGGCGTCAGCTGCACCACCCGGAATTCGTCCCCGAACGCCACGTCGTGATCGACGTGGAACCCGGCCAGGCGCTCATAGAAGTCCTTGGCCCGGTCCACGTCCGTCACCGGGAGCGGGATCAGTTCGAGCTTGAAGTCCATGGCGCCAGCCTGGCACAGCCCGGGGTCAGACCAGCGAAGGTTCCCGTCCCAAATCCCCGAACGCCTCCCGGAACGCCGCGAACGTCGTCTTCGCCGAAGATGTGTCGTACACGGCGAACACCACCCGTGCGAATCTGCCCTCGAAGGCACCCTCGTCCGCGAGGTGCCCGCGGAAGACCCGAGCCACAGTCGTCGGATCGTTGCGGAACACGCCGCAGCCCCACGCGCCGAGCACCAGCGTCCGCACGCCGTGCCGCGCCGCCACGGCCAGCACGCGGCCGGCGCGCTCGGTCAGCAGCCCCTCGATCTCGTCCAGGGCCGCGGGGTCGTGCTTGGCCAGCGCCCCGGCGTTCGGGGCCGGCGACGTCAGATAAGAGACCTGATACGGCGTGTCCAGCAGTCGAGTAGCACTGTCCCGATAGACGGGCACCGAGGGCGAGAAGATCACGCGGTGGCTGTACCGGGTGTCCCGGTTCGCACGGTGCGCGTCGTAGTAGTCACGCGCCTCCAGCAGCGTCGTGTACAGCGCCGAGCTGCGGCAGATGTCCTCCTCCTGGGCCCGCGCGCCGCCGAGGTAGCCGCCGCCGGGGTTGCGGGCCGAGGCGAAGTTCAGGATCGCGACGTCGCTCGCGCCTTCGGCGAGGACCAGCCGCTGGCCGGCCGCCGTGCTGGTCTCGCCGGTGACCTCGAACGCCGTCTCGTGGCGAGCCGCATCGGCGGCGTTGGCAGCCTGGTCGTTCAAGAGCCACTGCGTCTGGTCCGGGCTGTACGAACGCGTGCCCTGACAAGCGGCAGCCACATCCGCGGCCAGATCCACACGAGCACCACGCGGATTCACGTAGTACCCGGCGGCGATGATGCTCTCGTTCTCGAGAGCGAGGCTTTTATATATCCCCATGAGACTTTCTACTTAACGAAGGTGAAAAGCTTTGTGTCGTCGGGCAGCGGAGCGGGATTCCGCTCGTGCCGATTCCCGGCGACATAAACCGCGGTCGGCAATTCCGAGTCCGATTCCCACAAGTCGGAGAATCCCGCAGCGGTGAACCACCCGTGGATCCGCGGGATCACGGCCGGATCGAAGCGGTGCCGCGTCCAGATCGCGGTGCCGCCGCGCGCGGTCAGATTCGCGGCGCGCGTCGCGGTGTTCTGGATGTCGGCTTCGGTGATGTTGCCGAAGATGCCGCACAGCAGGAGCAGATCCGCCGGAGCGTAGTCGCCGAAGAGCGCCGGATCGGCCGCGTCGCCGGTCACGACGTCGACGACGCCGTCCAGGCCGGTCGCGGCCGCGGCGTCCCGGGCCACCCGCGCGATCGCCGGATCGAACTCGATCAGCCGGGCGCGGACGTCAGCGCGCCGCGGATGCTCGGCGAGCACCGGGATCAGGTCCCTGCCTTGGCCGGCGCACAGACTCAGGATCTTGATGCTCCCGGCCGGGGCTTCGTCGAGCGCGCGCTGAATACCCCGCTGGACCACGGCCAGCCGCTGCGCCAGTGACGAGCCCGGATTGTCGTATTCCGCGAACCACGCCTTCCAGTCCCTTAATCCGGGCCTGGTCTCGTCGCCGGGGTCTACGATCGCGTCCATGTCTATTGTCTACCCTCCCATGGGTCCTTACGCCACCGGATTCCTCGACGTCGGCGACGGGAATCAGATCTACTACGAAGAGCTCGGCAATCCGGACGGCAAACCCGCGGTCAACCTGCACGGCGGTCCCGGCGCCGGCTCGATGGTGGGCCCGACCAAGGCCTGGGATCCCGAGAAGTGGCGCGTCATCCGCTTCGACCAGCGCGGCTGCGGGCGCAGCACGCCGCACGCGTCCGACCCGGCGACCGACATGTCCGTCAACACCACGTGGCATCTGGTGCGCGACATCGAGCTCCTGCGCGAGCATCTGGGTATTGAGAAGTGGCTGGTGAAGGGTGCCTCCTGGGGCGCCAGCCTGGCCCTGGTCTACGCGCAGACGCACCCGGAGCGGGTCACCGAGATGATCATCCCGGCCGTCACCTCGACCCGTCCGGAGGAGACCGACTGGCTCTACCACGGGGCGCGCCGGCTGTTCCCCGAGGCCTGGGACCGTTTCCGCACCCACGTGCCCGAGGGCGAGCGTGACGGGAACCTGGTCCAGGCGTACGGCCGGCTGATGGAGAACCCGGACCGTGCGGTGCGCGAAGCGGCGGCGGCCGAGTGGGTCAGGTGGGAGGACGCGCTGATCTCGCAGGAGAGCAACGGAAGTCCCGGTGCGTACAGCAAGCGGGTCGACGACGACCGGCTGGCCTTCGTCCGTATCTGCGCGCACTACTTCGGCCACGACGCCTGGCTGGAGCCCGGCCAGGTCCTGCGCGACATGCACAAGCTGCACGGCATCCCGGCGGTCCTCGTCCACGGCCGTCACGACCTGGGCAGCCCGGTGTACACCGCGTGGGAGATCGCGCAGGAGTGGCCGGACGCGAAACTGATCGTCATCGAGGACTCCGGCCACACCGGCAGCGAGGCGATGGCACAGGCGCTGAACCAGGCGACGGAGGAGTTCTCGAAGCGGTAGCGCGATGACTCTCCCCGGGGCGCGCGCGAGCCCCCGTTCCGCGCGCGCCCACCCTCGCCTAGTCTGATCACGTGCCCGACACCACAGCTCACCCCCGCAATGACGCGGAACACCGTGACGCGACCGACCCGTTGGCGTCCCTGCGCAGCCGTTTCGTGATCCCCGACGAAAAACTCATCTACCTCGACGGCAACTCCCTCGGCCGGCTCTCCAAGGCCTCCCTGGACCGGGTCCAGGACGTCGTGGCCGGCGAATGGGGCGACCGGCTGATCCGGTCGTGGAACGAGCGCTGGCAGACGCTGCCGCAGACCGTCGGCGACTACCTCGGACAGCACTTCCTGGGTGCCGCGCCCGGACAGGTCGTCGTCTCCGACTCCACGTCGGTGAACCTCTTCAAGCTGGCCTCCGCCGCTCTCGACGCGCGTCCCGGCCGGGACGTGATCGTCAGCGATTTCCACAACTTCCCGACCGACCGGTACATCCTGGAAGGCCTGGCCGCCGCGCGCGGCCTGGAGCTGAAGCTGGTCGAGTTCGACGAGCTCCTCGGCCCGACCGCCGACCAGCTCCGCGCGGTCCTGGACGCCGACGGCCTGGCCGAGCGCACCGCGCTGGTCTCGCTGTCGCAGGTGGACTACCGCTCCGCAGCCCTGGCCGACCTCACCGCCGTGAACCAGGTCGTGCACGACGCTGGCGCGCTCGTGCTGTGGGACCTGTGCCACTCGGCGGGCTCGGTCCCGATCGAACTGGACGCCAGCGGCACCGACTTCGCCGTCGGCTGCACCTACAAGTACCTGAACGGTGGCCCCGGATCCCCGGCGTTCCTCTACGCCAACGCCTCGCTCATCGGCGGGGTCCGGCAGCCGATCTGGGGCTGGTACGGGCAGAACGACCAGTTCGCGATGGGCCAGGGCTACGACCCGGTGCCCTCGGCGACGCGGTTCCTGGTCGGCACCCCGCAGGTGGTCGGCGTCTCGCTGGTCGAGGCCGGCGCGCAGGTCCTCGCCGAGGTCGGCATCAAGCCGTTGCGGGACAAGGGCGTGGCGCTCACGGAGTTCGCGATCGAGCTGTTCGACGCGTGGCTGGCCCCGCTCGGCTTCACCCTCGGCAGCCCGCGCGACTCCGCCGTGCGCGGCAACCATGTCTCCGTGCGGCACCCCGAGGCGTACCGGATCTGCCGCGCGCTGATCGAGCAGGACGTCATCCCCGACTTCCGCACGCCGGACCGGGTGCGGCTGGGGATGGCCCCGGCCACGACCCGGTTCGTGGACGTCTGGGACGCGTTCGACGCCATGCGCCGGATCGTGGAGACGAAGTCCTACGAGCAGATCGACCCGACGCGCACCGACGTTACGTGACGCCGCGCGAAGTCGCTGGGCTCACAGGCCCAGCGACTTCGCGATGATGGTCTTCATGACCTCGCTGGTCCCGCCGTAGATGCGGGACACGCGGGTGTCCGCGTACAGCCGCGCGATCGGGAACTCGGTGATGTAGCCGTAGCCGCCGTGCAGTTGCAGACACTTGTCGATGACGCGGCCCGCCACCTCGGTGCAGAACAGCTTCACCTTCGCCGCGTCGGCGACCGTCAGCTCGCCGGCCTCGTGCAGCTCCAGCGCGCGGTCCACCATGCACTGCGCCGCTTCGACCTCCGTCGCGCACTCGGCGAGCACGAACTTGGTGTTCTGGAACGAGGCCACCGAAGTGCCGAACACCGTGCGCTCGCGGACATAGTCCAGCGCGAACTGCAACGCCGCGGACGCCGAGGCGTAGCCGCCGACCGCGATCGCCAGCCGTTCCTGCGGCAGGTTGTGGGTCAGGTAGCCGAAGCCCTTGCCAGGCTCGCCGAGCAGGTCCTCCACCGGGACCAGCACGTCGGTGAACGCCAGCTCGGCGGTGTCAGAGGTCTTCAACCCGATCTTGTCCAGCTTGCGCCCGACCGAGTAGCCCGCCGCCTTGGTGTCCACGCACAGGATCGACAGCCCGCCGCGCCGGTCCTCCGGCGTCGCCGGTGCGGTGCGCGCGACCACCAGCACCAGGTCCGCCAGCACGCCGCCGGTGATGAAGGTCTTCGCGCCGTTGAGCACGTAGTGCCGGCCGTCCTCGGTCAGCTTCGCGGTGGTCTGGATCCCGGCCAGGTCCGAGCCGGTACCGGGCTCGGTCATCGCGATCGCCGTCATCATCTCGCCGGACAGGAACTTCGGCAGCCAGCGTGCCTTCTGCTCCTCGGTGGCGTAGGCAAGCAGGTACGGCAGGATCAGGCCGACGTGCACCGTCGTGGTGCCGAACGTCACGCCGGCGCGCGTGGTCTCCTCGATGACGATCGCCTGGTACTTGAAGGTGCTCAGCCCGGCGCCGCCGTACTCCTCCGGCACCTCGATCCCGAACACCCCGAGCTCGCCGAGCCGGTGGTAGAACTCGCGCGGCGGGTGCCCGGCCTGCTCCCACTCGGGGTAGACCGGCACGACCTCCTTGGCGATGAAGTCGCGCAGCATGGCGCGGAAGGCTTCGTGGTCCTCGGTGTAGACGGTGCGGCGCATGGCGCCAAGTTACCGGCGGGTAAGGGAAAAGGCCATGGGCCGGTCCGGTTTCGGCCGGTGTCGCGGGGCGGCTGTCAGAGCGTGTTGCTCCGCGGCCTTCAGAACGCGTCGGCCGGCGGTTCCGGCGAGGCCTCGGCGTCGGCGTCCGTCACCGGCTTCGCCCCGCCCTGGAAGTCGTCCAGATCCTTCCCGCGCACCACCCGGCTCGGGAACGGATCCGAGGCGGCGCGCCGGATCAGCCCGGCCACCGGCAGCGGCGCGTCCGAGGCCATCAGCACCAGGTTGCCGAACTTGCGGCCGCGCAGGATGCCGGGGTCGGCGAGCAGCAGCACGTGCTCGAAGTGCGCCTTGGCGGTGGCGACCTGGCGGCGCGTGAACGTCAGGCCGGCGCCGGCCGTGCCGTCGGCGAGGTTCACCACGTGCACCCCGGTCGGGCGCAGGGCGCGCTTGGACAGCGCGACGTACTCGGTCGACGTGAAGTGCTTCGGGATCCGCGCCTCGGCGAAGACGTCGGTGACCGTCACGTCGAAAGCGCCCTCCGGGACGCGGCCCAGCACGTCGCGCGCGTCGCCGGTGCGCAACCGCACGCGCGCGTTGCGCGGCAACGGCAACTCCTTGCGGACGAAGTCCAGGAGCTTGCCGTCGATCTCCACCACCTGCTGCCCGGAACCGGGGCGGGTGACCGCGATGTAGCGCGGCAACGTCAGCCCGCCGCCGCCGAGGTGCAGCACGCGCAGCGGCGCGCGTTCCTCGGCGGTGAGGTCCACCAGGTGCGCGATCTGCCGGACGTACTCGTACTCCAGGTACGTCGGGTCGTCGAGGTCGACGTGCGACTGCGGGGTCCCGCCGATCATCAGCTGGTAGGCGTTGCGGCGGTCCAGATCGCGGAGGAGGTCCGGGCCGTCGGGGTCGTCGGCGGGGAATTCCTGCGGGGTTTTGGCGCGCGGCATGCCCGAGAGTCTAAGTGCCCCGCCGCTTTTGACGGCTTTCGCGAGGTCGGACGGCATTGCGCCACTCGATAGAGGGACTTTTCGGTACTAGCTGCCCAATTCGGCTATCACAGACACTGAGGGTCGGCAGCCGCAGTCGTCCGAGCAGGTGGGGACGGCGTCGTGGGCCGCGCGCAGGGGCGCGGGCCACGACGCCGAAGCCGAGGGAGAAGCCCGGATGGCGCCGATGCGGTGGGCGGTCCGTGCTCGTGGGGGTGTGACGGGGTGTGACCGGGCGTGACGGGGGAGTGAGGCGGCCGGTGGTCCGGCCGCGGCGTCCCTCGGCGGGCCCCTTCGGGAGAGCTTCGGGATCAGGCTTCGGGACAGGTTTCGGTATCAGGACCCTGGCGGGGGAACGGAGGCGGCACAGCCGTGGTGCGCAGCAGATTCGGATTCGGCGTCGCGGTGTGCGTGCAGGTCGCCGTGCTCGGCGTCGGGGCAGGCGCGTGCTTGGCCCTCGCTGCCGAGGGGCACGCGGCGGTGGCGAACTCCGGTGTGGCCGGCGATGCGGGCGATCCGGGCGATCCGCTCCCGACGCCGCCGCCCCCGACCCCGATCGGCGGGCAGCCGACGCCGCTCCCCACCGATCCGCTCCCGGTCGAACCCGGGTTGCCGTTCGGCTCCTCGTTCCACCAGCATCTGCCGCTGCCGAGCCCTCCGGCGCCGCCGCCCTCGACGCCGCCACCCCCACCGCCGCCCCGGCCGACGCCGCCTCCACCGCCCGCACCGCCACCGCCGCGACCGACGCCGCGCCCGGTGCCGCCGCCCCCGCGGCCCACGCCGCGTCCCCGGCCGCCGGCGCCTCGGCCGGTGCCGCCGCCTCCGGTGGTGCACCGTGTCGTGCCGCCGCCGGTGCCCCGGCCGACGAAGAAGCCTGAGATCCCCCCGGTCGAGGCGGCGCCGCCGCCGGACCGGCCGGACCCGGGTCCCGACTGGGGCCTGACCACGCTCGTCGCCCTGATGGTCCCGGCGACCATCGCGGCGGCCGCCGCGGCCGGCGGGGCCGCGGGCGGACCAACCGGACCGGCCTCAGGAGGCAAACCGTGATGGTGTTCTGGGCGATCGTCGCCCTCGTCGTCGGCGTGATCATGGCGGTCGGCCTGGCCCGGCTGCTCGGCCGCTCCGAGCGGGCGGTCTCCGGATCGCACAACCCGCAGGCGCTGTCGGTGGTAGGCAGTGCTCTGCTTTCCTCGTTCATCCTGATGACCGCGTTCCTGATCGCCAGCACCTGGTCGACCTACAACACCGACCGTCAGCACACGTACGACGAGGCCCGTTCCGTGACCACCACGTACTGGCTGGCCGGCAAGCTCCAGCCGGCCGACCGGGACCGGGTGCGCGCCGGGCTGACCATGTACGCCAGCCAGGTCGTCGCCGACGACTGGCCGGCCATGGGCCGCCATCAGACCTCTGAGGCGGCCGCGGCGACGCTGGACGGCCTGCGCGTCGCGGTCGGCGCGATCCATCCGGCCGCCGCCGCCGACGAGAAGAGCCGGGCCGACGTCGCCGCCGCGCTCGACGACATCTACTCCAAGCGGCTGATCAGGGCCGCGGACGTCAACTACTCCATGCCATCGCTGCTCTACTTCGCGCTCGTGGTCGCCGCGCTGCTGCTGGTCGCCTATCCGCCGCTGGTGGGGCTGACGGCCAACGGCCGCAATGTGGTGGTGTTGTCGGGTCTCGGCGCGATGGTCGGTTTGGGAATCCTCATTGTCATCGGGTTGTCTCACCCCTACTCCGAGCCGCTGGCCATCGCGCCGACGGCCTTCCGACACGCGCTTGAGCAATTCATGCAGATCAACGGATGAGGCCAATACCATCCGTTACCGAGTCGTTGTCAACGAGCCGGTGATCGGAGCCGCGCGGGGCGACTAGATTTCGGCGCAGTTTCCCTACGTAAACGGGAGGGTTCTCGTCTCATGTCAGAGCACGGGCTGAGTACTAGAGGGCCGGTGGTGACGCCGGCCCGCCTCATCGCGGCGGTCTGCGTCATCGTGCCCTTCGTCGCGGTGCTGTGGGTGCCGATCTTCGACAAGGACAAGCCAGAGGTCGCGGGCTTCCCGTTCTTCTTCTGGTGGCAGCTTCTGTGGGTCGCGGTGACGGCGGCGCTCATGGGGCTGGCGTACTTCGTGGTGCGGCGCGAGGAGTTGGCGCGCAAGGCGGCGGTTGTCGCGCCGGCTGTGTCGGCCGCGCCGGCCGCGCCGGCCGGGGAGACCGTCGCCGAGGCGCCCGCGGAAGAGTCCGCGGCGAAGTCCGAGGAAGAGCCTGAGGAAGGGGATTCGGAATGAGACCCCACCTGACCGCCTCGACGGTCCCGACCCCGGACGTCGGCACACACGGCATCAACAAGACCGAACTGACCGTCGTCATCTTCTTCTTCCTGCTGGTCTCGGTGCTCGGCTTCCTGGCTGCGCGCTGGCGCAAGGCCCGCGAGGCGAACCACCTGGAGGAGTGGGGCCTGGGCGGCCGCAGCTTCGGCGGCTGGATCACCTGGTTCCTGCTCGGCGGCGACCTGTACACCGCGTACACGTTCGTCGCGGTCCCGGCGGCGCTGACCGCGGGCGCGTTCGGGTTCTTCGCGGTGCCGTACACGATCATCGTGTGGCCGCTGGTCTTCCTGTTCCTGCCGCGGCTGTGGTCGGTCTCGCGCAAGCGCGGCTACGTCACGCCCGCCGACTTCGCCCGAGGTCGGTACGGCTCGAAGTCACTGGGTCTGGGCGTCGCCATCGTCGGCGTGGTGGCGACGATGCCGTACATCGCGCTGCAGCTCGTCGGCATCCAGGCCTGCCTGGACGTGATCGGCATCGGCGGCAAGGGCTCCTCGACGTTCGCCAAGGACCTGCCGCTGTTCATCGCCTTCGCGGTGCTGGCGGCGTTCACGTACACCTCGGGGCTGCGCGCCCCGGCGGTGATCGCGTTCGTCAAGGACTTCCTGATCTACCTGGTCATCATCGTCGCGGTCATCTACATCCCGACCCGCGTCGTCGGCGGCTGGCACGGCATCTTCCACCTGGCCTCCACCAGCGGCGGCAAGACCAAGCCCGGCTTCCTGTCGCTGAACGGGGCCAACGGCAAGACCAACGCCTTCCCGTACGCGACCCTCGCGCTCGGCTCGGCGATGGCGCTGTTCATGTACCCGCACGCGCAGATCGGCGTGCTGTCCACAAAGTCCCGCAACACGGTCCGCAAGAACCTCGCGGGCCTGTCGATGTACTCGCTGGTGCTGGGCTTCATCGCCCTGCTCGGCTACATGGCGCTGGCCGTCGGCTTCAACGGCACCGCCAAGGGCCACCTCGGCGGCAACGCACAGCGCGCGGTCCCGGCGCTGTTCGACGCGGTGTTCCCGTCCTGGTTCGCTGGCGTGGCGTTCGCGGCGGTGGCGATCGGCGCCCTGGTGCCGGCGGCCATCATGTCGATCGCGGCGGCGAACCTGTTCACCCGCAACATCTTCGTGGACTTCATCAAGCCCGACGCCACCCCGCACCAGCAGGCGCAGGTGTCCAAGACGGTGTCGCTCCTGGTGAAGTTCGGCGCCCTGGCCTTCGTCCTGGGCCTGGACGCGACCAGCGCGATCAACTTCCAGCTCCTCGGCGGCGTCCTGATCCTGCAGACCTTCCCGGCGATCGTGATCGGCCTGTTCAACCGCTGGTTCCACCGCTGGGCCCTGGTGGCCGGACTGTGGACCGGCGTGATCTACGGCATCGTGGTCGCCTGGCAGCAGAAGAAGTTCGCGGCCGACGGCAAGACCGTGCTGCAGCAGCACTTCGGCAACCAGATCGCGAAGGTCCCGGGCACGCACCTGTACTCCTACATCGCGATCACAGCCCTGGTCCTGAACCTGCTGGTGTCGGTGGTACTGACGCTGGTGTTCCGCGCGGTGAAGGTCGCCGACGGCGTCGACGAGACGCAGGCCGGGGACTACACGGCCGACGAGGGCGACGCGGACCTGCCGGACCTCATCGAGGCCGAGCCGGCGCTGGCGGAGTTGTAGAGCTGGCGCGGTTCTAGCTCTGGAGGTACGTACGAAGCCCCGAGGCCTTGCGGTCTCGGGGCTTCTGCACTTCCGCGGTACGCCTGGCTCAGGCGGCGAGGCCGATCGCGCGGGCATAGCGCCGCCGGTGCCACGCCGGGCTGCCGAACAGCTGCGAGGTGGCGTGCGCACGCTTGAAGTAGAGGTGGATCGGGTGCTCCCACGTGATGCCGATGCCACCGTGGAGTTGGATCGCCTCCCCGGCGATGGTGCTGAACGCCTCGGAACAGTAAGCCTTGGCGCGCGAGGCGGCGACGGTGAGTTCGTGCCCTGACGCGGCGGCGAAGGCGGCGGCGTACGAGGCGGAGCGCGCGGACTCCAGGAGCGTGTAGAGGTCGGCGAGGCGGTGCTTCACGGCTTGGAACGAGCCGATCGGTCGGCCGAACTGGACGCGCTGCTTGGCGTAGGCGAGGGTCAGGTCGAAGGCGCGTTGTGCGGCGCCGACCTGCTCGGCGGAGATGGCGACGCACGCGAGATCGAGGACGCGGTCCGGGTCCGCGCCCAGCGAGAGCGCCGGTGCTGCTCGGAACTCGACGTGGGCTTGCGGGCGACCGGGATCAACGGTTTCGACAGCGCTGACCACCGCATCGCCAGCAGCAACAACAAACAAACCGATGCGCAGGCTGCCCGCATGCGACGCCTGAGCCGACCTATCTGGTTCGAGGGCTGGCTTGGCGTGGTCTTGTATCTGTGCGGGGACTATGAGCAGGTTGGCTGTGCTGCCGTCGAGCATATGGTCCGTGGTCCCGGTCAGCCGCCAGCCGCTGGCTTCCTCAGTTGCAGTAACTCCCGAGGCTTCCCACGCGACCGCAGCATGCGTCTCACCTGCTGCGACCCCCGGCAACAACTCCGCCTTCGCCTCCGCCGAATCCCCGGCCAGAATCGCCTGCGCCGCCAGCGTCGTGCTCAAGTAGCCGGGCACCGCCAACGCCGCGCCGAGCTCTTCGAGCACCACATGCGTCTCCAGCACCGAGAAGCCCGCGCCGCCGTACTCCTCGGGGATCGCAAGCCCGAGCGCTCCGACCTGCTCGGCGAGCAGCCGCCACACGTCGCCGCCGGCGGCCCGCTCCAGCAGCGTCCGCACCGTCCGCCGGAGTTCTTCCTGTTCGGGGTCGAAGCGCATGCGGCGGACCGTAGCGGCCTTCGCCGCAACCCGCCAGAGCGATCTCCGCCCCGAGCCCGAGCTCGAGTACCGGCAGGGCCCCGCCTCGCGCACCGCGCCGGCGCAGCCTTTCTGCTCAAGCTGGCGGCGCGCTCGCCGCCGCCGCGCCTACAACCGCTCCGACTTCACCTGCCCCCGCAGCGTCTCCACCGGCACCGCCGGCAGCCCGTCGATGCTCGTCGCGTTCTTGCGCGCCACGTAGTCGACGTGGAACTCCTCGTCGCGCCGGCCGAAGTACTCGGCCAGCAGTCGCCGGTCGCCCTTGTACTCCATGAAGGGCACCGCGTAGCCGCAGGAGTCGCTGATGCGCGTGGCCTGGACCAACACGATCGCGCGCGCTCCCGGGTCGGCGGCGGCTGGGAACAGGCCGATGTACTCGTCCCAGCGGGGGTCGTCGTGCCACAGCACTTCGCCGGTGCCGTGGACGCGCACGATGTTCGGCGGCCCCTCGAACGCCACCCACATCACCGTGATGCGGCCGTTCTCGCGCAGGTGGGCCAGGCTTTCGGCGCCGCTGCCGGTGAGGTCCAGGTACGCCAGGCGGTCCGGGCCGAGGACCGCCAGCGAGCCCAGCGTGCCCTTCGGCGAGAGGTTGACGTGTCCGTCGGCGGCCAGTGGTGCGGTCGCCACGAAGAACAGGGGCTGCGCCTCGATGAACGTGCGGAGCTTGGCGTCGATGACCTCGTGCACGGTAGCCATGCTTCGAGTGTCCACCGTGCCCGCATTCTGGGCAACGACATTCCGGATCGCGGACGTTTATTCAGTCCTTGTCATTAGGCCCCGAAGGTGTGCCCGGCAGTCGCGGCGCCAGTGACGGCGAATCGGCCGGCAACGGTACCGGCTCCGTGGCCCGCCCCGAAGCCGTCAGCTCGTCCAGATCCCGCAGCATCTGCTCGGCCAGGTCCCGCTCCGCCGCGTGGTACCGCTCGGCCCACTTCAGTGCGATCTCCGGGTACGCCCAGGCCGTCTCCTCGTGCGCGGCTCCCGCGTCCACCGCCGCTTCGGCCCGGCGCCGCTCCGAGTTGTCGCGGTGCTCCGCCACGATCTCGCGCAGCCGCTCCGGCTCGGTCAGGTGCCCCAACCAAACCCGTAGTAGCACCCCGTGCTTCAGCACCGGTACCTCGACCGGCGCCGTCCGCGCCCAGGTCCGCACCGCCTCGCGTCCGGCGTCCGTGATCGCGTACACGCGCTTGCCGCGCACGTCGTCCTGCATCACGGTCCGCGACGTCACGTATCCGTGCTTCTCCAGCCGCTTGAGCTCGCCGTAGATCTGGCTGAACGACGGCGACCAGTAGAACAACTTCAGCGACCAGTCGGCCCACTTCTTGATGTCGTAGCCGGACAGCTCCTGCTCGAACGACAGCATCCCGAGCACCGCCCAACCCGTCGCGGGCAGACGCGGATCGTCGGCGCCGGCTTCGGTTTCCGCCGGTTCGTCCTGTGATTGAGGGGCCACGTCAGTAAGGGTAGTGGTTCGCGACAAGCCTTGACTCCTCGCGAAGGCTGAGATTTCATGCGCCACGCAGTGTGTTTCTAATAGAAATACCGCCGTGGGAGGTGCCCGTGCAGTTCTCCGTGATCTTCGAGGCCCAGCTCGCCGACCCCACCCCCGACCGCGAGCGCGCGACCCTCGCCGACTGCGTCGCCCAGGCCGTCGCCGCCGAGGCCGCCGGCTTCGACCGGGTCTGGGCCGTCGAGCACCACTCCCTGCTCCGCTACGCCCACATGTCCGCACCCGACGTCTTCCTGGCCCACGTCGCGGCCCGGACCACGCGCATCCGCCTCGGCCACGGCGTGGTCTGCCTGCCCTTCGGCTACGGCCACCCGATCCGCGTCGCCGAACGCGCCGCGATGCTCGACGTCCTGTCCGGCGGCCGCCTCGACCTCGGCGCCGGACGCGGCGCCACCGGCCAGGAGATGGCGATGTGCGGCGTGGACCCCGCCTCGACCTACGAACAGGTCGAAGAAGCCTTGCGGATCCTCGGAAACTGCTGGACCACCGACCGCTTCGAGTGGCACGGACTCCTCGACATCGGTCCCGGCCAGGTCCTGCCCCGGCCGGTCCAGACGCCGCATCCGCCGCTGTTCATGGCGTGTTCGAAGGCTGCGACGCTCCGCACCGCCGCCGACTACGGCATCGGCGCGCTCGTCCTCGGCTTCGCCGGTGCGGACGACATCGCCGCGATGCGCAAGATCTACGACGAGGCGATCGCCGAGCGCACCGGCGAGAAGTTCGTCTCCCCGGTCCGCAACGACCACTTCGCCGCGCTGTGCCCGACGATCGTCGCCGACGACGGCGACGCCGCGTTCCGCATCGGGGCGCGGGGCCAGCGTTTCTTCGCCGAGTCGATCCTGCACTGGTACGGCGGCGGCCCCGAGCCGTCCGAGGACACCGAAGACGACGACAACGCCGCCGTGCTCCGGCTGGAGAAGGAAGCCGTCGTCGCCAAACTGCACGAGGCGAACATCCCGGTCCGCCCGAGCTCCACCGGCACCTACAACGTGAACCACGCTTACGGCACCGCCGCCCGCGCCGTCGAATACGTCGAACAACTCGCGGACATCGGCGTCGACGAGGTGATCTGTCTGATCCAGATGGGTACCGTTCCGCATGACGCCGCGATGGAGACCATCCGCCAATGGGGCGCCCACGTGATCCCGCACTTCCAGACGAAGGACGAGACCCGATGACGCTCGACCCGCAGGCCCGCGCCATCGTCGACACGCTCGCCGTGATCTTCCCCGACCTCGGCGGCACCGTCACCGACGCGGCTCAGGCCCGCGAAATCCTTGCCCTGGCACCGGAACTGCCGGTCCTGGTGCCGTTGCCGTCGGTGGCGGACCGGACGATCCCCGGGCTCGACGGTGCCCCCGAGATCCCGGTGCGGATCTACCGCCCGGTGGCGGATCAGGACACTGTGACGCCTGTCGTCGTGTTCTTCCACGGCGGCGGCTTCAGCATCTGCAACATCGCCATCTACGACAACTTCTGCCGCGATATCGCGCGCTCCGTCGGCGCGACCGTGGTCTCCGTGGAATACCGCCTCGCCCCCGAGACGCCGTATCCCGGCGGCCTCGACGACGCCTACGCCGCAACCGCGTGGGTCGCCGAGCACGCCGCCGAACTGCGCGTGGATCCCGCACGGCTGGCCGTCGCCGGCGACAGCGGGGGCGGCAACTTCGCCGCGGTGGTGTCGCTGATGGCGCGGGACCGTGCGGTGCTCGGACATCAGAGCCCGAAGATCGCCGTGCAGCTGCTCGTCTACCCGTCGGTCGATCTGGCCGGCGCCGACTCCGGCTATCCCTCGCGCGAGGAGAACGCGACCGGCTTCTTCCTCACGGCTCAGCACATGGCCTGGTTCCACGAGCAGTACGTCCAGGGCTCCGACGTCACGGATCCCTATATGTCGCCGATCAAAGCGCCGGACCACAGCGGTCTGCCGCACGCCGTCGTCGTGACCGCCGAGCACGATCCGCTGCGGGACGAGGGGGACGCCTACGCCGGAAAGCTCGCCGCGGCCGGGGTCGCCGTGGACCACTTCCCGGTCGAGGGGATGTTCCACGGCTTCCTGAACATGCCGCATCCGACCGCCGCGGCGACCCGCGCCGCGGTGTTCGCCGCGGTGCGGGCCGCTCTCGGCTCCGACGTCTCCGGCGCTACTTGATCGTGACCCCGGCGTTGGTGGTGGTCACGTCGATGACGTTGTTGGCGCGCCGGTCCTGCTTGTTCTGCAGGTTCGGCTCGGCGTTCGTGGTCGAGACATTGTCGTAGTACACCGTGCGGCCGTCGGTGACGATGGTGACGCCCGCGTTGGTGGTGGCCGCCGTGATGGTCGTGGGGGCGCCGACGAACGTGGCCTTGATGCCGGCGTTGGTGGTGTTCATGACGGCGTCGCCCGAGCCGAGCTGGTCGGCCTCGATGCCCGCGTTCGTGCTGTGCAGGTTCACCGGGCCGGAGACGTTGCTGACGAACACGCCGGCGTTGCTGGTCGTCACCTGCACGGAGACCGTCGGGGGCACCTGGATGTCGATGTCCGCGCCGCAGTCGCCGCCGCCGCAGTCCTTGCTCAGCGTCAGCACGCCGTCGGCGTACTGCTCGGTCACCTTCGGGTTTTCGGTGCCGCTGAACGCGTGCCAGGTGAGAGTGGCCTTGCCGGTCACCCCGGACACCGCGGCGTTACCGGTGATCCGGACGGTGCTGTTGCTGTCCTGGACCACGACCCGGGCGACCGGGCCCGCCAGGTTGAGGTTCTGCTGCGTCTGCTTGCCGTCCACGGACCCGGACACGACCAGGGCCGCGGCGCCGCACGGGATGGCGATCGCGGCGACGACGCCGAGCAGCGCGACCGTGCTGACCCGGATGCCCGCGATCGGGCGGCGGGTCGGAGTGGGTTCAGTGCTCATGTCAGGCCTCTAACTGATCGTCACGTCGGCGTTGGTGGTGGTCACGTCGATCTCGGCGGCGGCCATGCGGTCCTGCACGTTCGTCAGGTACCGGAGGCCGTTGGTGGTGCTGACCGAGTCGTAGTAGGCGGTCTGCCCGTCGGTGGCGATGGTCACGCCGCCGTTGGTGGTGCTCGCCGTGATCCGGGTCGGCGCGCCGCGGAAGGAGGCGTTCACGCTGCCGTTCGTGGTCTGGAAGGAGGCGTTCCCCGAACCCAGGTCCTCGGCGTCGATGCTGCCGTTGCCGGAGGTCAGGTCGACCGCGCCGGTCACCCCGCTGACCTCGATGTGCCCCTGGGAGGTGGCGGCCTGCACCGAGACGTTGCGCGGCACCGTCAGCGTGATGTCGACGGGCCCGCAGCCGCCGCCGGAGCAGTCCTTGGTGAGCGTCAGTACGCCGTCCGCGACACTCTGCCGCAGCACCGGCCGCTTGCCGCCCTTGCCCTTCCACTGCAGCACGGCCTGCCCCTGCACCCCGGTGGCGGCGGAGTTGCCGGTGATCTGCACATCACTCTCGGAATCGGCGACCACGACCCGCGTGATCGGCCCGGCGGCCGCGACGGCGACCCGCGCCTGCTGGTCGGTCACCCGCGAGGACATCGCGAACGCCGCGGCGACGGCCGGCACGCTCACGGCCACGATCACGCCGGCCATCGCGATGGTGCTGATCCGCAGGGCGCCGATCGGGGCGCGGGGCGGGGTGGCATCGAAGCTCATGAGGAAATGGTGGCTCGGGGACGGGGGTCCGGGCGATGGGGGTAGCCCCACTCTTGGCAGGGGCTAAGACTACCTGCGGTGATCTTGGGGCGGCGGTTCGCGGCGGCGGGGCGGCTGGCGGCAGCCGGGCAGGAAGCCGAAACCTCCGGCTGCCCACCCGGCCGACATCCCAGCTCAAGCCAGTCCAGCTCAAGCGGGCCGAGCTTAAGCCTGCCCAGCTCAAGCTAGCCGATCTCAGCCCTGATGCAGCTCAATCAGCGGACTCCGCCCCGCCGCCGTCTTCGCGAACCCGACCGCCCACACCTGCCCGCCGGCCGCGCCGAGGCCGCCGAGCACGGTGTCGCCGCTGCCCGGGTCCGGCGCCGCGACCGCGTGCCAGCCGGTCGCGTCGTGGCGCGCCAGGACGGGGACCTGCTTGCCGGCGGCGTCCGAGTAGTACGTGCCGGCCAGCCAGGCGCTGTCCTTGCCGGTCGCCGTCACCGCGGTCACGTCGCTGAAGCGCGCGCCGAGCTCCGCCGCCGTCTGTGCGCTCCACACACCACGCGCGAAGTGCTCCACGAACGGCACCGCCTGGTGCGTGCTGTCGTCCGTCTGGCCCACGGCCCACACCTCGCCGTCCCGCACGCTCACGCTCTGCAGCAGCGCCGCGTCGAGGCCTGGGACGTGCGCCTCGCTCCAGCACCGGCCGTCCCAGTGCAGGACCAGCGGCGTGTCGGAGTGCGCGTCGTCGCGTTGCCCGACCGCGTAGACCGAGTCCGGGCCGTCGGCGCTGATGCCGTACAGCTGGTTGCCGAAGGCGCCCGGGTTCGGCGACGGCACCACCGACCACGCGCTCCCGTCGAAGTGCTCGATCAGCGTGCCGAACGTGCCGGCGCGGTTCTGCCGGATCCCGGCGGCCCACACGTCGTGGTCGCTGACCGCGGTCGCCGAGTAGAGGATGTCGCGCTGCGCGTTCAGCTTCGGTGCGGGCACCACGTGCCACGCGCTGCCGTTCCAGGCCTCGATGACGCTGTGCGGCAGGAAGTCCGCGCCGAGCGCGACGCCGACCGCCCACGCCTGGCCCGGCACCGCCGCGACGCCGAACAGCGTGCCGAAGTTCGGGCCGGGGTTCGGGGTCGGGGTGGACGTCCACTTCGTGCCGTCGAAGTGCGCGGCCATGGTCAGCGTGGCGTCCTGGTTCGCGGTCGCGGCGTCCGGCAGGTAGTTGCCGACGGCCCACACGTCGCTCTTCGACACGGCCGCGACCGCACCGAACGTGTTGTCCCCGGTGCCGATGTACGGCGCGGGCTGGACGGCCCAGCCGTTCTGGCTGATCGGGGTGTCGACGGTCGTGACCGGCTCGGTCGGGATCGGGGTCGGCGTCGCGTAGCTCGGCACCGGGAGTGCGCGGTAGGCCTGCGCCGCGCTGCCGGTCGGCGTCAGCAGCGGCGTGAGCGGACGGGTCGCCGCGTCGCACGCGTGCGCCAGGCAGCCCAGAGCGAAGTTCTGCTCGACGGTGTCCAGCAGCGAGTAGTGGTCGTACGGCGTGGCGTCCCGCACGGCGCGCGGGCCGTGGCTGGTCACCAGCACCGTCGCGACCTGACCGCCGCCCCCGGCGTTGTCGTCGCCCTCGTCGTAGGTGATGGCGACGGCGTTGTTGCCCTTGGCCCAGAACGAAGCCGAGGTGATCTTCTGCACCAGCTCGCCGAGGTACGCGTCGCCGGTCGCGACCAGGCGCTGGTCCTGCGGGTCCGCGGTCGCGAGGTCGCCGCCGTCGACGGTGCCGGAGTCCAGGCAGTACGGCGGGTCGCCGTGCTGGTCGTGGCACTCGTCCGGGATCACCCAGCCGAACGCCGGGACGTCGTCGGAGGCCAGGTCCCGGTCCAGCTGGTCGACGGGGACCTGGTTGTTCCAGTCGCGCGGGTTGTCGGAGGTGGTGAAGTTCTGGATGCCGTCGTGCTTGGAGACGTAGAGCGGGTCCTTGTCCGGCGCGCCGTTGCAGTCGGCGGGGAAGCAGATGCCCTGATACCCGGCGTGGGGGAGGCTTTGCAGGTACGCCTTCCAGGGCAGGTTCTTCGCGTCGAGCTGCGAGATCAGGCTCGGCTGGGCGACCTTCTGGGTGTAGTAGGCGTTGTCGCTGGTGACGCCGAAGGTGTCGCCGCCGAGCAGCCCGACGTAGTTCGGCTCGCTCGGGTGCGAGACGCCGGTGTAGTCGGTGGCCAGGCCGTACTGCTGCGCCAGGGCGTTCAGGTTCGGGGCGGCCGGGTTGCCGATCACGTCGGTGAAGCCGTGGTTCTCCTCGACGATGACGAAGACGTGGTCGTAGTGGCCGGGGCTCGCGGCCGCCGAGGCCGTTGACGCGCCGACCGGCACGACGGCGGCCGCCACCAGGGCCGCCGCGGCCAGACTTGCTCGCAATGTGAGGGACATGTCCTCAGTGCACCACTAAGGGGTGAATATCAGAGGTCTCCGATATGGCGGAGCAGCCGATCGCGATGGAAGGAGGGGCTTCCCCACGCCGAATACAGGACCCTGATCTTCTTGAAGTAGACGGACAGGTCGTACTCGTCGGTGTAGCCGATGGCGCCGTGGAGCTGGAGCGCGGCGCGGGCAGAGCGGTAGGCGGCGTCGCTCGCGGCGGCCTTCGCGGCCGAGACGTCGCCGGGGTCGGCGCTGAGCGCGGCGGCGAAGACGAGGGGACGCGCGAACTCCAGTCCGGTGTGCGCGTCGGCGAGGCGGTGCTTGACGGCTTGGTACTCGCCGATCGCGTGGCCGTACTGCACGCGCTGCTTGGCGTAGGCGACGGTCATGTCGAGCGCGGCACGCCCGAGCCCCAGCAGCTGCGCGGCGGTGAGGAGCGCGGCGGTGTCGAAGACGAGGTCGGCGTGCGGGGGCAGGCCGGTGACCGGGAAGAGCGAGCGGGTCGGGTCGAGCGAGGCGACGGGTCGCGGATCGCCGGGAGGAAAACAGTTGTCTGCGATATCGGCGTTCGGTGCGTAGGGCGCGATCGGCGGAACGGCGGTGGTGGCGATCAGGCCGGCGGCGAGTTGTTCCCGCGCTGGAGGATGCGCGGCCGCGACCGCGAGCGATTCCGGATACGGACCGGGCGCCGCGTGGTAGCCGACGCGCTCGAGCGCCGCGCACAACTCGACGGGGTACTCGCCGGCGAGGGAGTGCATGCCGATCGCGGCCAGCCCGCGCCAGATATCGAGGCCGGGCTTGGTGTCGCCGGCGGCCCAGGCGCGTGCCGCCGCGACGCCGTTCGCATCGCGCAACAAAGAGTCGACCGCATCGCGGAAGTCGCGCTGCTCCTCGGTCAGAGCGAACCTCACCATGCCGCCTCCTCGGTCCGCGCCCGACCGCCGTCGCGCCGGTCGCCTGAACCTGAGCTCACCGTGCCGCGCCGACTGCCCTGCGCTCGCGCCCGACCACCGTCGCGCCTGCCGCTCGAACCTGAGCTCGCCGCGCCGCGCTGACTGCCCCGCGCTCGCGCCCGACCGCCAGCGTGCCCGCCGCCCGAAGCCGCTCTCACCGCGCCCCCCTCGGCAACCCGAGCACCCGCTCGGCCACCACGTTCCGCTGCACTTCGTTCGTCCCGGCGTAGATCGGCCCGGCCAGCGCGAACAGGTACCCGTCCATCCACGCCGAGTCCAGTCGCTCCGCGTCCGGCCCCAGCAGGTCCAGTGCCGTCTCGTGCATCGCCAGGTCCAGCTCCGACCAGAACAGCTTGTTCACGCTCGTCTCGGCCCCGAGCGTGCCGCCGTCCGCGATCCGCGCCGCCGTCTCGAACGTCGCCAGCCGGTACGCCCGCGCCCCGATCCAGGCGTCGGCGACGCGGTCCCGGAACTCCGCCGGCCGCCCCGCCGCACGCCACAGCGCGACCAACCGCGCGGCCGTGGCCATGAAACGCCCCGGCGAGCGCAGATACAGCCCGCGCTCCTTGCCCGCGGTGGCCATCGTGACTTTCCAGCCCTCGCCGACCGCGCCCAAAACATCCGCGTCCGGCACGTACACCGCGTCGAAGAACAGCTCTGCGAAGCCCGGTTCGCCGTCGAACTGCGGGATCGGTCGGACCGTGATCCCCGGCGCGGTCAGCGGGAACAGGAAGTACGTCAGCCCTCGATGACGTTCGGCGGCCGGGTCGCTGCGGAACAGTCCGAAGCCCCAGTCCGCGAACGTCGCGCGCGAGGACCACGTCTTCTGTCCCGACAGCAGCCAGCCGTCGTCCGACGGCGCGCGCACCGCTGTCGAACGCAGCGCGGCCAGGTCTGAACCGGCCTCCGGCTCGGACCAGACCTGCGCCCAGATCTGCTCGCCGGAGGCCATCGCGGGCAGGAACCGCGCCTTCTGCGCGGCGCTCCCGTGGTCCAGGATCGACGGCGCCAGCAGGTTGATCCCGTTCTGCGACACCCGTCCCGGCGCGCCCGCGGCCCAGTACTCCTCCTCGAAGACCAGCCACTCGGTGATCGAGGCGCCGCGTCCGCCGTACTCGGCCGGCCACGAGACCACGGAGTACCGCTCGTCGTACAGCTCCCGCTCCCAGCGCCGGTGCGCTTCGAAGCCCTCGGCGGTGTCCATCGACGGCAGCGGCTCGGCCGGCAGGTGCGCGGCCAGCCAGGTGCGCGCCGTCGCCCGGAACGCCTCCTCGGCCGCGCTGAAGCTCAGGTCCACGCGGCCTACCGTACCAAGCAAACGATTGGTAGGGTAGAGTGTGTGGACCCCACCGACAGCGCCGAGGACGAGGCGTTCCGTGCGGAGATTTTCCGGACCGAGCTGCGGGACTGGCTCCACGACCACCTCACCGGCGAGTTCGCCGACGCCAGGGGCCTGGGCGGCCCGGGGCGCGAACACGAGGCCTTCGACGTCCGCCTGGCCTGGGACCGGCATCTCGCCGAGCACGGCTGGACCTGCCTGGACTGGCCCGAGGAGTACGGAGGCCGGGCCGCCGGCGTCGCCCAGCAGGTGATCTTCCACGAGGAGTACGCCCGCGCCGACGCCCCGATCCGCGTCAGCCACATCGGCGAGCAACTCCTCGGCCCCACTCTCATCGCGCACGGCACCGAAGAGCAGAAACAGCGCTTCCTGCCGGGTATCCGCAGCGTGACAGAGCTCTGGTGCCAGGGCTACTCCGAACCCGACGCGGGCTCGGATCTGGCGAACGTCAAGACCACGGCCGTGCTCTCCGACGACGGCACCGAGTGGATCCTCAACGGCCAGAAGGTCTGGACGTCGCTGGCGCACCTGGCCGACTGGTGCTTCGTGGTGGCCCGCACCGACCCCGCCAAGCCGAAACATCGAGGCCTGTCATACCTCCTGGTCCCGATGAAGCAGCCCGGCGTCGAGGTCCGCCCGATCCTCCAGCTGACCAGGACCTCCGAGTTCAACGAGGTCTACTTCACCGATGCCCGTACCGACGTCGCGAACGTCGTCGGCGGCGTCGACGACGGCTGGCGGGTCGCGATGGCCACGCTCGGCTTCGAGCGCGGCGTGTCGACACTCGGCCAGCAGATCGGCTTCCGGCGCGAGCTGGACGGCGTCATCGCGTCCGCGAAGCGCACCGGAGCGATCGACGACCCGCTCATCCAGGACCGCCTCGCCCGCGCCGCCATCGGTCTGGACGTGATGCGCCTCAATGCCCTGCGATCCATGACCGGCCTCGCCGACGGCACGCCCGGCCCCGAGGCCTCGATCGCCAAGCTGGTCTGGGCGCGGTGGCACCGCGACCTCGGCGAGCTGGCGATGGACGTGCTCGGCGCGGCGGGCACCGTCACCGGCCCGGACTACGACCTCGACGAATGGCAGCGGCTGTGGCTGTTCAGCCGCGCCGACACCATTTACGGCGGATCCGACGAGATCCAGCGCACTGTCATCGCCGAGCGCGTCCTCGGCCTGCCGAAGGAGCCGCGCGCGTGACCGTGCCTTTGTACGTGGAGGGCCACAACCTCCTCGCCGGAAAGAACGTCGCCGTCACCGCCGCCGCCGGGACCGGCATCGGCGCCGCCGCCGCGCGCCGCTGCCTCGAGGAGGGCGCCCGCGTCGTCGTCAGCGACCACCACGAACGCCGCCTGGAGGAGACCCGCGCGGCGCTGGCCAAGGACTTCGACGAGGACTCGGTGCACGCCATCGTCTGCGACGTCACCCGCGAGGAGCATGTCCAAGCCCTGATCGACGGAACCGCCGACCGCTTCGGCCGCCTGGACGTCCTGATCAACAACGCGGGCCTCGGCGGCACCGCCTCCGTCCTGGACATGACCGACGAGCAGTGGCTGCGCGTCCTGGACGTCACCCTGAACGGCACCTTCCGCTGCACCCGCGCGGCCCTGCGCCGCATGCGCGACCAGGGCTCCGGCGGCGCCGTCGTGAACAACGCCTCGGTCATCGGCTGGCGCGCCCAGGAGGGCCAGGCGCACTACGCCGCCGCGAAAGCCGGGGTCATGGCTCTGACCCGCTGCTCGGCCCTGGACGCCGCCGTCTACGGTGTCCGGGTGAACGCCGTCGCGCCCTCGCTGGCCATGCACCCCTTCCTGGCCAAGGTCACGACCGACGAACTGCTCGCCGAGCTGACCGCCCGCGAGGCGTTCGGGCGCGCCGCCGAGCCGTGGGAGGTCGCGAATGCCATGGTGTTCCTGGCAAGCGACTATGCCTCCTACCTGACCGGTGAAGTCCTCTCCGTTTCGAGCCAACATGCCTAAACCCACCACCTCCGACCGCCGAGCCGAGCTGCTGACCCTGGCCGCCGGCCTGTTCGCCGAGCGCGGCTACAAGAACACGACGGTGCGCGACATCGCCGACGCCGCCGGGATCCTGTCCGGGAGCCTCTACCACCACTTCGATTCCAAGGAGACGATGGCGGACGAGATCCTCCGGACCTTCCTGGACGAGCTGTTCCGCGACTACCGCGCGATCATCGAGCGCGAGAGCGATCCGCGCCGCGCCTTCGAGCAACTGGTCGACGCCTCCTTCCAGGCCATCGACCGCAGCCACGCGGCGATCGCGCTCTACCAGAACGAGGCCAAGCAGCTGCGCCAGTCGCCGCGCTTCGCCTACCTGGACGACACCGACCGCGAGTTCCGCGAGATCTGGCTCGGCACGCTGGAGAAGGGGATCGCCTCCGGCGCGTTCCGCTCCGATCTGGACGCCACGATGGCCTACCGCTTCGTGCGCGACACGGTGTGGGTCGCGGTCCGTTGGTACGTGCCCGGCGGCAAGCTCACCGCCGAGGCGGTCTCGGCGCAGTACCTCTCGATGATCCTCGAAGGGTTCCAGAGCAGGGACCAGCAGTAGCCGGCAGGGAGAGTGACGCACGCATGGCTGAGGCCTACATAGTCGAGGCACGGCGAACCGCGGTCGGGCGCAAGAAGGGTGCGTTGTCCGCGGCGCATCCGGCCGACCTGGGAGCGCACGTCATCAAGGCCGTCGTGGACGCCGCCGGCGTGGACCCGGCGGCCGTGGACGACGTCGTGTTCGGCTGCGTCGACACCATCGGGACGCAGGCCGGGGACATCGCGCGCACCGCGTGGCTGGCCGCCGGACTGCCCGAGGAGGTGCCCGGCGTGACCGTGGACCGGCAGTGCGGATCCTCGCAGCAGGCCGTGCACTTCGCGGCCCAGGCGGTGATGAGCGGCACGGCCGATCTCGTGGTGGCCGGCGGCGTGCAGAACATGTCGCAGATCCCGATCGCCGCCGCGATGACGGTCGCGACGCAGTTCGGCATCACGGACCCGTTCTCCGGATCGAAGGGCTGGAAAGCGCGGTACGGCGACCAACCGGTGTCGCAGTTCCACGCCGCCGAGCTGATCGCCGAGAAGTGGGACATCTCCCGGGACGCGATGGAGGACTTCGCTCTTGAGTCCCATCGGCGCGCCCTAGCGGCGATCGACGAGGGACGGTTCGAGCGCGAGATCGTGCCGTACGAAGGGTTCGCGGTCGACGAGGGCCCGCGGCGGGACACGTCCAAGGAGGCGATGGCCGGCCTGCGGACGCTCGTCGAGGGCGGCCGCCTGACCGCCGCGGTCTCGTCGCAGATCTCTGATGCGTCCGCCGCACTGCTCATCGCCTCCGAGGACGCGGTGCGGACGCACGGCCTCACGCCACGCGCTCGGATCCACCACCTTTCCGTCCGTGGCGCAGACCCGATCTTCATGCTCACCGCGCCGATCCCGGCCACGGAACATGCTTTGCGCAAGGCCGGTATGAAGCTGGACGACATCGATCTCATCGAGATCAACGAGGCCTTCGCGCCGGTGGTCCTGGCCTGGGCGCACGAGGCGGCCGCCGACCTCTCCAAGGTGAACGTCAACGGCGGCGCGATCGCCTTGGGGCATCCGCTCGGCGCCACCGGCGCGCGTCTGATGACCACGCTGCTCCACGAACTGGAGCGCACCGGCGGCCGCTACGGCCTGCAGACGATGTGCGAGGGCGGCGGGCAGGCGAACGTCACCATCATCGAAAGGCTCTGAACTGCACCGTTGTACCGGTCGGGAAACGTTCGCTGAAACGTGTGCGATCTGTGATGCTTATCAGTTCCTGAATCTCGTGACCGCACTGATTCCCGGCAGTACGCTGAATAGCGATGAGCACGAACATGAAAGCCGGTGCCGCCGTCGCCGCAGTGGTACTGCTGCTGTTTCTCATCGTGCGGCCGACGACCAGCTCGGGGCATCACTTCAAGGTGACCGCCACCGAGTACGACTGCAACGTCAAAATCGCGGACGACCCGCGGCCGTTGAACAAGGAAGTGTTGTCGACGGTCGCCATCAAGTGCGCCACGCCGCCGAAGCAGACCTCGCTGGTCCTGCAGCTCCAGTACCGCAAGGACGGCAGCAGCCCGTGGACGAACGACGGCGACGCCCGCGCGTTCACCGGCATCCCCGGACCGGACTACACGGACATCAACATCACGCAGCCGTGCAAGGCCGGCAGCTTCCGCATCGCGTACCAGTTGCAGGGGGTCGCGGCGGTGCTGGGGACCTCCATCCAGGAGCAGCAGCAGTTCGGCAGCAGCAAGGACATCAGCCAGTCGCAGTGCGACAACTCCTGAGCTGATCGCATCCGGTCCGGTCCGGTCCGAGCCGCCCGGTTCTGCCGTGACGTAGCCGGGGTCCGACCTGGCGTATCCGGTCTGACCTGGCTTTTGGTCGCGGGTGATCACCCACGCGGAGGTATCGGAGTGCGCCGACCCCCGGGCGTCCGTGCGAGCCTTCTTAGGGCACCCTTTGTGCCTGGTCGATCATTCGAAGGAGTACTCGCATGAGGAAGTTCGCCATGCTCGCTGTCGGCACCGCGTTCGCGGCCGGCGTCGTTCTCGTCCCGGCCACCGCTGCCAGCGCGGCCGCCACTCCCACCGCAGGCTCCCCGGTCGCCCAAGTCCATCCCCGGGTCTCCATTTACGGCTGCATCAGCTCCGGCGGTCAGGTCCAGGAGATCGCGCCCGGATACGGCATCTGCATCGGCGGTTACGACGACGGTCAGCCGGTTTGGTGGTAACCGCATAGCAAGCCGGACATCGTCCTCGATCGCGGATTCGGCTTAGCCGCAGCACACGGGTCTTCGCGTCCATCGGGCGCGGAGGCCCGTCAGTGTTCGAGCCCTGATTTCCGGGCCCGCGCGGCCCGTACCTCTTGCCGCTTCTTCTCCAGGGGGTCGCCGTGCCACAGCATCGACAGGCCGATGAAGCCGGTGATGAAAACGCCCACGATCGCGTAGTTCCAGCCGCCGAGCGCGTGTTGTCCGGGAAGCGGGGAGAGGGTGTATGTGAGGATCCATACGGTGGCCAGAGCGAGGCAACCGAGGATCACTCCGCCGAACCACGGAGGCGAGGGCTTGTCATTCATGGCTCTCCTGTCAAGGTGGACCCTTGCTCTGCAGTGTGATGCGTGCCACTCTCATTGTGCAAGGGATCCAATAGCGGATTCCCCCGAAAGCGTGCTGAGCAGCGGGAGGCTGTGGCTATGTCGGCGTCGACCCTCGGTTCCACCGGCCTGCGACCGGAGACGCAGGCCTGGCAGGACGGCAAACGGTACCTGTGGCCGCTGGCCCTGGTGGTGCCGATCCTCCCGTACGTCGGCTTCGGCCTGTGGCACCGCTTCGACAACGCGCTGGCCTGGTACCTGACGCCGTTCCTGGTGTACGTCGTGGTGCCGGTCGGCGACTGGCTGATCGGCGAGGACGCCGGCAACCCGCCGGTCGAGCGCGAGGCGCAGCTGCAGTCGGCCTGGTACTACCGGGTGCTCACGTTCCTGTACCTGCCCCTGCAATTCGGGTCGCTGGTGCTCGGCGCGTGGGCCTGGAGCCAGCCTCATGTGAACCCGGCGTCGAAGGTCGGCATCGTCATCACCGTCGGCATCGTGACCGGCATCGCCATCAACACCGCGCACGAACTCGGGCACAAGCGCGAGGAAGTGGAGCGCTGGCTGTCGAAGATCGCGCTGGCGCCGTCCGGCTACGGGCACTTCTACGTCGAGCACAACCGCGGGCACCACGTGCGGGTCGCGACGCCCGAGGACCCGGCCTCGGCGCGGCTGGGGGAGTCGTTCTACCGGTTCTGGCCGCGGACCGTGTGGGGCTCGCTGAAGTCCGCGTGGTCGTTGGAGACGAAGAAGCACCGGCTGCGCAAGCGGTCGCCGTGGACGCTGCGGAACGACGTGCTGAACGCGTGGCTGATGACCGTGCTGCTGTTCGCGGCGCTGACGGTGTGGCTCGGAGTCGGGGTGCTGCCGTTCCTGGTACTGCAGATGGTGTTCGGCTTCTCGCTGCTGGAGATCGTGAACTACCTGGAGCACTACGGTCTGCTGCGTCAGCGTACTGAGAGCGGCCGGTACGAGAAGGTCGAGCCGGTGCACAGCTGGAACAGCGACCGGCTGTCGACGAACGTGTTCCTGTACCAGCTCCAGCGGCACAGCGACCACCACGCGTACCCGAACCGGCGGTACCAGGTGCTGCGGTCGTTCGACGAGGCGCCGCAGCTGCCCGGCGGGTACGCGACGATGATCGTGGTGGCGTTGTTCCCGCCGGTGTGGCGCCGGGTGATGGACCAGCGGGTGCTGGACCACTACGACGGCGACGCGCTGCGGGCGAACCTGACGCCGAAGCTGCGGGCCAAGTACGAGGCCGCGGCGCGCGGCTGAGGCAGCGCTTGGGGTTTCTGAGCCCGGGACCGGTTTCCGACCGGTCCCGGGCTTCTTCGTGTGCGCAGGTCGCCGGGGTTCGATTGACGGGCTCATTGTTCTAGTAGTTCTATATCAATGGGAACTATGGAGCCTGATTCGGGCCCGACCTGTTGGGAGTGCTCTCATGCGTGGAGTTCGTGGAGTTCGTGGAGTTCGCGGTGCTGCCGCGGCCACGGCGGCCATCGCTCTTGTCGCCGCATCGGCGCCTGGCGCCTCGGCTTCGGCGGCGGCCGACTGCCGGCCGTCCGCGTCCTACGACCTGACCTTCACCAGCGCCGGCGACACGCTCCCGGCGACCTTCTTGCCCGCGGCCGACCGCGACGGCGCAGCAGCCCTGATCATCTCGGGAAGCGGCCCGACGGACCGCAACGGCGACGATCCGCAATACCCGCACCTGGACACGAATCTGAACTTCGCCAAGGCTTTGGCGTCCGCCGGCGTCTCCTCGCTGCGCTACGACAAGCTCGGGTCCGGCACGGCCGGCCTCGGCGGACCCGGCCACCACCCCGGCGGTGCGGGCATCGACTTCACCCTCTTCGCGCAGGAAGCGCTCGACGCCTACCGCACCATGGCCTCGCAGCCCGGCGTCGACCCGCACCGCCTGGTCATCGTCGGACACAGCGAGGGCGGTCTGTTCGCGCTGCTGCTGGCGAACGAGCTGAAGGGGACGGCGCTGGCGCCGCGCGCCGTCATCCTCGCGGCCCCGCTGAGCGAGCGCTACCTGGACCTGCTCGCGACGCAGCTGACCGAGGCGTATCAGAAGGCTGCCGCCTCGGGTGCGATCACGGCCGCCGCGGCGGCGCACTACATCCAGCAGATGCGCGACGCCTTCGCCTCGATCCGGGCCGGCCACGGCGTCCCGGCCGGCCTGGACGACCCCTCGTTGAAGGCGCTGCTGAGCCCGGTCAACGCCACCTTCCTCTCCCAGGCCGACAAGTACGACCCGGCGCAGCTGGCGCGCTCGCTCGGCGACGACTTCCCGGTTCTGGTGGTGCGGGGCACGAAGGACGTCCAGGTCACCGGTGCGGAGGTCGCGCGCGTCGCCGACGCCTTGCGCGACGACGAGGACGCCTGGGACGTGAGCATCCCGAACGCCGACCACCTGTTCAAGATCGTGAAGGGTGTCCCCGATCCGGCCGTGGACTACCCGGACGCGAACCGGAAGTTCGCGCCGGAGGCCGGAGCGGTGGTGCGGGCGTTCGTCCGGGAGATGGTCGGCGAGTCCGCTTGTAGCTGACCGCCGCCGCTTGACCACCGCTGCCTGACCACCACCGCTTGACCGTCTCGCCGCAGCGTGTTGGTATGGCTGGCGCAGGGATGCCAACGCTCAAGCTTTTCGAAGCCAGGGGTGGTCTCTTTTGCGTGTCCCGAAGTCAGTCCGACGCCGCTTCACCCTGGGTGTCCTGCTCGTCTCCGCCATGGCTGTGGTGGCGGCGCCGGTGGGGGCGGCCGCGGCGGTGGTCGCGGCGCGGGTCGCGGACTCGTACCAGGTCTCGGCGCCCGTGGTCACCACCCCGGCGTGTCCGGTGCCGAACACCGGGGACGACAACGAGTGGTGGTTCGACGACGGAGCCCTCGGCCCGGCCGAACCTTTCTCCACCGCCTGGGATTCTCAGAGCGCTGAGACCAGGACTGAGACCAGCACCGACGGCAACACTGAGACCAGTACTGACAGCGCGCCGTAGACCGGCACGGCAGTCGCGGCGCGCTCGCCCTACTTCTCGCCGCCGTACATCCGAGCCAACCCCGCGGCGGTCTCCGCGATCCGCTCCCGCAGGTCCGTCGGTGCCAGCACCTCGACCCCGGCCCCCAGCGCCAGGAACTGCCCGTGCGCGTGCGTCAGCGACTCGATCGGCACCGTGGCCTTCACCCACCCCGCGCGCTCGCAGTCGTCCTCGGCGCTGGCGTTGACCGCGTTCACCACGTCCGCCGCCATGACCTCCTCCAGCCGCTGCCGGCCGTCCGGCGAGAGCCGGATCATCGCCTCGCCCTGGATCAGCCTGGTCCGGAACTCCGCGACCTGCCGGGACCAGAAGGCGCCGAGGTCGAAGTCGGCCGGGCGCTCGAAGTGCGAGTCCTCGTCCTCCAGCGTGGTCAGCTCAAGGATCTGATTCACCCGGTACGTGTTGACCCGCCCCGCCGACTCCGCGACCGTGTACCACTTCCCGGTCTTCAGCACGATGCCGTACGGCGCCAGCGTCCGCTCGACCTCCGGCGGCTCGGTCCAGCGCCGGTACAGGACCCTGATCCGCCGCTGGTTCCACACCGCCTCGGCGACCGCCGGCAGGAACGGGCTGGTGTCCCCGTCGTCGTACCAGCCGGGCGCGTCGAGCAGGAAGCGCTCCTGGATGCGGCCGCTGCGGTCGGCCAGCTCCGGCGGCAGCGCGGCCTTCACCTTCAGCTGCGCGGCAGCCATCACCGAGCCCAGCCCGAGCTCGGCCGCCGGCCCCGGCAGCGCGGCCAGGAACATGGCCTGCGCCTCGTCCGCCGACAGGCCGGTCAGCCGGGTGCGGTAGCCGGCCAGCAGCTGGTAGCCGCCGGCCGGGCCGGCGTCGCCGTAGAGCGGGATGCCGGCCTCGTGCAGCGACTCGACGTCCCGGTAGATGGTGCGGACCGAGACCTCCAGCTCGTCGGCGAGTTGCTGGGCCGTCATCCGTCCCCGGGTCTGCAGCAGCAGGAGCAGGGAGACGAGTCGAGACGCGCGCATGGCTGGATTATCCGTCCGGCCGCCGACAGATTCGCGCTACGCGGTGAACCCGGTGGTCACCCGGGTCCCGCGGGCACCCGCGCGCGCCTCCTCGAACTCCGCTCGGACGATCGCGTAGGAGACCATGTCGTTGTACTTGCCCTCGCGGAAGTGGCAGCCGCGGATGATTCCCTCGCGCAGCAGCCCGGCCTTCTCCAGGGACCGCTGCTCGGCGATGTTCTCCACGTCGGTCGATGCCTCGACCCGGTTCACCGTCGTGAAGTCGAACAAGTATGCGACGAGCAGTCGCTGCGCCTCGGCGCCGTAGCCCTTGCCCCGGGCCGACGGGATCAGCCCGATCCCGAAGTTGACCGCCGGCGCCGGGATCGGACCGTAGCTCTCCGGGTGCCAGCTCACGTCCCCGATGAACTCACCCTCCGCCTCGACCGCGAGCCGGCCGCTCAGGTCGCCCCACTTCGGGTGCGCTTCGCCGGATTCCACGAGCCGCCGCAGCCGGCCGGGCACGTTGAACCCGTAGAAGCTGAACCGGTCGTCCGGCGTCGGCGGGTTGGCCTCGATGACCGTGCAGTCGTCGAGAGTGAAAGGACGCAGGCGGACCGTGCTCGCGGGGGTGTCGTAAGTCATAACCGCCAAGTTAGCCCACTACCGAGGCCGACGCGCCGACCAGCGCCGCCACCGCCTCGGCGACGATCCGGTCGATGAGTTCCTCGCAGCTCGGCAGGTCCTCGATCAGCCCGACGACCTGTCCCGAGGACAGCACCCCGGCCGCCGGATCGCCGCGCACCAGCCCGGCCTTCAGCAGCATCGGGGTGTTCGCGGCCATTACGACCTGCCCCAGGCGCAGGCCGTGGTGCCTGCGCATGGCCAGGCCGTCCTTGGCCATCGCGCGCAGGGACATGCCGGTCATCTTCTTGAACGCCAGGCCGTTGCGCGCCGACCGCACGAGCGCGCCGACCCGGCCCGAGCGCTCGATCTGCTCGACCAGCCCGGTGCGCAGCACCCGGTGCGGCACGCCGTCGATCTTCGGCGTCGCGACGGTCCCGTTCACGTCCGCCGCCAGATACAGCGCCTTCACCGCCTCCGGGACCCGCGAGTCCGACGTCAGCAGGAACCGCGTCCCCATCGCCACGCCCTCGGCCCCGTACGCCAGCGCCGCCGCCAGCCCGCGGCCGTCGAAGAACCCGCCGGCCGCCAGCACCGGGATGTCCACCGCCGCCGTGATCTGCGGGAGCAGCAGACTGGTCGCGACGCCGCCGGTGTGCCCGCCGCCCTCGCCGCCCTGCACCACCACCGCGTCCGCGCCCCACGCCGCGACCTTCTCGGCGTGCCGCCTCGCCCCGATCGACGGCACCACGACGGTCCCGGCGTCCTTCAGCTTCGCGATCAGCTCCCGCTTCGGCGCCAGCGCGAAGGACGCGACCCGTACGCCCTCCTTGATCAGCAGATCCACGCGCTCGCCGGCGTCGGCGGCGTCAGCCCTCAGATTCACCCCGAAAGGAGCATCAGTACGCTCCTTCACCTCGCGGATCGCCGCGGCCAGCTCGTCGTAGGACATCGTCGCCGAGGCCAGGATCCCCAGCGCCCCGGCCTTCGCCGTCGCGGTCACCAGGTGCGGACCGGCGACCCAGCCCATGCCGGTCTGCACGATCGGGTGCCGGACGCCCACGAGCTCCGTCCACCGGGTACGGATCCGCTGCTCCAGCATGCGCGGTCAGCGCCTTCCGGTTCTCGTGGAAGGGACTTCGCGCTCGCGGGTGTCCTCCGGATCCAGGACCTCGCGGATCAGCCGCAGCGCCTCGGCGTCCGGCTGCGGGGTGGGCTCTATCCGCCCCCTGTCGGTCCCGATCAGGACGAAACCGGTCGCGTCGACCACCTCGTCGATCGTGACGCCGGGATGGATCGAGCGGACGCGCATCCGGTGGTCCGGGGTCTGGAAGTCGAAGACCGCCAGGTTGGTCACCACCCGGCGCAGCTCGTGGAACCGCGCCGGGTGCCCCACGCCGCGCGCCCGGTCGTATCCGAGCCCTGAGACGACGTCCACCTTCTCCACGAACACCTTGGGGGAGTGGTTGGCGATCCAGTAGCTCGTCGGGTGGTTCACGGTGTTGCCCGGCGCGCCGCGCACGCCGATCAGCTGCGCCTTGGGCCGGGCGAAGTCGGTGCCGATGGCGGAGATGTTCTGGTTGCCGAACTTATCCAGCTGGCTGGCGCCCATCATCACGTGGCGCGAGCCGTGCCAGACGAAGTCGAACAGCTGGCGGTAGGGGATGTGCGCCTCGACGTGCGAATCAGTGCCCGTGGGGTCGGTCAGGAAGTTCGCGTCGCCGTCGGAGAGCAGCAGGCCGGGGGCGAAGGTCAGCTTGGCCAGCCGGGCGCCGAGGGCCGGGATCAGGCCCATCGGGGAGGCGATGATCTCGCCGTCGCCGCGCCAGGCTTCGGCGCAGGCCGCCACGCAGATCTCGGCGCGGGTGCAGATCTTTGTGTGGGTACTGACCTCGGCGCGTGTCACGTCGCTCATCGGCTCGCCTCCACGAAGACGTCGCCGCCCGCGTACGCCTTCTGCGCCGCCTCGTCGCGGCCGTAGTCCGGGACGCAGCTGGTGAAGCCCGCACCGCCGGGGGCCTCGACCACTCCGTCCACCATCATCCGGTTGATCTTCAACGACTGCGGCGGCCCGGCGGCCAGCAGCTCGGCGGTGTCGACGATGCGCTCGCAGGAGACGTAGCGTTTCTTGGCCGCCAGACAGTAGAGGTCGTCGAAGTAGATGTCAGGACCCAGATACTGGGTGTTGCCGTACATGTCGGCGCGGTTCAGGTGGACCAGGGCGGCGTCCAGGTGGATCGCGGGCATCGCGAGGAGTTTTTCGCCGTCGTCGTAGGGCGAGTCGACGGTCCGCAGGTCGCGGTTGTTGCGCATGACGTCGGTGCCGAGGCCGGCGCGGGTCGGCAGGAACGGCAGGCGGAGCGCGGCGGCGTACAGGCCCCACTGGAGCGCACCCTCGTCGAACTCCGACACCTCGATCCCGCCTTCCTGGCGGGCCTTGCGGAAGTAGGGGTCCAGGGCGATGGAGTCCAGGGACACGAAGCCGTAGACCGCTTTGCGCACCTTGCCGGTCGCGCAGAGCATCCCGACGTCCGGGCCGCCGTAGGACACGACGGTCAGGTCCTTCAGGCTGGACTTGGCGATCGCGGTCACCAGGGCCATCGGTTTGCGCCGCGAGCCCCAGCCGCCGATGCCGACCGTCATGCCGTCGCGCAGCTCGGCGACCACGTCGTCGACGGTCATCCGCTTGTCGCGCATGCTCACGCCTTGCCTTCCTTCTCGGCCCCGAACTTGTCGCGTTCCTCGTCGGCCACCCCGGCCAGGTTGATCTCGAAGGTGAAGCCCTGCTCGAAGCGGTAGGAGCGCTTGACGTCGACCGGGTCGATGCCGTTCAGCGCGGCCTTGGCGGCCCGGATCACCGCCGGGTGCTTGGCGGCGATCTCGGCGGCCAGCTCCAGGGCGGTCTCGTGCAGCTTCTCGCGCGGCACCACGTCCCAGACCGAGCCGAACTCCAGCAGTCGCTGCGCGGAGACGGTGCGCGCCGTGTAATACATGGTCCGCAAGTAGTGCTGCGGCACGAGCCGCCCCAGATGCGTGGCCGCGCCGAGCGCGCCCCGGTCCACCTCCGGGAGTCCGAAGTACGCGTCGTCGCTGGCCACGATGCTGTCCGCGTTGCCCACCAGACCGATCCCGCCGCCGACGCAGAACCCCGCGACCTCGGCGATCACCGGCACCGGGCAGTCGTAGACGGCGGCGAACGCGGCCGCGCAGCCGGCGTTGGCGCCGAGCAGCGCGTCGAAGCCGGGCGTGTTCTGCATCTCCTTGATGTCCACGCCGGCATTGAAACCGCGGCCCTCGGCGCGCAGGATGACTACTCGGGTCTCAGGGTCCTGACCGGCGGCGCGCACCGCCTCGGCGAGCGCGAACCAGCCGGCCACCGGCAGCGCGTTGACCGGCGGCTGGTCGACCGTGACGGTGACGACGCCGCGGTGCGCCGCGCCGGGCTCGCTGGTGCAGGTGATGGCCAAGGCGGCCTCCCGGGTCCGAGGGTGCGGTGGAGCAACCTAGCATTTGCTTGGGATCCTAGCGGTCGCTCGGAGGGGTGACCAGAGCGGCGGGAAACACGGACGTGACCGACAGTGGCCCTTGTAGGGAACAGGACCGCGACCGATCGGAGCGCTCACGATGTCCCAGGACGACCAGCGCGACCAGCCGAACCGCGACGAGCAGAACCAGGAGCCGGGGGACGCGGCCGCCGCCCGGGACGCGGGCTCGGGCCAGAGCGCCGGAGGCGGTACCGCGGCCGGCGGGATCAGCGGATCGGCTGGCAACACTACTGCCGCTGGTGCTCGGGCCGGCGAACCGGCGGCCGGCACTGCTGCTGCGAGTGGTGCATTTGCGGCCGAGGCTGCCGGCGCCGACGATGATGCTCCGGCTGGTGCTGGTGCTGGTGCTGGTGCTGGTTCCGGTGCCGATGCTGCTGCTCCGGCTGGTGCTGCTGCGGCCACCACCGCTACTGCGTCGGCTCGCGCCGCCACCGTAAGTACCCCCCGCCGCGAGTTCCACGACCCCGGCGAAGGCGCGCCCCGCTACGCCGCCACTCCGGGCGAAGCGCCGCGTTCCGGCTCCGAGCAGTCCTGGAGCGCCGAGCCGAACCCCGGCTACCAGCGCGATCCGGCCATCGACTACTCCGGGAAGCGCGTCCTCGTCGGCACGCTGGTCGGCGCGCTGCTGATCGCCGCCTTCGTCAGCTACGGCGCCCGCATCCTCGCCAACCGGTCCAACAACGGCGACGGTTCGGCGCCGTGGACCGCGGCCGTGGAGAAGGACGGTGCGGTGGTCAACGGGATCAGCGCGCAGGGCAACGGCGCGCCGCACGAGATCCCGGTGCAGGCCGACCTCAGCACCGGCACCACCGGCGCCACCACCTCCGGGGTGTACACCGCGGCGATCGCCTCGTGCCGGACCGCGACGGCCATCACGCTGCCGGTGACCACCCAGACCGGCACCGCCGCCGCGATCGGGACCTGGTCGGCGCAGGCGACCGCGAGCGCGACGAAGCTGCGCGCCGACGCCGCCGCGCTGCAGAACGCCCTCAACCTCGGGCACACCGACGCGGTCGCGAGCGCGGCGAACACGTTGTGCCTGGCGTACCCGGGCATCGCCGCCGTGCCGCCGATGCCGGACGCCGCCGGCTCCCAGGCGTGGTCGTCGGCGGCGACCGCGTTCGCCACCGCCGCCACCGAGTCCCTGCGCGGCGTCAGCGGCAACCCGGACGCCCAGTCCGCGGCCTTCGACAACATCGCGCAGGGCGACAAGCAACTGGACGCGCTGTCCGCGCGGATCATGTCCGCGACCTGACACCTCGCGCTCTGAGCTGCGCGTTCGCGTTCCCTCGACAGCCGCTGACGGACTCCCGTCAGCGGCTGTCAGGTGCTGTCAGTGCCGTGTGCGTGAGCTATCAGCGGCCTCCTCGATGCTCGTAGTCGTAACGATGACGATAACGATGACGACACGAGGGGAACAGGTCGATGACCACCTACGCGATCGAGGCCGAGGGTCTGCAGAAGTCCTTCGGCGAGACGAAGGCGCTCAAGGGCGTCGACCTGTACGCCAAGCCCGGCACGGTGCACGCGGTCCTGGGCCCGAACGGCGCCGGCAAGACCACCAGCGTCCGGATCCTGGCCACGCTGATCAAGGCCGACGCCGGCACCGCGCGCATCGGCGGCTACGACGTCGCCAAGCAGGCCGAGAAGGTCCGCGCCACGATCGGCCTGACCGGCCAGTACGCCTCGGTCGACGAGGACCTGACGGGCCTGGAGAACATGGAGCTGATCGGCCGCCTGCTGGACCTGTCCAAGCGCGACGCCCGGGCCCGCGCGGCCGAACTGCTGGAGTGGTTCGACCTCACCGAGGCCGCCAAGCGCCCGGCGAAGACCTATTCCGGCGGCATGCGGCGGCGCCTGGACCTGGCCGCCTCGCTGGTCGGCCGGCCCTCGGTGATCTTCCTGGACGAGCCCACCACCGGCCTGGACCCCGCCAAGCGCGAGGACATGTGGGACGTGGTGCGCCGGCTCGTCGGCGAGGGCTCCACGGTGCTGCTCACCACGCAGTACCTGGAGGAGGCCGACGCGCTGGCCGACGAGGTGACGGTGATCGACCGGGGCCAGGTGATCGCGCACGACACCCCGCTGGGCCTCAAGCGCGTCGTCGGCGGCCAGACCCTGACCGTGCAGCCGCTGGACCCGGCGCGCCTGGCCGAGGCCGCGGCGCTGCTCCAGCAGGTGTCCGGGAACAAGGCCGAGTCGCCGCGCACCGGCGTGGTGTCGGTCCCGGTACTGGACGACGCCGCGCTGACCGAGGTGGTGGCCCGGCTGTCGGTGGCCGGGATCGGCGTGACCGAGCTGTCGCTGCACCTGCCGAGCCTGGACGAGGTGTTCTTCTCGCTGGTCGGGCGGCGGGTCGGCGACGACCGTCCGGTGGCTCCGGCGCGCGGCGCGCGCGAGGAGGCCGAGTCGTCCGCGCCGGTCGGGGTCTGACCACCACCCGACAACACCGCCACACCATCGCATCAGAACCCATACATACTTCTCCGAGGGGACTCACCATGACCACCGCCACCGTCGTGCCCGTGGGCGCCGCGACCGGCAGCACCAGGCCGTTCAAGACCATCCGGCACAGCGCCGCACTCGCCAAGCGCAGCCTGATCAAGACCATGCGTACCCCGGAAGCCCTGCTGGACGTGACGCTCCAGCCGGTGATCTTCCTGCTGCTCTTCACCTATGTCTTCGGCGGCGCTATCGCCGGCTCGCAGAAGGTTTACTTGCAGTACCTGCTGCCCGGCATCCTGGCGCAGACCATCGCCATGAGCGCCACGGCGATCGGCGTGAACATGAACACCGACATCTCCAAGGGCGTCTTCGACCGCTTCCGATCACTGCCGATCGCCAGGTCGGCGCCACTGGTCGGCGCCGTGCTCGCGGACTTCGTCCGCTACGCGCTGGTCGCCGTCATCACCCTGACCGTCGGCTACGCCATGGGCTTCCGGATCCAGACCAACCCGCTGGAGGCCGGGGCCGCACTGCTCGTGGCCGTCGCCTTCGCACTGGCGATGAGCTGGGTGTCGGTGTTCATCGGGATGGTGGCCCGCACTCCGGGCTCGGTGCAGGGGATCATGATCCTGGTGGTCCTGCCGCTGAGCTTCGGCAGCACCACCTTCGTGAAGACCAACACGCTGCCCGGCTGGATGCAGGGCTTCGTGAACGTCAACCCGATCACCCACCTGGCCGGCGTCTCGCGCTCGCTGTTCCTGGGCGGCCCGGTGGCCAACCACATGCTCTGGACGTTCGGCTGGATCGTCGGCCTGACCGCGGTGTTCATGCCGCTGGCGCTGCGCGCCTACGGCCGCAAGGTGTGAAGCCCGGCCTTGGGATCGGTCACGACGTCCTCGGGCAGGCCCAGCGTGCGCGCGATGAGAACCTGGTTCTCGTCGCGCGCCGCGTTCTTGCCGACGGCGTAGCAGGATTCGTAGTCGGGATGCTCTTTGAGTCTCTTCACCAGCGCCACGCGTTCGCTGTCGCTGTGGTCCTGGGCGCCGACCATGCCCTCGGACGCGCCGAGCAGCCGCATCGCGAGTTCGGTCTGGCCGACGGCGTCGGCGTAGCGTGCGGCGCCGACTGCCATCCGGCCCTGGATCGGCACGTCGCGGGCGATCAGGCCGTACTGGAAGGCCCGGGCCAGCGCCGGCCGCGCCGGCTCGGGCTCGTCGGCGTCCAGGTACAGCATCGCGGCGCCGGACTCCCGGAACGCCAGCAGCTGGGGCGGCCCGTTCCAGTTCTCGACGTACTCGGACTCGGCCATCCGCAGGTAGTGCCAGGCCAGGTCGCGGTCGCCGGTCTGCCGGCTGTGCTCGGCCAGGCCGATCAGGGCCACGAAGCAGCTCATCTGCGATCCCGAGTTCCGCGCCGCTTCCAGGACCTGTTCGAGCAGTTCGCGCGCGTCGTCGGGCCGCCCGAGCCGGCTGAGCAGCTGGGCCTGGCCGATCTGGATCTGCGCGGCGCTGCTGTAGGCGTTGATCTCGCGGATCAGGTCCAGCGCCTGGGTCTGCAACTCCAGGGCCTGGGCGTCGTCGCCCGCGGTGATCGCCATCGAGGCCATGCCGTTCAGGCAGGCCGACAGTCCCCAGCGCTCGCCGATCTCCTCGAAGAGCGCGCGGGCGCGCTCGAAATCGGCCTGCATGGGCTCGCGGACGCCGGCGTTCTCCGCGGCCATGCCGCGCATCAGGTGGAGCATGGCGGCGACCCACGGGTCCGGGTGGTCGATGTACTTCTCGACCGCGGCTTCCAGCCGCTCCCGGTCGTCGGCGAGCATCGGCGCGACGACCGCGGCCAGGGCCAGCAGCGGATGCTCGACGGTGTCCAGCGAGGCGATCGTGTCGGCGATGTCCCGGGTGAGCTGCGGGATCTCCTGCCACAGGTAGTCCTCGAACACGGCCGTGATCCGCTCCATCACGGTGACGATCGCGTGCGCCTCGACCGGCGAGGGCCCCGGCACGTCCAGCGCCACCCGCATCCACGAGCGCCCTTCCCGGTTCTGGTCGCCGAGCGTCCAGTACCAGGTCATCGCTGCGGCGATGCGCACGGCGGTGTCGGCGTCCTCGTCGGCGGCGGCGAACCGCAGCGCGGCCAGGATGTTGTCCCGCTCGGCGTTGAGGCGCTTGAGCCACACCATCTGCGAGCCGCGCCGCAGCTGCGGTTCGGCGGTCTCGGCCAGGTCCAGGAAGAACGCGGCGTGCGCGCGCCGGGTGTCGGCCAGTCGGCCGGCGCCGCTGAGCCGGTCCGCGCCGTACTCGCGCAGCGTCTCCAGCATGCGGAAGCGCGGGTCCTGCCCGGGCTCGGTCGGCACCGCCTGCAGCAGCGACTTGTCAACGAGCGCGCAGAGCTGGTCGAAGGCGAGGTCGGGGTCCAGGCCGGGGGTCACCGCGGCGGCGGCCTCGGCGGTGACCCCGCCGGGGAAGACGGCCAGACGCTCGGCGAGGTCGCGCTCGTCCTCGGACAGCAGCTCCCAGCTCCACTCCACGACGGCGCGCAGCGTCTGGTGCCGCGGCATGGCCGTCCGGCTGCCGCCGGTGAGGAGCCGGAAGCGGTCGCCGAGGCGGCCGGCGATCTGGTGCAGGGGGAGGGTGCGCAGGCGGGCGGCCGCCAGTTCGATGGCCAGGGGGAGGCCGTCCAGGCTGCGGCAGATGCGGACGACGTCCGGGAGGGTGTCGGCGTCCACGGCGAAGTCGGGGACGACGGCCGCGGCGCGGTCGGCGAAGAGGCGGACGGCGGGGTAGGCGAGGACGGCGTCGGCGATGGTGAGGGGTTCTGCGGCTGTGGTTCCGCCTCCGCTTGCGCCTCCGATTCCGCCTGTGCCGCTGCCCGTGCTACCGGCTCCGCTTCCGCTTCCGATTCCGATCTCCGAATCGCGGATCCGGAGACAGAACTCGTCGAGGCCGTCCGCGTCCGGCAGCGCCAGCGGCGGCACCGGGAACAGGCTCTCGCCGTCGATGGTCAGCGGCTCGCGGCTGGTGGCCAGCACGCGCAGCCCCGGCGCGTGGCCCAGCAGCGTCTCGGCGAGGTCGGCGGCGGCGCCGACCAGGTGCTCGCAGTTGTCGAGGATGAGCAGGATCCGCTTCTCGGCCAGCGACTCGATCAGGTGGTCCTCGGCGCTGCGCAGCAGGGCGGCGGCCGCGGCGGGGGAGCCGTTGTTGCTCATCATCCGGCTCTCGCGCGGTCCCAGCGCCGAGAGCACCGCCTGCGGCACCTCGCCGGGATCGGTGACCGGTGCGAGCTCGGCGAGCCAGGCACCGTCGGGGAAGCGTTCCAGGACGCGCTGCGCCGACTCGCCGGCCAGCCGGGTCTTGCCGGCGCCGCCCGGGCCGACCAGCGTCACCAGGCGCGAGGCGTCCAGCATCTTGCCGATCCGGGCCACTTCCTCGTCGCGCCCGACGAAGCTGGTCAGGCGAGCCTTCAGATTCGTGCGCGGTGCGTGCTCCAGCGTGGGCGGCGCCAGGGCGGGATCGCTGCGCAGGACCGCGAGATGGACTTCTGCGAGTTCCTTGGACGGATCGATGCCGAGCTGATCGGCCAGCGCCCGCCGCACGTGCTCGTACACGGCCAGCGCGTCGGCCTGCCGGCCCACCGCGTACAGGGCCCTGACATGCAGCGCGGCGATGTTCTCGCGCAGCGGGTGTTCGGCGCTGAGGGCCTCGAGCTCGGCCAGCGCCTCGGCGGCCTGGCCCAGGCGCAGCTCGGCGTCCAGGCGGTCGGTGAGCGCGGCGAGGCGCAGCTCGTCCAGGCGCGCGGCCGGCGCCACGGCGAAGGCGGCGTCGGCCACGTCGGCCAGGGCCGGGCCGCGCCAGAGCGCGAGGGCTTCGCGCAGCGTCGCGCGGGCGGCGGAGGGATCGTCGGCACGCAGGGCCTCGCGTCCCGAGCGCGAGAGGTTTTCGAAGCGCACGGCGTCCACGGACTCGGGCGCGATCGCGAGCCGATAGCCGCCGGGCGCGGCGGCGAGCAGCGCGGGATCGCCGAGGACCTTGCGGACGCGCGAGATCAGCGACTGCAGCGCGTTCGCGGCGCCTTCGGGCGGCTCGTCGGCCCACAGCGCGTCGATGAGCGCCGAGACGGTGACCGCGCGCCCCGCGTCCAGCGCGAGCCGGGACATCAGGGTGCGCAGACGCGCGCCGCCGAGGGCCACCGGCGCGCCGTCGAGGCGGATCTCGAGGGGGCCCAGGATCGATACGGTCAGCGGCACTGGTCCAGTCTGGCACGCAGGCGGTTCTTGGGGCGGGACGGCGAATCCTTCCCAACCTAACACTTGCTTGGTAGGCTCCGACCGTGCCCCTGACCCTCGACCTGACCGGCCGCGTCGCCCTGGTCACCGGCGGCGGCCGGGGCGTCGGGCGCGGCGTCACGCGGCGCCTGCTCGCCGCCGGCGCGACCGTCGTGAGCTGCGGCCGGACCGTCCCCGACAGGCCGCTGCCGGCCGGCGCGGAGCACCGCACCGCCGACGTGCGCGTCGCCGAGCAGGTGCGGGACCTGGTCGAGGGCGTCGTCGCCGACCACGGGCGCCTGGACCTGGTCGTCAACAACGCCGGCGGCGCGCCCTACGCGCTGGCCGCCGAGGCGAGCCCGCGGTTCTCGGCCGCGATCGTCGGCCTCAACCTGCTGGCCCCGCTGACCGTGGCGCAGGAGGCGAACCACGTCATGCAGCGCCAGGACGGCGGCGGCCACATCATCAACATCTCCAGCGAGAGTGCCCGCCGCGCCAGCCCCGGCACGGCGGCGTATGGCGCCGCCAAGGCCGGGCTGGAGAACCTGACGCGTACGCTCGCGGTCGAGTGGGCACCGCGGGTGCGGGTCAACGCGATCACCGTCGGGCCGGTCCGCACCGAGCAGGCGCATCTGCACTACGGCGACGAGGACGGCGTCGCGGCCGTGGCGCGCACCATCGCCCTGGGGCGGCTGGCCGAGCCGGACGATGTCGGTGATCTGTGTGTCCTGCTGGCGTCGCCGTTCGCTTCCTACCTCAACGGCACGGCGATACTTCTGGACGGCGGTGGCACGCGTCCGGCGTTCCTCGACGCCGCCAACGCCGAACATTTGTGAGGAGCAGTCATGGCAGGGATCTGCGAAGGCCGCGTCGCCGTCGTCACCGGAGCCGGTCGCGGCCTGGGGCGTGCGCACGCGCTGGAGTTCGCCAGGCAGGGCGCCAAAGTCGTGGTCAACGACCTCGGCGTAAGCGCCGACGGCCGGGACGGGAGCGAGGCCCCGGCGCAGGAAGTGGTCGCCGAGATCCAGAAGGCCGGCGGCGAGGCGGTCGCCGACCACCACGACATCGCCACCTGGGACGGCGCCGCCGCGCTGGTGCAGACCGCGCTGGACGCGTTCGGCCAGCTCGACGTCCTGGTCAACAACGCCGGCTTCCTGCGCGACCGGATGCTGGTCAACCTCTCGGAGCAGGACTGGGACGACGTCGTCCGCGTCCACCTGAAGGGCCACTTCCTGACCCTCCGCCACGCCGGCGCGCACTGGCGCGACCAGTACAAGATGGGCAACCTCAACGACGCCCGCGTCATCAACACCAGCTCCGGCGCGGGCCTGCTGGGCTCGGTCGGCCAGGGCAACTACGCCGCCGCCAAGGCCGGCATCGCCGCCCTGACCATCCAGGCCGCCGCCGAACTGGGCCGCTACGGCGTGACCGTCAACGCCATCGCCCCCGCCGCCCGCACCCGCATGACCGAGGGCCCCTTCAGCACGATGATGGCCGCCCCCGAAACCGGCTTCGACGCCATGGCCCCGGAGAACGTCTCCCCGCTGGTCGTCTGGCTCGGCTCCGACCGCTCCCGCGCCGTCAGCGGCCGCGTCTTCGAAGTCGAGGGCGGCAAGATCGGTGTCGCCGACGGCTGGCAGCACGGCCCGACCGCCGACAAGGGCGCCCGCTGGGACCCGGCGGAGCTGGACGCGGTGGTCGCGGGACTGATCGAGCAGGCGCCGACGCCGGGGGCGGTGTACGGGGCCTGAGGGGTCGGCGGCTTCACCACCATGTGAAGATGCGGCAGCCATGTAACCCGCAGCCCCGTCGGCCGGTGTGTCCAGTGATGTACTGGCCACCGACCGACGAGGGGCGGGCATGGAAGGGACGATCGCCGAAAGGCGGTTGCGGGCACGAGGCGGGGGATCGGCGGCGAGCCCGCCGCACGAGGACTCGTTCCGCGAGTTCGTGGAGGGCTCCTGGCACCGCCTCCTCCGCACGGCATACCTGCTGACCGGCGACCACGGCGCGGCCGAGGACCTGGTCCAGACCGCGCTGATGCGCACCTACCGGCACTGGAACCGGATCGTGGCCTACGAGGCCCCCGAGTCCTACGTCCGCCGGGTCATGGTCAACGCCAACATCTCGGCGTGGCGCCGCCGCAAGGCGGTCGTCCACGTCATGGCCGAGCCGCCCGAGCCGCCGGCCGGCGGCTCGGGCGGCTCGGGCGACCATCAGGACACGTACGCCCTGCGCGACGAGCTGTGGCGCGCCGTCTGCGCGATGTCGCCGCGCATGCGCTCGGTCTTCGTCCTGCGCTACTTCGAGGACCTGACCGAAGCCGAGGTCGCCTCGGTGATGGGCTGCGCGGTCGGCACGGTGAAGAGCCAGATCGCGCGCGGCCTGACGAGACTCCGTGGCGACCTTCAAGCCGACCAACCGGATCGAACCAACCAAGCCGATCGAACCAACCAAGCCGAGGGGAGAACGCGATGAAAGCCCGCGACCCGGAAAGCAACCGCGCCCCCCACGGCGACGCCCTGGAACACGAGTTCCGCGCGATGTTCGCCGAACGCTCGGAAACGGTACCCATGACCACCGCGCCCTACGCCGCGGTACGCCGCCGCATCACCGCGGCGCGCCGCAAGCGCCGGATGCGCATCGGCAGCGTCGGCGTGGCGTTCGCGATGGCCGTCGTCGGGATCGGCGTGTGGACGACGGTCCCGAGCCGTCATCAGGGTGCTGTCCAGCCGGGCACGATCGATCCCCACCTGCCCGCCGCCGTCCTCTACGCCGACGGCCGCACCCCGATCCCCAGCGGCCCGCTGCGGGACGCCGCGCTGACCTGGCTCCGCGCCGCCCACCCGGGAGACCTGTCCGGGCTCACCGTGGTGACCACGTTCGATCAGGCCGTCCAGAACGCCGCCACCGCGAAGATCGAGGCCGGCGACGCCGGCGTCGCGGTCGTCGACGACCGCGACGGCGCGGTGGTGGCGCTGGCCGGAACCTGGAACCGGCCGCTGCCGATCGCCGACCTGATGAAGCCCGTCCTGCTGGCCCAGGCCTTTGAAGGCGGCCACTACACGCCCGAGTCGAAGGAACCGCTCGACGCCCAGACGCACCCGCTGTACTTCCCTCCAGGGTCGAAGCAGCCCATGACGTACGCGCTCTCCGGGAACCAGACCAGGAACTGGCCGCCGGAACCGTCCAACACGCTGATCCCCGACGTCGACGTCACTCTGACGCAGGCCGCGCAGATGGGCGCCAACGAGCCGTTCGCCCAGCTGGAACTGGCCTCCGGCATGGACGTGCATTCGTTCGTCGGTTTCGCGATGCGCGCGGGCATGGCGAAAGAGCCGGATCTCATGCCGATACCCCCGCTGGTATTGGGAGAGACGAAGCAGACGCCGCTGGTCATGGCGAGCGTCTACGCGACGCTCACCGGCGGCGGCCTCCACCGGGATCCCCTGATGGTCGGGCAGTTGCTCGGGCCCGACGGCAAGGTGGTGTGGACCCCGCCCGCGATGGCCACCCGGGTCACGACGGCGAACAGCTCGAAACAGGTCACCGACGTCCTGCACGCGGCCCTGGCCGGCCCCACGGGGACCGGCATCGACGCCCTGCGCAAAGACGACTCCTCCACCGGCGCGATGGCCGCGGCGCCCGACACCGAGTTGTCGGCGTGGGTCACCGGTGTCGAATCGCACTACGCGATCTCGGTGGGGGTCTCCAACGAGGGCAACAACGGTTCCCTCGCCCCGCTCGGTTACGACCACCACGGCGGGCTCGACTTCGCCAGCAGGATCGCCGGGCCGACGTGGTCGGACGTCGTGCGGGCGGTGCGGAACCTCGCGCCGTGATGACGGATCCGCCGGGCGGCCTGAGCACCGCCCGGCGGATCCGGGTCCTGATTCGCTGTCCGCTGTCCGCTGTCCGCAGTCCGCGCTATACGTAGTCTGCGCTGTCCGCGCTATAGGTGAGCCGTGAGCCGTGAGCCGTGAGCCGTGAGCCGTGAGCCGTGAGCCGTGAGCCGCGAATCGCCATCCGGCGTCCGCTCAGCGCAGCGCCACCCGCCGCGCCAACCCCAGCGGCAGCCCGCCGGCCCCGGCGATCGTGTCGTGGAACTGCTTCAGCGTCCCCTTGCCCCGCTTCAGATACTCCGCCCGAATGGCCTCGATCTCCAGGCACCCGGTCAGATACGACGGCGCCTGCGTCGGCCACGCGCAGTACCGGTTCACCTCGCCCTTGGCCGTCTCCGGCGTCAGCGAGGCCTTCGAGGCCATGAACTTCTCGGCCTCGTCCACACTCATCTCCCCGGTGTGCAGCGCGGTGTCCACGACGATCCGCGCCGCGCGGAAGATGCGCGCGTCCAGGTGCCCCAGCTCGTGCCGCGGGTCGGCGAAGTAGCCCTGCTCGCGCATCACGGTCTCGATGTACAGCGCCCAGCCCTCGATGAAGTACGGCGTGGTGAACGCGCTGCGCACCAGCCGGCCCTGCTCGGCCACCCACGACAGGTGCCAGTGGTGCCCGGGGTACGCCTCGTGCGCGGCGATCGTCGGCATCGACACCCGCGCGTTGGTCTTCAGCCGGCCGAGCACCGCCTCCGGCGAGGAGCCGGTCGGCGTGAACGGCACGTTGAACACCCCGGTCCGGGACGGCGTCAGCGCCGGCGGCCGGTTGTAGGAGGCCACCGACAGCACCGCGCGCAGGAACTCCGGCCCGGGCTGCACCAGGCACTCCTCGCCCTCGGCGAACGTCACCAGGTCGTGGTCCTTGCTGAACTGCCGGGCCCTCTCGGTCTCGGTGATGTACTCGGCGAGCATCGCGGCCTCGGTCGGCGGGAAGTCTTCGCAGAGCACTTCCATCGTCGCGCGCCAGTCCCGGGACCCGCCCGGGATCCGCTCGGCCAGGTCCTGCATCTCCTCGTTCAGCTGGTCGTACGCGACCTGGCCGCGCCGGTGCAGCTCCGCGGTGTCGTAGCCGAGCATCTCGACCTCTTGCAGGAGCCGCGAGTACGTCTCCTCGCCGAGCCGCCAGTCGCCTTCGCAGCGCTCTGAGAAGTCCGCCAGGAACGTCGCCAACTCGTCGAACGCGGCCGCCGCGGGCTCGGCGGCCTCGGCCAGCTCGGCGCGCAGCGCGTCGTCCGACACCATCGCCGGCAGCGACTCCGTCAGGAAGCGGCGGCCGGTGCGCGCCTGTCCCAGCGACCGGTCGACCAGCAGCTTCGGCGCCAGGCCCGGGTCCAGGTTGCGGCGGCAGGTGGCCAGCAGCTCCGGGACCTGCTTGAGTTTGGCCAGCGACTCCTCGACCAGGCGCGCCTCCGGCCGGGTCTTCTGCTGGAACGGGATGTAGAGCCCGTACAAGGCGGAGCTGACGTAGTCCGCCGCGTCGCGCCGCCAGACCTGACGGCCGGACAGGATCCCGTGCTTGCGCAGCTGAGCCCGCAGCAGGTCGCGGTCGACGCCGTCCTCGAAGCCGCCGCCGTGGCCGTCCGACCCGGTGCCCGCTGATCCGGTGCCCGCCGATCCGGCGCCGTCGCCGCCGCCCTCGGCCAGCGCGTCCAGCTTCGCCAGATGCGCGGCGGCCTCGGCGGCCCGGCGCTCGTACGCCTCGATCGACAGGTCGCCGAGCGTCATGGTGTGCTCCGGATTGTCGGAGCCCATGGTCGTGGCCATGACCGGATTCGCGTCCAGGTACCAGGCCACCGCCTCGGCGACTGCTGACGCCACCGGATTCTGGGAGTCTTCAGTCGTCATGGGGCGACCGTAGCGCTCCAAGAGCATCCGCGGCGCTGAAGATCCCCCTTGACCGACCCTCGTGACCACCCTCGCCACCGGTCTGGACCAGTGCCGGGTCCGGCACCGGTCCAGCGCGGTGTGCTCAAGCGCGGGCTCAGAACGGCCTCAGAACGGCCTCAGAACGAAGCGTTCGTCACCCAGTGGTCCAGCAGCGTGTGGTCGCCCAGGACCTCGATCTCCGCGGTGCCGGCCGCGCGCCGCCGCCAGAGGAACAGGTACAGCTCGCCGACCGGCCCGCGGACCGCCGCGGCGCCCTTGGCGTGCGAGCGGCGCCAGCGGAAGCCGTGCGGCTCCAGGGTGATCAGCCACTCGGCACGCTCCTCGCCCGAAGCGGCCGGGTCGCCGTCGGTGGCGTGCAGGTGCAGGGTCTCGCCGTCACCGGTCAGGGCCCTGATCTTCGGGGCGAACGCGGCCGCCGAGGGCAGCACGGTCAGGAACTCGTCGATCCCGTCGGCGGCCACCGACGGGTCGAACTCCGGGGTCCGGCCTAGAGCCAGTTCCATGTCCGCGCGGTGCACCGCGGTCTCGTGCAGCATGCGCCGCGCCCAGAACCGCGCGTGCTGGTCCGGGCCCCACGACCACACCGGCTTGTCCGGGCCGGAGTCGCGGACCGCGGCGGCCAGTTCCGCCGTGCCGGTGCGGATCCAGTCGCCGTAGCCCGCGTAGGACTCCGGGAAGCCCAGGTCCAGGGTGCGCGGGTTCACGGCCTCGCTGTTCGGCGAGCGCACGATCGCCGCGGCCCAGCGGTGGGCCGTGCCGATGTGCCGTGCCGCCTTGCGGACGTTCCAGCCGGGGCAGGAGGGGATCGGTCGGTTCCAGTCGTCGGTGCCCAGGCCGTCGAGCAGCGTCGCCACGCGCTCCGCCTCGGCGGTGAGTCGTTCCGTGTGGACGAGGTGCGGGTTGGCCGTCTCGCTCATCATCGGCTTTGCCTTCCATCGGTGGTCTCGGGCGCCGCCGGTTCGCGCGGGCGAGGGGTGCGCGCGCGGGGACGACGGCGTGAGGGGACGAGTCATCGGTGGTGAACGGATATGGAATTGGTCGTGGACGCCGGTGCGCCCAGGAGGAACACTGGACCACCGCACGGCGGGCCGCCACCCCCGGACGTGTGATCATCGTCTCTTGTGTCCGCGTGGTTCCCGACCACCTTCCCCGGCAGGCCGGTCCCCACACCTGCGCCCCTGGTCGAAGCTGACCGGCGCGTACGGTTACCGCCGGGAACCGCGGGTGCGTAACAATCGGGCGGAGGAGCCGGGACTCACCGACCCTGGTGGGATCGGCGAAATTCGGGAGGCACGCGTGGGACTGGCATGGGGCTTGGTGGCGGCGATCGCCTGCGCGCTGGCTTACGGGGCGGCGACGGTGTTCCAGGCGATCGGCGCCGGCCGCACCAAGGACACCGCCGGCGCCGGCGTCGACCCGCGCGTGCTGATCAGGGCTCTGTCGCAGCTGCCGTTCCTGGCCGGCGTCGGCCTGGACACCCTGGGGCTGGTGGCGGACCTGGTGGCGCTGGAGAAGCTGCCGCTGTTCGCGGTGCAGGCGATCATGAACTGCTCGCTGGCGGTCACCGCGCTGCTCGCGGTGCCGCTGCTGAAGGCGAAGCTGACGCGCAACGACTGGATAGCGGTCGGCGCGGTGGTGCTCGGCCTGATCCTGGTCGGGATCTCGGCCGGCGCGGAGTCGCCGGTGCACGTCGGCCGGGACGTGCACTGGGGAGTGCTGGTCGCGGTCGTGGTGCTGATCGCCGGGTCGTTCCTGGCGATCTGGAAGCTCGGCGGGAACCCGGTGGTGCTCGCGGCGTTCGCCGGATCGCTGTTCGGGGCGTTCGCGATCTGCGTGCGGATCCTGCCGGACCTGCACCCCACGGCGCTGCTGACGGACCCGGCCGCCTACGCCGGCGTGGTCGCCTCGATCACCGGGTTCCTGTTCTTCACCACGGCGCTCCAGCGCGGCTCGGTGACGATGGCTACGGCGACGCTGGTGGTCGGGGAGACCGGGCTGCCGGCGCTGCTCGGGTTCACGCTGTTCCACGACCACACGCGGCACGGGTTCGCGCCGGTGGCCGTGGTCGGGTTCCTGTGCGCGGTCGGCGGGGCGGTCGCGCTGTCCCGGTTCGGGGAGGCGCAGGCCGGTCCCTCGGGCTCCGGGAGCGGTCAGGGCGTGGAGGCGGTCTCCGAGTCGTCGGCGACCAAGTGAAGGCGGACGCGGTCCTCGTGGCCGGCGTGGCCCTCGTGGCCGAGTTCCGTCTCGTGGTCGGTCGCTGCTGACTCTGCGGCCGCCGGGGCCGGGCTCACCGACCCCTTGCGCTTCTTGACCACGAACAGCACCACCGCACCGACCACGACCAGGCCCAGCATCACCCAGCTGACCAGCGAGGCGTAGTGCTCGACCTTGTGCCAGGCGTTGCCGGCGGCGTAGCCCAGAAGAGTGAACGCGGTGGCCCACACCACGCCGCCGAGCGCGTTCCAGAACAGGAACTTCCGGTACGGGATCCGCGACACGCCGCACAGCCCCGGCACCAGCGCCCGCAGCGCGGCCGCGAAGCGCCCGGTGAACACGGCCTTCCCGCCGAGCCGGTTGATCAGCTGCTTGCCCTGCTCGATGTGCTCGGGCTTGACGAACCGCGCCGGCAGCCTGGTCAACAGGCTGTCGCCCCACTTCTTGCCGACCTCGTAGCCGACGCTGTCGCCGATCACCGCGCCGAGGATCGCCGCGGCCAGCGCCACCCCGAGGTTGACCTTGCCGCTGAAGGCCAGGAAGCCGCCGATCACCACGGCGATCTCGCCCGGGATCAGGAAGCCCAGGAAGATCGAGGCCTCCAGCGCGGGCAGCAGGAACACCAGCGCCAGCGCGGCCGGGCCGGGCAGTTTCTGCAGCGTGTCCGCGATCCAGGTCAGTAGGGCTCCCATAGCGGTCAAGCTTAGGCGGTCCGAAATTCCTGGGGGACCTGCGAAGGTCGCCGATCGGCGTCATCCCTGAGGATGACGGGTCAGGCCGGCGATGGCACCCGGGTCCAAGCGCGGACGATGTCCCGGACCGAGATCATCCCCACCACCTCGTCCCCGTCCACCACGATCAGGTGCCGGAACCCGCCGCGGGTCATCGCCTCGGCCGCCTGCTCCAGCGTCCAGCGCGGGGTGGCGAAGACGACCTCGGAGGTCAGGTGCCCCTCCACCACCTCGGTGTCGGCGTCCAGGCCGCCGCCGAGCGCGTGCAGGATGTCCCGTTCGGTGATGATGCCGATCCCGGCGGTCTCGGGGTTGTGGACGACGGCGCTGCCCACGCCGCGCCGGGTCATCCGCTGCGCCGCCTGGCGCAGCGTGTGGCGGGGGCCGATCATGAGGATCTCGGTGGACATCGCTTGCCGGACGTGGTCGTGGCGGGCAGGAATGGCGGACATGGTCGCTCCCTGATGATTCGCCTCGGGGTGGGGGCCGTGCCGGGGGTTCGACACGGTGGCCGACGGGCTCCTATTCACAAATTCACATGCGCGGAACACGTTGGCAAGGCGAAAGCGGGGAGAACTTTTCGGGCGTCACCCTTCCAGCTGTTGGCCGCCCACGTAATAGAGCAATTCCTCGTGCAGCAGGCCGTTGGAGACCGCCGCCGAACCGCCGAAGACGCCGGGCACGCCGTCCACCGAGGTGAACTTCCCTCCGGCCTCGGTCACGATCACCGCCAGCGCGGCCATGTCCCACAGCGACAGCTCCGGCTCGGCGGCCAGGTCCACCGCGCCCTCGGCGACCAGCATGTGCGACCAGAAGTCGCCGAACGCCCGGGTGCGCCAGCAGGCGCGGCACAGGTCCAGGAAGGAGTCGAGCTTGCCGTACTCCTCCCACGCGGTGATCGAGGCGTGCGCGAAGGAGGCGTTGCCTATGGCCGCCACCTTGGAGACGTGGCAGCGCTGCGCCGAGGACAGCGAGCGGCCGGTGAACGCGCCGCCGCCCTTGGCCGCCCACCAGCGCCGGCCCAGGGCCGGCGCCGACACCACGCCGGCCACCACCTCCTCGCCCTCCATCAGGCCGATCAGCGTGGCCCAGACCGGGACGCCGCGCACGTAGTTCTTGGTGCCGTCGATCGGGTCGATGATCCACTTGCGGCCGGTGGCGCCGACCGCGGTTTCGCCGAACTCCTCGCCGAGCATGGCGTCGCGCGGCCGGGCCCGGGACAGCGCGGAACGGATCGCCTCCTCGGCGGCCTTGTCGGCGTCGGAGACCGGGGTCATGTCGGGCTTGGACTCCACCACCAGATCCCGGGCCTTGTAGCGGCCCATGGTGATGGCGTCGGCGGAGTCCGCGAGGACGTGGGCCAGCCGAAGGTCGTCGTCGAAGGCGGTCATGGGTCACACGATAGGGCGAATCCGCGACCCGCCGCGCCTGTCCTCCCAGGATGTGATCGCCCTCCTCACTAGGCTGGCCGTATCTTCCGACGAACATCACCCCCAGGCCTGACGCCGCCGCGACGAACGCCGATCCCGTCGCCGCGGCGCCTGCGGTCCTGGCTCGGTTTCGCAGCGGACGCGCAGACCCCCGTCGACCGCGTCGCTCCCAAGGAGCTGACCTCCTCGATCCCCGCTGCGGCGAGACCAGAACCGGAACCGGAATCGCCGCGGCCCGCGTCGCGGCCGGCGCCGCGACCGTCCTCCGTCGTGCGCCGGACGAAGGAACGCGTGGACCGGCTCCCGGCCGATCTGCTGGAGCCGGTCGTCGAGCCGCGCCTGAGCATCGACGGCTGGAGCTACGAGGGCACGCAGCTGGAGGAGTGCTTCCCTCCGCAGGTCGAGGCCGAGCTGGCGCAGGCCGTGCACATGATCTGCACCGGGCACGCCACCGCCTGGAACTACCGGCGCGCGGTGCAGCTGCTGGAGGGGCAGCGCTCCTACTCCCAGGCGTACGCGGTCCTGGAGACCTGGTCCGCCGAGGGGCCGGACCCCGACCCGACGCTGCCGAAGTGGCGCGCGCGGCTGGCCCGGGCGGTGCTGTCGAACACCGGAGCTTGACCGCCGAACACCGGAGCTTGACAGCGCCCCCCGCCGTGTCAAGCTAGCTGCATGGGTTCCGCACGTGAAGCACTGCTCGACGCCGCCTACGAGGCCATCGTCGCCGGCGACTGGTCCAGCGCCCGCATGGCCGACCTCGCGGCGCGCGCCGGCGTCTCGCGCCAGACCCTGTACAACGAGTTCGGCAACCGCGACCAGCTCGCCGCGGCCCTGGCGCTGCGCGAGGCCGAGCGCTTCCGGGAGCTGACCGGCCGGGCGGCGCGCGAAGCCCCCGGCGACGTCGGGGCCGCCACCGCCGCCTCGGTGACCGCCGCGCTGACCGCGGCCCGGGACAACCCGCTGATCAAGGCCACCCTGACCGACGACACCTCGGGCCTGCTGCCCTACCTGACCACCCGGTCCGCGGCGATCATGGACGTCTTCCGCGAGGACTCCATCGCCATCTTCACCGAGCGCTGGCCGGAGCTGGCCGACCGGCCCGAGGTCCGCGCCGAGGTGGGCTGGATCTGCGAGACCGCCTTCCGCCTGGTGATCAGCCATCTGATCATCGCCACCGAGCCCGTGGAGACCACCAGCGCGCACATCGCCGAAGTGGTCCGCCGCCTGATGAGGAACCTCACCACGAACGAGTGAACCGAGCTACGGCAGGAGTCCGCTGTGTCCACACACGACCTCTACACCCTCCCGGCCGACCACGAGACCTGGGACGTCGCCAACACCGGCTACTCACGCTTCACCTGGGAGTACGACGACGGCCGCGACCGGCTGCTGCGCCTGTACCAGAAGGGCAAGGACAAGCAGTGGGACCAGGTGACCCGGATCGACTGGGGCATCGAGGTGGACCCGGACAACGTCCTGGGCTTCCCGCACGAGACCAGCCCGCTGTTCGGCTCCGAGATCTGGGACCGGATGACCCCGGCCGAGCACGACGAACTGGGCCGCCACCAGGTCGCCTGGCAGTTCTCGAACTTCCTGCACGGCGAACAGGGCGCGATGATCTGCTCGGCCCGCATCGTGGAGTCGGTCCCGGACCTGGACGCCAAGTTCTACGCGGCCACCCAGACCATGGACGAGGCCCGCCACGCCGAGATCTACAGCCGCTTCCTCAAAGAGAAGGTCGGCCTGTTCTACCCGATCAACGACCAGCTCAAGGCCCTCCTGGACGACACCCTGTCCGACTCCCGCTGGGACATGCCCTACCTCGGCATGCAGGTCCTCATCGAAGGCCTGGCCCTGGCCGCCTTCGGCGTCATGCGCGACCTGACGGACATGCCGCTGCCGAAGCAGATCCTCGCCTACGTCATGCAGGACGAGGCCCGCCACGTCGCCTTCGGCCGCCTGGCCCTGCGCGACTACTACAAAGAGCTGACCCAGGCCGAGCGCGACGAACGCGAGGAGTTCGTCGTCGAGGGCTGCTACCTGATGCGCGACCGCATCAACGGCCGCGACGTCTACGAGCACCTGGGCCTACCGGTCGAGCGCTGCATGGAGCTCAACGAGCACTCCGAGTACTACACCGCCTTCCGGAACCTCCTGTTCACCCGCATCGTGCCGACCGTGAAGGACATCGGCCTGTGGGGCCCCCGCGTCCAGAAGGCGTACGAGGACATGGGCGTCCTGACCTACGCCGGCACCAACGTCGAGGAACTGATGCGGGCCGACGAGGACCTGGCCGAACGCCTCGACCGCGAGAAGCGCTTCGCGGTCGAGGAGGCTGCGCGCGCTGCTGATGTGGATGCGGTGATCGCGGCGGGGGAGGGGAAGGCGGAGGAAGGCGGGGAGTAGGGCTCGTCACCGGCGTTAGGACACTTAACCGGCGTTAGGACACTTACCGGATGAGGCTGTCCAGGCTGCCGGGGAGGGGCAGGTGTATCCAGCCTTCGACGGTGGCAGCCTCGTTTTGCTCAATGCCTTGAGGTGGCGTGGTGAGCGCCAAGGCGACGGCGCGGGCGACGAGAGCGGCGACCAGGGCGTCGAAGGCGTGCTCGTTCGACTCGTATCCTTCGCGGGCGCCGGGTTCGAAACGTAGTCGTGGCATCGCGCCGAGGACGGCATCCGTCGAACGGACCGCCTCCAAGCCCCACACTGCGCGGGCCCCGGCCGGGTACACCTCGACCACCGGCCCGGCGCCGGTGCGGTCCACCGGCCGGCCACGGACGGCAAGCTGGTCGGCCAGGATGCCCACCGTGCCGCGGTCGCGCCGAGCTTGTCCATCGACACCGAGAGCGGATAGCGTCCGGTCTCCCGCTGACACACCAGGTCGGTCAGCCGCAGCCGCATTCGTGGGTAGTACTCGCCTTGCCTGTCCCTGCCCGGCCACGGTTGATGAGCAGTGTGCGCTGCGACCGCTTCCACGAACGCGGTCGGCCATCCGAACAGGCAGTCGATCCCGGCTCGTTCACCCGCGGCCAGGCCCGAGAGAAGGTCGAGCAGTTCTTCGTCTCGGCATTTCAGCCTCGGGGGCTTTACGGCAGCTCCGTCCGGGCCCCACAAGATCTCCGCAGCGGCTGTGGTCCTGGGCTGCGCGGCGAGATCGACTCCGACCGTCCGTTCCATGCGGCCCTCGGCCGCTACTTGGTGATGTACCCCGACCACGTCGCCCGGGCCCCCGCGTCCCCGACCCGCACCGTCTGCACCACCGCGGCCACCGCGACCGCGGCGGCGATGATCGCGAACACCGTGGTCAGCGGCGGGCGCTCGTACTTCTCGGCGAGGACCAGCAGGATCGCGGCGACCAGCAGGCCGAGGATGTACCAGATCAGCGTCATGCCGAGGTTCTTGTGGTCGATGACCTGCTTCAGGGTGCGCAGCCCGGGCTGGTTGTTGAAGAAGGCCTCACCGGTGAGGCGGGCGATGTAGGTTCCGACGGCCGCCAGCGCGTCGACGACGATGATCGCCAGCCCGATTTTCCCGGTGCGCCATTGCGGGCGCACGGCCATGCCGACCGTCGCCAGGGCCGCTACCGGGATGCCCACGACCACCAAGTGGATCACGAGGATGTGGCTGGGCAGGTCGAAGATCTTGTACGTCACCGACGCCTCCGTGTGATGGCATTTGCTGGAGCTAACGTACGGCACCTGTCTATGGGTTCAATGCGCGCGCGACCCGTTCTAGCGGCCCATTCGCCGTGCCCAGAACTCCGCCTGCGCGTCGGCGGTGTCGTTGAAGAACTCGAGGATGCGCTGTGACGTGAACGCCTCGACACCCTCCACTTCCCGCTCCTCCAACTGCGCCACGCCGGGAACCTGTCGCGCCGGCGTTATAGCGCTCGGCCCCTCGACCTCGACGCCCCGCCCCAGCAGCCGCATGTCGGCGACCAGACACGCCACCTGCCCGGCCGCGTCCCGCCCGATCCAGACCGGATACGACCCGTCCCCCTTGCCGCTGGGGAACGTCAGGAGCTCCGCGACTCCGTCTCCCGGAATCGTCGCCTCCGCGGCCTCTGCGTCTTCCGCGTCCTGATAGGCCGCCAGCGCATGCACAGCGGACGCGTCCATAAAGGCCGCAGTCCCGGAGTCCACCACGAACCCGAAGAACTCCGAAGCCCCCAGCAACCGCTCGTCCTGCCCCGGCCGCAGCGCCAACTCCCACGTCGCCACCGCCTCGTCGCTGACCCGCACCCGCGCGGCCGCGACCACATCCGTCTCCCGCCCCGTAGCCCGCAACCGCGCGGTCTCCACGGCGTACTCGCCGGGCGCGAGCGTGACCGTATAGGGCGCCGCGGCCTGTTCCCCCTGCAGCTCGACCGTCACCGGGTCCGCCGCGACGATCCGCCCCGTCTCCAACCGCAGCCGCCCGACCGCCTTCGGCGTCCGCACCTCGAACACGTCGCCCTGCCCGTTCCGGATCCGTACGCCCGGGACGAACAACGCCTCCAGGGCCGTCGGCCGCGCCCCCTCAGGGGCGCTCCACGGCGTCCAGAACGGCCCGCCGGCCTCCGTCTCGGGATCCGGCGCGGTGACGAACTCCAGCGGCTCGAACGTGCCGAGCAGCCAGGCGTCCACCGGCCACTGCCCGAACTCCGGCACCGGGATCCTGTGCAGCGGTTCCGGCAGCTTCACATAACTCGTGAACTGCCCGCGCCGCGTGTCGTCCAGCGTCGCGCGCACCGGCTCGTCCGGCCAGAAGCGGAAGGTGATCCGCAGGTCCGCGCCGAACTCCGGCTCGTCGTCGTCCACATGCCGCCACGCCTTGAGCTCGCGCAGCATCAGGTGGTCGCCGAGATCCCTATAGGAGAACTTCAGAGAACGCCGGCCGGCAAGGTCGAAGGAGAACACTCCGACGTACCCGGCGCCGGTGTCCACCTGAACCAGGGCCCGCGGCTCCGCGTCAATACTGAGCAACGCCGCATAGCGGCGCCCCGCGCTATGCCGCTCGCGCGCGGTCTGTTCCTTAAGAGGCCGGAACGCAGCATGGGCCGCAGCATCCCAGCCCTCGCAGTACTCGACCTCGACGCGTGTCGGCTCCATGGGCCCGCGCCCTCCCTCGCTCCCGTCCGTTCCTCTTACTCCTTACTCCACTGCCTTTTACTCCACAGCCTTCTTCAACGCGCCGATCAACAGAGACAAGTCCGTCGGTCCGCTGTCCGCGTCCCGCCGAGCGCGCACGACGCGCACCGGCTCCCCGAGTTCGTGCCAGTCCTGGATCCGCACGGTCGGACGGTGCGACGGCGACGCCGAGGACGCCATCGGCACGCTGATCCCGGCCGCCTGGAACGGCACCACGGCTCCCGACGGCAGCTTCGCCTGAGCGCGCCCCGGCAGGTAAGGCCCGCCCGGCGCAGCCGTCACCGCGCCGGCACCCAGCAGCAGCCGCAGCGCCTCGGGGTTCGAGGTCTGCATCGCCACCCGCAGGTCGGCGGCCAGGCACACCGGGGCACTGAGCGCGGCCAGCAACGCGCGCTCGCCGGTGGCGTTGCCCGGGGCGCCGTATCCGGCGGTCTCGATGACCGACGCGCCGAGTACGATCCGCAGCCCGAACCGCCGTCCGCGCTCGGCCAGCCCGGCCAGCGTCTCCACGAACGCCGGGTGCTCGGCGGCCAGCGCGGTCAGGTTGTCGACGGCCAGCAGCATCCGCGGCGGGGCCTTGCGGCCCGGCGCGCCTCCGCCTCGGCCGACCGGTACCAGCGCGCTGCCGCTCGGCTGTCCGCCGAACGCGGACGGCATCGACGGCCCGCCTGGTACTCCCGGTGCGCTCGGACCGCCCGGCCCGGTCGGACCACCCGGCCCGGCCACTCCACCCGGCCCTGCCGGCCCCGTCAGCCCGGCCGGTCCGCCGCCATAAGGGTCCGGCTCCTCGTCCGGCGGCCACTCCCGCTGGTCGAGCTCGTACTCCAGCCGCCGCACCAGCCGCGCCAGCGCCTCGTCGCCGGACGCGGAGGCGTCGACGTACTCGAAGACGTGCGGCAGGTCCTCGCACGGCGCCAGCGGCTTGCCGGGGCCCGCCGAGACCAGCGCGATGTCCAGGGTGTCCGGGTGGTTCGTCGCGGCCTGCCCGGCCACCACCGCCCGCACCAGCTCCGACACGCCCGAGCGCGAGTCGCCGCCGATCAGCAGGTGCGCGGGCTCGGCGGCCAGCGGGCCGTCGGCGACCCGGCCCAGCGCGATGCGCGGGGTGGCCGGGTACGCCTCCCAACGCGCGGACAGCTTGGCCGGCGTCAGCAGGTCCAGGCCCAGCAGCTCCAGCAGGCGCACCTGCTCCGGGAGGTGCGAGGCGGGGGAGACCCGGTCGATGCGGGTCTGCTCGTCCGGAGAGGTCGGGGTGTCGGTGCCGTCCCGCAGCGGCGCCAGGGCCCGCGCGAAGCGGTCCGCCCACGCCACCGACACCATGTCCGCCACCGCGCCCTCGACCGGCGCCGCGTGCGGGGTGTCGACGCGCAGCCGGGAGTTCACCTCGCCGCCCAGTGTGACCATCGCACCGGTCTGCGGCGGCAGGTCCCCGGCCCGCTCGGCCAGGCAGATGGTGAACACCCCGGCCACCGGCCCCTCGGCCAGCACCTCGTTGAGCTCCGGGGACCCGGCCAGCGTCCGGATCGGGTCCACGACCAGCACCACCGCGCGGCCGGAGTCGGGCGTCGAGGTCACGCCGGGCGCCGGGGGAGGCGTGCGGCCGGTCCGCTGCCGGATCCGCTCGACCAGCTCCCCGAGCCGGGCCCGCGCCTGCTCCGGGCCCAGGCCCAGCAGCCGCGAGCAGTCCTGCTCGTCCTCGGGCACCAGGTGCGGCAGCCAGCGCGTCCAGCGCCAGTGCTCCTCGCCGGTGGTGCCGCCGTGGTCGCCGGACTCCGGGACCACCATCACGATCTCGACGTACTTCGGGCTGTGCGCGCCGGCCACCTGCGCGAGCGCATAGCGCGCCAGGCGCGCCAGCTCCGGGCGTGGCCCCACGAGTCCGACCACCCCGCACTGCGCGAGGTCCACCGTCACCGGCACGGTCGGCACCCGCGGCTGGACCGCCTTGCCGCCGACGACGGTCACGCTGGAGGGCAGCGCTCCGGTGCCCAGCCGCAGCCGCAGGAAGTCCGGCTCCCCGGGACGGCGCTCCCACAGGCGCGCGTCGGGGCGTACCGCGGACACCAGGAGCGTCGCCGGGTCCGGCGCCGCCTCGCGCCGGATCCGCGCCTCGGCGGTGAGAGCTCCGGCGATGCGGCGGTCCGCCTCGGCGCGCTCCCGCTCGTACTGGTCCATGGCGATACGGCGCTGCGCGGGCCGTCCCTTGTCCGACGGACGCGGCGGAAGGTCGATGCGCACCTGGGGCGGATCGGCCGGACCACGGCCCCAGCCGACACGGCCGACCGCCACGTGGCCGTTGCCGTCGGGGTGCACAGGCAGGTCCGGTACACCGCTGGCCTCTACAGACAGCGCTATAGAGGATTCGCCCATACGCAACAGAGAACCCGGGCGCATCTCTACAGGAGCGCCGCCTACCTGCGCGCCGTCCAGAGTCATGCCGTTGGTAGAACCGAGGTCGCGCACATAGACACGCGTGTACTCATGTTCGTGGCGTACCAACAGCTCTGCGTGAATACGGGAGATATCGGGATCATCCACGCGGATGTCGGCGTCTGCTCCCCGTCCGATCCGGATCGGGAGTTCCCCTCCGTATCCGTCATCCTTAGGAGTGAGTAGGTGCACGCCTCCGGCGTCCGGCCCGGACACCACATACAGCGCGAGACTCCCGATGAGGGTCGCCGGCGTCCCCGGTACGTCCAGCCACAGGCGCGCGCCGTCCACGAGTAACGGTCGGCCCAGCGGCGCTTCGTCTTCCAGCGGATCCAGCCCGGCGAACAGCCGTCCCGGTGCGCTCACGCCGGCGGCGGTGCGCAACTGTTGCGCTACGGAAGACAGAGTGGCGCCCGGCTCAGCGGTCACTAGAACGTCAGCGGAAGTCTGCCGGGATCCCTGGGTTCGAGTGACGGTGAGCCGGATCTGCATGGGGTGCATCCTCGCATGAGGTGACAGCTACGCGACACGGATGGCCTCTCAAGCCCTAGTCTTTGCCCTGGAGGGTTCTTCTCAAGCTGCCCCGGCGCGTTCACAGGAGTGGTTCGACGACGCGGCGGGTGCGTGGGAGAGCGCGACTCGGCAGTGCAGTGGTCGGTACTGGGGGGATGAGGAGCAGCGTGGGCAGGGCGATCGGAAGCAGGTACGAGCTCGACGACGAGATCGGCCGCGGTGCGTTCGGCGCGGTCTGGCGCGGCCGGGTGCGCGCGACCGGCGAGGCCGTCGCCATCAAGGTGCTCCTCGAGGAGTTCGCCGCCGACGCCGACGTGGTGACGCGGTTCCTGCGCGAGCGCGCGGCCCTGGTCGGCCTGAACCACCGCTCCCTGGTGCGGCTGCGCGACCTGGTCGTCGAGGGCGACATCCTGGCCCTGGTGATGCAGCTGGTCGAGGGCCCGGACCTGAAGAAGTACCTGGCCGGCCGCGGCCGCCTGCAGCCGGACGAGGCCGGGCTGCTGGTCGCCGAGGTCGCCGAGGGCATGGCCGTGGCGCACTCGGCGGGCATCGTGCACCGCGACATCAAGCCCGCGAACGTGCTGCTGGAGCAGGCCGACGGCGGGCTGCGCCCGCTGCTCACCGACTTCGGCATCGCCCGGATCGCCGACGCGCCCTCGGTCACCCGGACCCACCAGGTCGTCGGCACCCCGTACTACCTGGCGCCCGAGGTCGTGGCCGGGAAGAAGGCCACGCCGGCCGCCGACGTGTACGCCGCCGGCGTCATGCTCTACGAGCTGATCACCGGCCACCCGGTCTTCCGCGGCCCGGACGCGGTCAGCGTCTTCCGCCAGCACATGAACACCGTTCCGGAGCGACCCGCGGAGATCCCGCAGCGGCTGTGGCCGGTCATCGCCGCGGCCCTGGTGAAGGAGCCGGAGGCGCGGCCCTCGGCGACCGTGCTGGCCGCGCAGCTGCGCGCCGCCATCGGACGCACCGTGGAGGGCGCCGACGGCGAGCCCACGCACCACCTGCCGGTCGAGGAGCAGTACGGGACGCTGCGGCTGCCCCCGATGGTCGGCGGAGTCGCCGCGGCGGCTGCCGGTGCCGCCGGACTCGCTGCGGTCGGCGACATCTCGAAGCCCGGCCCGGGCTCGCCCGCCCCGGCGTCCGCCAGCGCCCCGACCACCGCCATGCCCGCGGTCTCCCCGGCCGCCGCCGCAGCCGCCGCCAAGGCGGCCTCCGCGGCCGCCTCCGCCATCGAGCCGACCATCCCGGTCGTCCGGCCCGCGGCGGCCTCCTCGGCGCCGCTCCCGCAGCGCCCGGCGCGCATCGACGGCAAGATCGCGGGCTGGGACGCGCCCTCGGAGCCGGACGCCATCGGCGCCGGCGTGTCGCGCCGCCCCGCCGAACCCGGCAAGGTCCCCGGCTGGGACGCCCCGTCCGACCCCGACGCGATCGGCGCCGGCGTCTCCCGGCGCGCCGGCGGCCCGCCGCAGCCGCTCCCGCCGCACATGCAGCGCCAGCTGGAGCACCTCCACAAGGAGCACCAGTCCGAGCCCGCGCAGTCCCAGCAGCAGCGCCTGGCCTCCTACCCGCCGCAGCCGCAGTTCGCCCCGCAGGGGTACCAGCAGCCGGGTCCCCAGGGCTACCACCAGCCGGCGCCGGGCCAGCCGTACGGGCCGCCGAACCAGAACCAGGGCGGCTACCAGCCGACGCAGTTCCAGGGCAGCGCCGCCGCCCCGCCGCGGCCGGTGGCCCAGGCGCCGCAGCGCCAGGCCCCGCCCCGCGAGCGGGAACGCGAACGGGAGCGGGAACGCGAGCGCGAGCAGCCCCGGCCGCAGGTGCAGAAGACGGTCGTCAAGCGCCGCCGCGGCCTGCCCATGGGCTGCCTCATCAAGCTGATGATCCTGGCGCTCATCGGCTTCGGCATCTACACCGGCGTGAACTGGGCCATGGCCAAGATCAACGGCGTCCACAAGGACCTGAACAACTGGGTCGCGCACGAGTGGCACCAGATCGCGCAGAAGATCGACCTGGAGAAGAAGAAGGTCGTGCCTCAGATCCCGGGGCCCTCCAACCTCCCCTCGTCGCTGCCCGGAGTCAACAACACCCCGTGAGCCACCCCGTGAGTCGTTGACCGCTGAGGCGACCACCTGACAAGCGTTACGGCGAGCCCGCTTGCCCGAAAGGCGTCAAGCGCGGGAAAGTTTCGTGTCTCCCGTTCTTCCCACACGGGTGACACGGCCAGCGGACAGGATTGAGAAGACCTCGTGGCGCGGAAGATCGGCAGCAGGTACACCATCACCACGGTGCTGGGCCGCGGGACGTGCGGCACCGTGTGGGAGGGCGAAGGCCCGGACGGGCCGGTCGCCGTCAAACTGCTCCGTGAGGACCTCGCCGCGGACCAGACCCTGATCGCGCGCTTCGTCCAGGAGCGCACCGTCCTGACCTCGCTGCAGCACCCGAACGTGGTCGGGGTCCGCGACCTGGTCGTCGACGGCACCGACCTGGCCCTGGTGATGGACCTGATCCGGGGCTCGGACCTGCGCCACCTGCTGGACGCCGAGCACGCGCTGCGCCCGCAGCTGGCCGTGCTGGTCGTGGCCGGCGTCGCCGAAGGCCTGGCCGCCGCGCACTCGCAGGGCATCATCCACCGCGACGTGAAGCCCGAGAACATCCTGCTCGACCACTCCGGCGGCGCCCTGGTCCCGCGGCTGGCCGACTTCGGCATCGCGCGCCTGGTCGACGGCCCGCGCCGGACCCGCGCCACCCGCATCATCGGCACCCCGGACTACCTGGCGCCGGAGGTCATCGAGGGCCTGCAGCCGGGCCCGGCGGTCGACATGTACGCGCTGGGCACCGTGCTGTTCGAGCTGCTGGCCGGCTGGACGCCGTTCGGCGGCGGCCACCCCGGCGCGGTGCTGCGCCGGCACGTCACCGACAAGGTCCCGCCGCTGCCCGGCGTCCCCGGCCCGCTGGCCGCGCTGGTCGCCTCCTGCCTGGCCAAGGGCCCGGCGGCGCGCCTGACCGCCGCGGAATTCGCCGCCCGGCTGCGCGACCTGGCGCCGCTGCTGGAGGACATGCCGCCGCTGAGCATCCCGGACCCGCGCGAGGGCGGCTGGGACGTGCGGTCCTCGGCGCGCGCCAGCATGCACGGCGGCCGCAACCCGACCATCGACCCGATCCCGATGCGGCACAGCGGCATCGTCCCGCTGGTGCACAACACCGAGGTCAAGGACGAGGACGAGGACACCCACCTGAACCTGATGCGCCCGATCCGCGATCGGGACCAGGGCGAGGTGCGGCGGCGGTCCGGCACGGGCAGCTATGACGTCTCGGAGCTGCGTGCCGAGCGGGCTAATGCCACCGCCGGCTCTAAGCGTCCCCGGTGGATCGCCGCTACTGCGGCCGCACTGTTGGTCGGGGGAGCGGCGGCTGCGATCGCCATGGGGATGTCTGGCGGGGATGACTCCGGCAAGGACAACAAGGCGCACTCGCAGGGGCCGGCTGGAGCGACGACCTCTCCGGTGTCCTCCCCGTCCTCCCCTCCGGGGACTACTACGCGGTCCGCCGCAGTAGGGCTGAGTTTCCAGCCCGCGCATGAGCTGCCTCCCGTACCGGTCTCCATTCAGGGCGCACCACGTACCGCAGTCTTTAAGGACGCCTCTGGCACGACGACACTCTTTGTGTTCGTCACCGGTAGCGATGACACGGTCTGGTACCTGCCGGGGGAGAACAGTCACTCCTGGCTCCCTCTGCACGGACTGAAGACGAATACAGAGCCCGCTGTAGTAGCGACAAGCACGGGGCACCTGGAGCTGTTCGCTGTGCGCGACAGTGACGGAGTCGTGCACCAGCGCAGCTATACGGCCGGCGGCTGGTCGGCGAAGTGGGTTCCGGTCGGCACCGCGAAGCTGCACGGTGCTCCGGGGGCGCTCGCCGGTTCCGACGGTTCCGTCGTCATCGCGGCGGTCGGGAGCAACAAGACTTTGATGACCTCTACGGGGACTCCCTCAGGGACCTCTGGCGACTACACCTGGAGCGACTGGCAGCCGGTTTCGGCGACGGCAGACCTGGGCTCCGGTGTCGCGCTGGCGTCGACTCCGGCGACGTCCGGGTTCACCGCGTACGTGTCGCGCGCGTCCGATGAGGGCGTTGTGGCGATCGCATATGCGAACAAGCTGTGGGGTACCCCTGTGCTGACCCCACTGTCGGGCCTTCCCACAGCGGCTACCTCAGGTGACGGCACCGCTTATGTCTTCGTGCGTTCAACCGGTGGTTCCGTCAAGGCCATGAACGGTAATGGCCAGGCCGGCGCCGGTGGACTCCAGTCCGTGCTGCCGCCCGGCGCGACGGCGACCCCGGACGGCCGGGTCGCGGTGGTCACTGCGGAGTCTCCGACGAGGCTGCGGGTCTCGTACTCCGGATAGGCTTGTCACGTGGCTACAGATCCTTCCGAAGAGCTCAAGAACCTCCGCGCGACCATGGCCTCCATCGAGGCCGTGCTCGACCTGGACAAGCTGCGCACGCAGATCGCGGACTTGGAGGAGCAGGCCTCGGCCCCGGATCTGTGGAACGACCAGACCAAGGCGCAGGCCGTGACCTCGAAGTTGTCGGGGCTGCAGGCGGAGCTGAACCGCTTCTCCACGCTGAACCGGCGCCTGGAGGACGTCGAGGTGCTCTTCGAACTCGGCCAGGCCGAGGGCGACGCCGACACCCTGGCCGAGGTGCAGGGCGAGCTCATCGACGTCTCCAAGTCGGTCGGCGAGCTGGAGGTGCGCACGCTGCTGTCCGGCGAGTACGACGCGCGTGAGGCGCTGGTGTCGCTGCGTGCCGAGGCCGGCGGCGTGGACGCCGCGGACTTCGCCGAGATGCTGCTGCGCATGTACACGCGCTGGGCCGAGCGGCACGGCTACCCGACCGAGGTCTACGACACGTCGTACGCCGAAGAGGCCGGGATCAAGTCCGCGACCTTCACGGTCAAGGCGCCCTACGCGTACGGCACCCTCTCCGTAGAGCAGGGGACCCACCGCCTGGTGCGCATCTCGCCGTTCGACAACCAGGGCCGGCGCCAGACCTCGTTCGCCGCCGTCGAGGTGGTGCCGGTGATCGAGCAGACCGACCACGTCGACATCCCCGAGGACGAGCTGCGGGTCGACGTCTACCGCTCCTCCGGCCCCGGCGGCCAGGGCGTCAACACCACCGACTCCGCGGTGCGCATCACGCACCTGCCGACCGGGATCGTGGTGTCCTGCCAGAACGAGCGCTCGCAGATCCAGAACCGGGCCTCGGCCATGGCCGTGCTCCAGGCCAAGCTGCTGCAGCGGCGGCGCGAGGAGGACCAGGCGAGGATGGACGCCCTGAAGGACGACTCCTCGGGGTCCTGGGGCAACCAGATGCGCAGCTACGTCCTGCACCCGTACCAGCTGGTCAAGGATCTGCGCACGAACTACGAGACCGGCAACACCACCGCCGTGCTGGACGGGGACATCGACGAGTTCATCGAGGCCGGGATCCGCTGGCGCAAGCAGCGGGAAAACGGTTAAAAAGCGACACAAGCCGCTATATAGCGCACTCCGTGCTATATAGCGGCTTTCTCATGTATATGGGCACCACGTATAGCGATGATCCATTAATGGATGGTCGTGGTGAGAAAAGCCACAGCCACGAGCAAGGTCAACAGGACCGCGGTCATCGCGGAGAAGGACACGCCCCCGGACTGGCCGTGCATCTGGGCCCTCTGGCCACGGCAGACGCTGCACCTGCCCTCGGACACCGGACCCGCGCAGTTCGCGCAAACTAGGTGCTCACAGCACATGCCGCCTCACCTCCTGTGTTCCGTACCCGCCGGCAGCCGGTGCGGATTGTGGTTCCCGGGCGAAGGGGCCATGAACCCCTACTTCCGGCGTGTACTGTCATCTCTACTGTGACACTACGACCGAGCGTACGCATAAGTGCCCACGGGGGCTTCCTGAAGGCTGCGCTTGTCGCGGAGGCGATGCCAGCATGATCAGATTCGACAAGGTCACCAAGACCTACCCGAGCCAGAACCGTCCGGCGCTGGAGAACATCTCGCTGGAGATCGAGCGCGGCGAGTTCGTATTCGTCATCGGCTCCTCCGGTTCCGGAAAGTCGACCTTCATGCGGCTGATCCTGCGTGAGGAGCGGCCCACGGCCGGCCGGGTGCACGTGGCCGGCAAGGACCTGGCCAAGTTGTCGAACTGGAAGATCCCGCAGCTGCGCCGGCAGATCGGCACCGTGTTCCAGGACTTCCGCCTGCTGCCGAACAAGACGGTGGAGCAGAACGTGGCCTTCGCCCTGGAGGTCATCGGCAAGTCCCGGCCCACCATCAACAAGGCGGTGCCGGAAGTGCTGGAGCTGGTCGGCCTGGGAGGCAAGGGCGGCCGGTTCCCCAACGAGCTCTCCGGCGGTGAGCAGCAGCGCGTGGCGATCGCCCGGGCGTTCGTGAACCGCCCGATGGTGCTGATCGCCGACGAGCCCACCGGAAACCTGGACCCGGAGACCTCGGTCGGCATCATGAAGCTGCTGGACCGGATCAACCGCGCCGGCACCACGGTGGTGATGGTGACCCACGACCAGGCCATCGTGAACCAGATGCGCAAGCGCGTCCTGGAGCTCGACAGCGGCAACCTGGTGCGCGACCAGTCGCGCGGCGTGTACGGATACGTCCGCTAGAGCGCCCACGAATACGCAGCACTAGAAGCAGAACTCACGTAGGAGTCCCGACCCACTATGCGCGCACAATTTGTCCTGTCCGAGATCTTCATCGGTCTGCGCCGCAACCTCACGATGACCGTAGCCGTCATCGTCTCCGCGGCGGTGGCCCTCGGTATGCTCGGCGTCGCGCTGCTGATGCTGTTCCAGACCAGCCACATGAAGGACTTCTGGTACGGCAAGGTCGAGGTCACGGTGTTCATGTGCACCAAGGACGACCCGAACCTGCACCCGACCACCTGCGCCTCGGGGCAGGCCACGCAGAACCAGATGAACACCCTGCAGGCGCAGCTGACAGCGAATCCGCTGGTCCAGCAGGTCTTCAGCGAGACCCAGGCCGAGGCGTTCGTGCGCTACGAGGCGATGACCAAGGGCAGCGAGAACGGCAACGCGATGTCGGAGTACGTGACTCCGGACCAGATCCCGGCCTCCCTGCGGGTGAAGCTGAAGGACCCCAGCACTGTGAACATCGACGCGATGATCAGCAGCTACCAGGGGCAGCAGGGTGTGGAGACGGTGTCGGACCAGAGAGCCGTCCTGCAACCACTCTTCAAACTCCTGAACGGCCTCACAGTGTCGGCGACGACAGTCGCGGTGGTCATGGTGGGCCTGGCGCTGATGCTGATCGTCAACACGGTCCGACTGTCCGCGTTCAGCAGACGGCGAGAAACCGGCATCATGCGCCTGGTCGGAGCCTCGAACTTCTATATCCGATTGCCATTCCTCATGGAGGGCGCGGTCGCCGGCCTGGGCGGCGTGGCGGTGGCGGCGCTGGGCGTCATCAGCTTCAAGTACTTCCTGATCGACCGGGTCCTGGCCCCCAACTTCACCTCCACCAGCTACGTGGGCTGGGACAAGGTGATGCTGACGGTCGTGATCCTGATCCCGGTCGGCCTCCTGATGGCGGTCGGCGCCAGCGCCCTGTCCCTCCGGAAATACCTGAAGGTCTAGCGGCGTTCATCGGGGATAATGAACCCCATGCCGAAGGAACAAGGCCAGAAGGTCATCGCCCGCAACAAGAAGGCGCGCCACGAGTACGAGATCGAGGCCACCTACGAAGCGGGCATCTCCCTGACCGGCACCGAGGTCAAGTCCCTCCGGGCGGGTCGCGCCAGCCTCGTCGACGGCTACGCGGTCATCAAGGACGCCGAGGTCTGGCTACAGGGCGTACACATCGCCGAGTACGCGGAAGGCACGTGGACCAACCACTCGCCCCGCCGCAACCGCAAGCTCCTCCTCCACCGCGCCGAGATCAACAAACTCATCGGCAAAACCAAGGAGACCGGCCTCACGCTGATCCCCCTGGAGCTGTACTTCAAGGACGGCAAGGTCAAGGTCGAGATCGGCCTGGCGCGAGGCAAGAAGACCTACGACAAGCGCCAGACCCTCATGGAGCGCCAGAACAAGCGCGAGGCCGAGCGCGCGATGGCCGCCGCCTTCAAGCGCAACAACCGCCGAAAGTAGCCGCCTCCACCACGGTGACCAGGACCGCAGCCCGACGGCAAGGGCGGACAGCCCCTGATCACTCCCCAGTTCGCCCACGGCGAACCCGCTGGAGTCTGCCCGCCCGAACCGCTACCCTTGGATCACGGCCCCGGGAAACCGGAGCCGACTGCTTGACAACTACACAGAGACGACCAAGCGTCAGAAAACCAAACGTTTCCGACCAGAGTCGTCCGACAAGGGGCCGAACGGTTTCGACATCGGACGTTTTGGCAGGGGAAGCGGGCCGAGGAAGCAGCGATGATCTCGTTAACCACACGCTGCACAAAAAATAACTGCCAACAAGACGCAGCTGAAGTCGCAGACCGCTTACGGTCTCGCCGCCTGACAATAATCAGGTAATGACTTCTGTCGACCCGGGAGCGCCTCCGGCCCGGTAAGACATCATTAGGAGGATCCACCGCCTGACACGGCCACAGGGCCAGGCGGGACACCAATGTGGCTGGGCCTGTCAGCAGCGTGCCTGTGAGACTGCCGGGGCCAAGAAAAGCGAACACAGGCTGCGCCCGGAGAAGCCCTGGCAAGTCGCCGATGGACGCGGGTTCAATTCCCGCCGGCTCCACAATTGCAAATGCCGCCCGACACCCGTCGGGCGGCATTTTTGCATTTCAAGGCCTTGCCGCCCAGCTAAACCGGAATTTCTAGCACGGGAATTCTCGAAATAGGCGTCTCATCGAGTCGTCATTCCGATCATGTTTTTGCGGCGGTCGCGGCGAATGCGCGGTGAAAAGATCATGGTCTTTGGTCGGGCTCGGTCGAGGTGGTGACCCTGCTCTGCGTCGCGGAGTTCGTTGCAGGATGCCTTCTCGGTTCGTAAAGAGGGGGAAAATGTGTCAAGCGGCACAAATGAGTATAAAAGCGCCGACTTTTTTGTCTCGTAGTTCACTCATTCGTGTGCCTTTGGTGTCTTGGTGAATCGTTCGGGTAGCCCTTGATACTGACCTCGTCAGTCTCTATCAGCTGCGGATCGAGGAAACTGTGCTGGCAAAGCAGCGACTGAACCAGCGCCAGGTCGAGGTCCTTGCTCGGATCGTCGCCAATGACGTCCCGGTGACATGGCGGGATTCGTCTTTGGCCTTGACTGTGTACGCGCTGCGAAGTCGTGGTCTGGTAGAAACCATCGGGTCTGATGGTATGTGGTCGGCTGTGGCCACGGATGCTGGGCAGTATTACGCCGATTGCGGCACCTATCCGCAACGGCCAGATGGGTCCAGCGGGGTTCATGCGAATACGAGCGAAGCGAAGACCTCGACGGCGCGGAAGCTCCTTAGCGCGAATGAGCTCGTCGCTCGAATAGAAGCCGCCGGAGGCACGCTGACGATTTCCGATCCCGATCCAGCTACCCGGGCATGGTGGCGCAGTTCGATCCAGTCGGCGATCAAGTGCGGTAGGCGGCTCGACTTCACCGGCAGGGTCCGAGGAGACCTGATCGTCAGGATCGGCGCACCCCGCTCTGACGAGGCCCGACGGCCAACTGTGGCACCTGCGCCGACGCCACCCTCGGTGCCTGAGACCGAGTTTAGACATCCGCTCGTAGTCGAGCTGCACAAGTTGATAGCCAAGGAGAATGCACAGGCACATCGAACAGGACCCGCCGTAGGGCCTCTGCCGCGTGTGTCACCCGGATTGGTGAACCAGGCGCTGCGAACCCTGGACGCCCTCTTCATCCAGGCCGAAGAGCGCGGCTACCGCGCCCGCCCCGTAGAGCGGCCCCGGCCTCGCCAATTCGCCCGTTACCGCCTACTCATCGGCGGTAAGGAGTTCCCGATCGCCGTCATGGAGCACGGCGAGGTGCTGGTCCTCAAACTCGAGGACGTACAGACTGGTCGTCGCATCTGGCACGACGGAACGCGTACTCGCCTTGAGCACAAGGTGGAGGACGTCTTGGACACTCTTGAAGAGCGCGTCCATGAACTCGATCGACGACGTGAGCACCGCGAAGAGTTCGATCAAGAGATTTCAAGAACGCGTGAGACCGAGGCCGAGAGTCTGCGAGCTGCATATCAGCAGGCTTGGATTGCCGGCTTTCTTAGCCGGCAGGTGGCGGCCTGGCGGCTTGCGGGCGAGGTCAGGTCGATGTGTTCACAGTTGCAGCGCGACGTTCGCAAGGGTGCGGCGTCAACCGCCACCGCCGACTGGATCACATGGGCGCTGGAACAGGCCGAACGCATCGATCCGACCACGCGACCGCTGACCGTCCCGGTCGTCCCCGAACCGACTTCGGTGTGTTTGGAGCGCTTCGAGGAAACCGAACCTGCGTTGATGCTGGAGGCTTGAGATGCTGCAGATCCTTGAGGTCCCGCCCACCGATGGCAGTCTCACGTTCGGCGAATATGCGCTCACCTGGTGGCTTCCCAACCTGGTTGTGGAGGCCACGACACGTAGGGGCTACACCTCCAACCTCCGCAAGTATCTGCTTCCGGTGTTCGGCGACATGCGCCTGACTGAGATCACCAAAGCTCACGTGCGCGTGTGGGTCGGCCAACTGATCGCCTCTGGTGCGGGTCCATCGACGGTATACCAGGCGAAGAGCGTCCTCAGCTCCGCCTTTACGATGGCCCTCGACGATCAGTTGGTGACGTTCCATCCGTGCCGCGGCGTGCCTGGACCGCCGATCCCACGTAAACCTCGTCAAGTCATCACCCTTGAGCAGTTCGAGTTGATCTACGAGAACCTAGGCGATGACCACATGCGCCTCTTGGCGGAGACCGACATCGAGACCGGCCTCCGCTGGGGTGAGCTGACCGAACTTCGAGCAGGAGATCTCGATCTGGATAGTCAGCTGCTGACGGTCAGCCGTGCGGTGGTGGAGCTGACTCCGGAGTTCCATCCCACCGGCGGCCGGTTCTTGGTCAAGGAGTACCCCAAGGACAAGGAATTCCGACGGATGAAACTGAGCGCCAATATCACCGGCAAGCTTGAGGATCACATCGCCGAACACTGCATTGGCCGCGACGAGCTCTTGTTCTCCACCAGGTACTACGTCCGGTCTGAGCGTGAGGTCGACCTGGATCCCCTGACCCTCGGGATGACGGAACCAGATGAGAATGGCCGCTGTCACTGGCACGGCACCACCACTGCTTACGCTCACGGGTGTCGCTGCACCTACTGCCGCGCGGCTGTCGCTCAATACCGAACCACGCGCCGCGCACAAGGCAAGGACAGCCCGCGTAAACCCCGGTTCCGCGACACCGACGGCCATCTGTCAGCCAACTGGTTCCGCAACCAGATCTGGCTCGGTGCCGTAGAGCGCGCCGACATCGACATGCGGGTCCGCACCCACGATATGCGCCACGCTCACGCCTCCTGGCTGCTCGCAGGCGGCGCCGACCTGCAAGTGGTGAAGGAACGCCTCGGTCACGCGAGCATCCGTACCACGGAGGTCTACCTACACACTTTGCCCGACGCCGACGAGACAGCTCTCAACGCCCTAGTCATTTCGGCTCGTTGCCGCGCCGCCTGGTCGGCGCGAAAATGACCCGTGCGGGTGCCGTTCGCGGCGAGGCCGATCTGTTCTTGGGTTCATATCCCGTGCCCTAGTCCGGCATTGGCCGCTGGTTGGGGCTGTGTCCTGTTGCTTCGAGCACGCCGGTTAGCTTTGGCGTTGCCCTGATGCGGCTGCGTGGACGGCGCCTGCGTGATGTCGCTGGGGAGCGCACGTCGGGAAGGGAGTCCCGATGGACGAGTTGGCCGAAGTAGTGGAACTAGGCCGTGTCTGAGAAGTGGTTCATAGCCAGCCGTTGATGGCTGCGATGGTGACGGTGGCCTGGTAACGGCAGGCGAGCTTGTCGTACCGGG
>NZ_JBGCCU010000044.1 GCF_041261445.1 Catenulispora sp. EB89
ACCCGTCGCTGTCTCGAAGAACAGGAACACGCGCTCAACCTGGTTCCGAAACAGCATCAGAGCCTTGATAGCCTTCTGGGGTTAAACGGCAAGCTCAACCTGGTTCCGAAACAGCATCAGAGCCTTGATAGCCTTCTGGGGTTAAACGGCAAGCTAAGAGCTAGAGCAAGTACCAGAGCTAGAGCTAGTACCAGAGCTAGTGCCGCAGCAGGCAACGTTCGCCCCGTCGGCGCGCAACAATCGTCGTCGTGGATGACTCGACTCGTGACAGGCTCTCTCGTCTGTGGGACGAGCACCGACGTGCGCCCTTCCCTGCCCGGCTTCGCGGCAAGGACGTCGGCGAGATCGACTTCATCCTGGTGGACGCCGACATCGCCGGATGTGTCCAGACGCTGCTCTCGCGTGGGTTGCTGGGCGAGTGGCGTGAAGGCGTCCTGAACACTTGCATCGGGCATCTGTCCGTCGTACTTCCGCTGCTCGCCGATGCGGTCGAATTCGCGTACTACGAACGTCTGCGTGTCATGGCCGAGCTTGCGTTGAACTGGCAGCGCGAACAGACGAACCCGGCCTGATGGTGTTGAGGCCGGGTTCGGGCGGCGTTCGGTGGCGGCGAGCCAGGGTCGAGCACATGTAGGCAATCGCTGACGGCGAGGTGATACCCGAGCCCGGCGAGCCCGGCGTCGTGTTTCTGCCGGAGCTAGTACCAGAGCTAGAACCAGAGCCAGAGCCACAAAGTAGCGGCCCGCCATCGTCGTACGAAGGCGGGCCGCTGGCACTGCGGTGGGGTAACGGCCTCAGGGCGCGGTCATCGTCCGGGACTTGACCTCGGCGAGGACGCCGCTGAGGTCCGCCAGCAGTGCAGCCTGTTCGGCCCGGAGGTAGAAGTGCCCGCCGGGCATCACTACGAGCCGGAATGGGCCCCGGGTCAGCTCCGACCAGCGGTCCATCTGCTCCGGCGTTACCTCGGTGTCGACGTCGCCGGTGTAGCCGTAGATCGGGCAGTCCAGCAGGGGGCGCTCGCCGCCGTCGAAGGTGTCCACCAGGCGGTAGTCCGCTCGGATTGCGGGCAGCACGAGGTCGCGTAGGGCCTCGTCGGCGAAGACGGCGGCGCGGCTGTCGTCGAAGCCGACGATGTGGGCGATGATCTCCTCGTCGGTGCCGAAGATCAGCTTTCGGCCGGGTAGCAGGTGCGTCGGTCGGCGGCCGGACACGCACAGCGCCGCCGGCGGGTTCCCCTGTTCCTGGAGGCGCAGTGCGACCTCGTGTGCGACGGTGGCGCCCATGCTGTGGCCGAACAGGACCAGGCGGTAGGCGCTCAGGCCCTTGATGCCGTCGGCGATCTCGTCGGCGAGGTCCTCCAGGCGGGGCGGGATCGGATCGCGCAGGCGGTCCTCTCGGCCCGGGTATCGGACGGCGAGGAGGCCGACGTCTGATGGGAGTCCGCGGGCCCAGGTGTGGAAGGTGCTCGCGCCGGCGCCGGCGGGGGCGAAGCAGATCAGCTTCGTCGGGCAGCCGCCGTCGTCGCGGTAGCGGCGGATCAGTAGTTCGTCGTCCACTGGTGTCATCCTCCGAACTCGGCGAGGACCGGGCCCTGGGCGTCCTGTTCTGTGCGCCGGGCCACGATCGAGTCGATGATCTCTCCGCTGCGCAGTGCGATGTTCGACAGCAGGGAGGAGGCCAGGCCGTGGCTGTGCTCGGTGCCGCCTTGCAGGTAGATACCGCAGCCTAGCTCCGGAGTGGTGGCTATGCGGTAGTCGCGTTCCATCCGGTAGCGGCCCGAGTCGTCGCGCAGGCACAGCCGGTCCAGGTCGCCGAGCAGGCTCGAGGGGTTCATCGCGGCGTAGCCGGTCGCGCAGACCAGGGCGTCGACGTTGAGTTCGCGGATCTCGGCGCCGGGGCCTTCCTGGAGGGACACGCGGGTCTCGGCGCCGACCCGTTTGACGCCGGCGACCCGGGTCAGGTTGATGAACTCCAGGCGCTTGACGCCCTGGATCTCGTCGTCGTACCAGCGCTGGTACAGGGCCTTGATCACGTCCTCGTCGACGACCGAGTAGTTGGTGTTGCGGTGGTACCGCCAGAACGTGTCGCGCGTGCGGTCGCTGCCGAAGTAGTAGTCGTCGACGGCCTCGGGGTTGAAGACCTGGTTGGCGAACGGCGAGTCGTCCGAGATGGGGTAGCCGTACGCCGGGACGATCGCGTGCACCTGGGCGTGCGGCAGCTCGTCGTACAGGAACCGGACGATCTCCGCGGCGCTCTGGCCGGCTCCGGCGACCGCGACCCGGCGCAGTTCGCGCGGGTTCATCGTGCGGTACTTCTCCAGGAACTCCGAGCTGTGCCACACCCGCTCGTCCCGGCTCACGCCCTCGGGCATGCTGGGCACCAGGCCGGTCGAGATGACGACGTTGCGCGCCAGCACGGTCCGGCTGCCCCGGCCGCCGGTGTCGGCGACCTCCAGCTCCAGCACCGGCCGCTCCGGCGCGGCGTCCGGGGCCAGCCGGATCGACCGTACCTGCGAGCCGTAGGAGACCCGGTGCGCCACCCTGGCCTGGGCCCAGTCCAGGTACTGGTGGAACTCCTTGCGCGTGGGAAAGAAGTCCTGGTTGTTCACGAACTGCAGCAGCCGCCCCGACGCGTGCAGGAAGGAGATGAAGCTGAAGCTCGACGTCGGATTGCGGAAGGTCGCCAGATCCTTGAGGAAGGAAATCTGCATGGTGGTCGACGGCAACAGCATGTTGCGGTGCCATCCGAAAGCCGCCTGCCGTTCCAGGAAGAGACTGCTTATCCCATTCTCGGGACAATCCGTCCGCTGTTCCTCCAGGGCGATGGCAAGCGACAGGTTGGACGGACCGAAACCGACGCCGACCACGTCGTAGATAGCGTTTTCACTCTCACTCATCAAGAATTCTCCCGGTCGTCTGCCATGGGTTTTCCGCTCCCCGAAGGCTCAGATTAAGGCTGCCTGTTCAACTGTTCAAGAGTGCCGCGGATCCTTTCGCGGCATAGTCCCTCTCCCTATCATTGCCGGTGCGCTCGCATTGTTGCCCGGCCGATCGCTCGGCCGCCGTGGTGAGGAGATAAAAATGCACGCCCGACAACTCGATGTGGAAGGTGTCGTCGAGTTCTCCCCGGAGATCCACCGCGACGATCGCGGATTGTTCGTCTCCCCGTTCACCCGGGAGGCGCTCGCCGAGCACACCGGCCTGGGCGTCTTCTCCGTCACCCAGCTCAGCTACAGCACCTCGCAGCGCGGCACGATGCGCGGCATCCACTTCACCAAGTGCCCGCCGGGGAAGGCGAAGTTCGTGTGCTGTCTGGCCGGCGAGGCCCTGGATTTCGTCGTGGACCTGCGCAAGGGCTCACCCACGTTCGGCCGCTGGGACACCGCGGAGTTGAGCGGCGCCACCATGCGGGCGCTGTACGTGCCGGTCGGTGTGGGGCACGGCTTCGCCGCCCTCCGGGACGACACCCTCATCTCGTACATGATCGCCGGCGATTACGTCCCCTCCTTCGAGATCGCCCTTTCTCCGCTGGACCCGGACCTCGGCCTGCCGCTTCCGGCAGGGCTGGAGCTGCTGCTGTCCGACCGCGACCGCGCGGCACCCACCCTGAAGGAGCTCGACGAGCGGGGCCTGCTTCCCGACTACGCCGAGGCCCGGCGTCTCGACGCGTCGCTGTGATCCCCGCACCGGCGGTCAGCTGAGCCATGCGTCCGGAGCCGTCCCGCCGTTGCCGATCGGCGGGAACAGCTCCTCCAGAAGAGCGGTCTGCTCGTCCGACAGCGGCGATTCCAGTGCCTGGAGCGCGTCCTTGACGTGGTCGGGGGTGCGCGGCCCGATGACCGTGGACGTCACTCCGGGCCGGGCCGTTACCCAGGCCAGGCCGACCTGCGCCGGATCCCGTCCGAAGTCCGCGCACAGCTGCTCGTAGCGCTCGATCGTGCCGTGCATCCGCTCCAGCGCCGCGGCCGAGCGTCCCTGCCCCGACTTCACCGCCCGGCCTTCGGCGGTCTTGCGCAGGACGCCGCTGAGCAGTCCGCCGTGCAGCGGCGACCAGGGCATCACGGCCACTCCGTACGCGCGGGCCGCGGGGAGCAGTTCGAGTTCGGGATGGCGCACGGCGAGGTTGTAAAGACACTGCTCGGAGACGACGCCCACGAAGTGGCGCGCCTTCGCCGCCTCCTGGGCCGCGGCCAGATCCCACCCGGCGAAGTTCGACGAGCCCACGTAGCGGACCTTGCCCTGCCGCACCAGGATCTCCATGGCCTGCCACACCTCGTCCCAGCCGGCGTCCCGGTCGACGTGGTGCATCTGGAACAGGTCGATCCACTCGGTGCCCAGCCGGCGCAGCGAGGCCTCGCAGCCGGCGATGATGTGGCGGGCCGACAGCCCCCGGTCGTTGACGCCGCCGCCCATCGGGTTGCCCACCTTGGTGGCCAGCACCACCTGGTCGCGCAGCGCGGCCGAGGACACCAGCCACCTGCCGACGACCTCCTCGGTGTAGCCCTGGTACTCGCGCCAGCCGTACATGTCGGCGGTGTCCACGAAGTTGACGCCGCTGTCGACCGCGTGGTCCATCAGGGCCCTGGCTTCCGGCTCGGAGACCCGGCCGCCGAAGTTGACCGTGCCCAGGCAGATCCGGCTGACGCGCAGCGCGGTGCGGCCCAGCCGGGTGTGCAGTGTGTCGTCGGCGTGGACGGTGGTCACCGGTCGCCTCCGTCGTATCGGGACCGTAGGCAGGCCAGCACGCTGCGGGCCTGCATGTTGAGGTAGTGGCTGTGCTGGGCCAGGTCCTCCAGCTGGCCCGGGGTGAGCCAGCGGAACTCCGGCGGCTCCGGCTGCCACTCGGTCTCGACCACGAGGTGCCGGCTGCCGGTGTGGTAGAACCGGCCGCCCTCGTCGGACAGGACGGTGTCGAAGCGGATGTCGGCGGGCCGGGCGTTCTGGACCAGGTCCAGGAAGGGCGGCCGCTGCTCCGGCGGCAGGTGCGCGCAGTCGGCCGGGGTGCACTGCACGGTGGGCGCCAGCTCCGCGGTGTCCGTCAGCCCCGGCTCGATCCGCAGCTGCATCAGCACGTGGAGGACGCCGCGCAGCCGGGTGACGACGAGCGCCGCGAGCTCCGTGGACCGCGCGCGGATCATCGGCTGCCACCAGTGCCCCACCTCCCGGCCCACCGCCTCCACCTCGACCCCGATCACCTCGAAGTGCTTGCCGCCGCGGTGCCTGATGCGGCCGCCGGTGAACGCCCAGTCGGTCAGCGCGTCCAGCGGGACGGTGCGGGCGTGCAGCTCCGACAGCGTCCTGGTCTCGGTGATCCAGCTCAGGACGTCCACCAGCGGGTGCAGTGCCGGGCCGCCCGGGGCCAGGGATCGGGCCAGCGCGGTCGCGAAGCCGTCCTCCGCGGCGGCGTCGGTGTCCTCGCCCAGCGGCAGGCAGGCCAGCACCGACCGGGTGCTCATGTTCACCAGGTCGTCGACGGCCAGCAGCCGGTGCAGCTGTCCCAGCGTCAGCCACACGAAGCCGTCCCGCGCCGGGACCGGGTCCGAGGTCTCCACGATCATGTTCCGGTTGCGTTTGCGCAGGAACCTCGAGCCCTGCTCGGACTGGCGCACGTCGGCGATGACGTGCGCCGGCTCCTGGAAGTACTCCAGATACGGCACGGGCAGGCCGCCGTGGATGCCGGTGTAGTTGCTCCGGGTGGCCTGGACGGTGGGGGAGAGCTGCAGGCCGTTGCGATTGCCCGGTTCGGCCTTGAGCTGCATCAGGATGTGCAGGACCCCGTCGAACTCCTTCACCAGGAAGCCCAGGATCCCGGTCTCCGGCTGGTTGATGATGGGCTGTCCCCACGCCGCCGACGGGCTCTGCCGGCCGGCCCCGGGGCCCTGCTTGTCCACCTGGAGGCCCTCGATGGAGAAGAAGCGGCCGCTCTCGTGGGCGATGAAGCCGGTGCGGCGGTCGCGGTGCCAGCCGTGCAGGCGGTCCAGCGGCACCGTCTCGGTGATGGTGCGCACGTTCTCCTGGGTCCGCCCCACGAGCTTGTCGAACTCGGCCAGGCTCGGCGTCGTCCGTGCGGACTCGGCGAACCGCCGTGCCGCCGCCGAACGGGTGCGTGCTCCGGCCGTGGGCGCCGGTGGCCCAGCAGACGCAGTGCTCATGATGTCTCCTGTCTCGACCAGTGGCGGGGTCCGGCGCTGTGGGTGGAGCCGGAGCCGAATCGCCTTTTCGCTGAGCGGCGTGGGGGAATCCCGATCCGCGGGGCTTTTTCGGGGTGTCCGCCGAATGTCGTTCGCCGCGTTCCATCTCCGGTCCGCCGGAAATAAGTAATGGCTGGCTTCGGGTCAGAGAATTGAGAGACGGTGCGGTCTCCCATATGCATTGTCCGGGGCGGTTCTCATGCGGCATAGAGTGCGCTGTCCACTTGTCTGGCCTGTCCCGTCGGCGGGACACGAATGCCAGGCATGACAACGCGGGGCCGCCGGGCCGTCAGAGGTCTGCGATCAGGGACGTCGCCGCGGCCGGCGGCCGGCGCGCGGGCCGGGGCGGGCCCGGTGCGCCGGGCCTCGCGGGACCGTCGGGCACGATGGTGGAGCCGATCTCGCCGGGCAATCCACTAGATTCCACACGTCTGTCCGGCTGCTGTAAGTGTCGAACCCTTGACTGACTTATCGACACACAGCAGTTTTCCATGGTGTTTCGACAGCCTTGGCCCGGTCGAGAAGGGAAAACCACATGACCGATCCCGAGCACAAGAATCCACGGCTCCTGCCGCATGAGTCCGCGCAGGAGAAGGAGGTCCGCGAAAGGCTGACGAAACTCCTGACGGAGACGCCGATTCCGCCGGTGTATCTCATCGACAACCTTCCGGTCTATCTGCGCCGCCATCAGCTGGCCGACCTGCTGACGATGGACGCGCTCTACCGGATGCTGCCCGAGATCCCCGGCGTGATCATGGAGTTCGGCGTCCTGCACGGCCGCCACCTGGCCACCCTCGCCGCGCTGCGCGGAATCCACGAGCCCTACAACTCCTTCCGGCGGATCATCGGGTTCGACACCTTCACCGGATTTCCCGACGTCGCCGACATCGACCGGGTGAGCCCGAGCGCGACCCCGGGCCGGTTCGCGGTCCCCGCCGACGAGGTCGAGCACCTGCGCGAGGTGCTGGCCGCGCACGAGGCCGGCGATCCGATCCCGCACGTCCAGCGGACCTTCGTCGTGCAGGGCGACGTCCGCGAGACGGTTCCGCGGTACCTGGAGGAGAACCCGGAGACCGTCATCGGGATGGCCTTCTTCGACCTCGACCTCTACGCGCCGACCCGTGAAGTGCTCCAGGCGATCCGTCCGCACCTGGTGAAGGGCAGCATCGTCGCCTTCGACGAGCTCGGACATCCGAGGTGGCCGGGCGTGACCGCGGCGATCCGCGAGACGTTGGGCCTGGAGAACATGACGCTGCGCCAGCTGCCCTTCCGCGAGCAGCCCGTGATCTATGCGCGCTGGGGCGAGTGAGGGCGCCGGCTCGCGCGTGAAGCGGTCGTAACTAACGCCTTTCGCCCTCTCAGGGGTCGCCGACAGGCCGCCGACGGGCCGCCGACACGACGCGGCCCGTCGGGTGTGCGCCGGTACGCACCGGCGCGCGCCGACGGGCCGTCCGGGGTGCTGCTGACAGATGCCTGAGAAAAACCTGTGGATTTCCGTGGCATGTTCCGGCCACGAACTCGTACCAGCTTGTTCCGGTGGGAGCACTTAAGCCCTTTTGTCGGAATGTCCGGCCGACTACCGAGAGCCATCGGGCGGTCGCGCAGTCGTCGCAGGTCCCGGCCCGATTGCGGTTCCGCAGCGCGTCCGGCGGCACAGCGCAGCGTGACCGGATAACATCGGCCATTGACACGGTCCGCGTACCGGGGCGGTTCCTAAAGCCTTTTTGGTCATGCCTCCTTATGCTAGGTTGAATGTCAGTTCTCTGAGATGTATCTGCAGGTGAACCGAAACTGCAACCTAAGGAGACGCATGCTTCACGGGGACCCGTCTGTGCAGGACCGGAAAGACGTGGCCAGAGGCGACAGAGACCTCGGTGGTGCATTGGACACCTCGACGTTCATCACCAGAAGAGGTCTGCGGCTGCCCAGGCGGATGGCATTCGAAAAATGGGTGGGAATCGGCAACTACTTGTCCGGGGTGATGTCCGCCTCGTCGTGGTGCCTCGGGGATTGGCTGGTGTACGGGGAGGCGACTTTTACCGGTAGATACCGCGATGCCATCGAATTGACCTCGCTAGATTACCAGACGCTGCGGAATCACGCTTGGGTGGCCCGGAGTTTTCCGATGTCTCGTCGCCGGGACAGATTGAGTTTCACGCACCACGCCGAAGTGGCGGCCCTTCCTGAACCCGAACAGGACTTCTGGCTGCTGAAGGCCGAACAGCACGCGTGGTCGGTCAAGCGGCTGCGCCGCGAGGTGCGGGCCAGCCTGGTGGAACGGAACACCGGCGGCGAGAACCAGCTCTCCGAAGAAGCCCAGAACGTGCACCAGCTCCCGGTCCGGAGCGCGGAGTCGAAGGTCTCCACCTCGGTCGAGGACACCGTCTCGCTGAGCGTGTCGGTCCCCGCGGACTGCCTGGAGTTCTGTCGGGCCACGGCCACCAGACTCGGCCTCAACCTCGACGCGTGGGTGGCCCAGATCCTCGTGGCGGTCGCGGAATCCACCGGCGAGCGCAACGATCTGCATTTGCCGCAGATCGGCTGACCCACTCCACTTTTCCCGACCGGCCGTCGCCGGCCGTTCAGAGCCGCCCGCCTACTAGCACTATCAGTGGCGTGCGGCATCTTTTGTGATACCCGTGGTTCCGGCGCGCCGCTGTCTTGTCGGCGGGACGCCTATATGGCCCCACCTGCCAAGACGGCGGCGTCGGCCCGGGTAATGGAGTTCTCTTCGAAGAATGTGGTTTCTTGGCTGCCGGCAGCAATTCGCTTCTGGCAGCAATTTCGTTCCAGGGAACAGGGAGGGCACCGCCGTGAGGTTGACGCCCGGTACCGGCCAGGAAACCGACCTCGACCGCGTCGACTTGTTCGACCTGGACCTCTACAGCTCCGGCGATCCGCACCGCGTCTGGGACGTGATGCGCGCCGAGGCGCCGCTGCACCACCAGGTGCTGCCCGACGGCCGGGAGTTCTGGTCGGTGACCCGGTACGACGACGTCTGCCGCGTGCTCGGCGATCACCGCTTCTTCACCTCCGAACGCGGCACGGTGGTCACCCACCTCGGCGTGGACGACGTCGCCGCCGGCACGCTGCTGACCTCCACCGACCCGCCGCGGCACAGCCAGGTCCGCCGGGCCATCGGCACCGTGCTCACCGCGCGTGCCGTGGCGCCGTGGGAGGACCGGATCCGGGCCGCGGTCGTGCGCTTCCTGGAGCCGGCGCTCGACGGCGGCGTCTTCGACCTCGCCGAGCGGGCGCTGCGCCTGCCGATGATCGTTGCCGGCCCGGTGCTGGGCATCCCGGAGCCGGACTGGGACGAGCTGGTGCAGCTGACCGCGATGGTCACGGCGCCCTCGGACCCGCACTTCCAGCTCGGCACCGAGGCCGCGACGCTGGCCATCTCGCACCACGAGCTCGTCACCTACGTCACCGAGTGGGTCCGGGCGCGGCGCTCGGCCGGGGGCGGCCGGGACGGCAGTCTGCTGGACCACCTGACGAACGTCAGCGTGGGCGGCGTGCCGCTGACCGACGAGGAGATCGCGTTGGACGGCTACAGCATCCTGCTGGGCGCCAACGTGACCACCCCGCACACCGTCTCCGGCACGGTGCTCGCGCTGATCGAGCGCCCCGAGCAGTTCGCGAAGGTCAAGGCCGACCCCTCGCTGCTGCCCAACCTGGTCGAGGAAGGGCTGCGGTGGACGTCGGCCGCCTGTAACTTCATGCGGTACGCGGTGTCCGACACCCCGATCGGCGGGGGCGTGGTCCCGGCCCGCGGCGCGGTCGTCGCCTGGATCGGGTCGGCCAACCGGGACGAGTCGCAGTTCCCGGATCCGCACGAGTTCGACGCCACCCGCAACGCCGGCCGGCAGATCGCGTTCGGATTCGGCCCGCACTACTGCATCGGGGCCCCGCTGGCCCGGATGACCCTGCGGATCTTCTTCAGCGAGCTGTCGCGGAGGTTCGGATCCGTCGAGCTCGCCGGCGAGCCGGAGCACCTGCGCTCCTACTTCATCGCCGGCATGACCCACCTGCCCGTCGTCGCCAAGAAATGAATGACGTCATGACATCCGGTCCCACCCCCGCCCGGTCGCCGTGGTTCCTGCGGCCGCCGGCCCCGTCCGGCCTCGCCGCCCGGGTCTTCTGCTTCCCCCGGTCCGGAACCGGCGCCTCGGCCTTCAGTGCGTGGCCGGCCGCGATCGGCGCGGCGCAGGTCTGCCCGATCCAGTTCCCCGGCCGTGAGAACCGGCTGGCCGAGCCCCACTACGGCACGTACGAACAGCTCGCCGACAGCCTGGTCGAACCGCTGACGCCGCTGCTGGACCGTCCCTTCGCGTTCTTCGGCCACTGCGCCGGCGCGATGCCGGCCTTCGAGACCGTGCTCCGGCTCGCCGAGCGCTCGCTGCCCCTGCCGAGCTGCCTGATCGTGTCCGGCCAGCCGGCGCCGCGGTACGCCGGCAGCGACCGGATGCTCGCCCTGACCGAGGCCGAGCTGCGCGCCGAGCTGGAGGCGGTGGTCCGCGGCCGGGGGATCGAGCCGCGGCCCGACATGATCGATCTGGGCATGCTGACGCTGCGCGGCGACGTCGCGGCGGCGCGGGCCTACCGGCGGGACGAGCCGGTCGCGCTGGGCTGCCCCGTCGTGGTCCTGCAGTGGCGCGACGACCTCGACGTGCGCCCGGACCACATCCAGGAATGGCGGCGCTACGCGGACCCGGTCGAGATCCGGGTCGTCGACGGCGGTCCCCAGGACTTCGCGACACCGCCGGAAGAGCTGAGCAAGGTGCTGGCCGGATGGATGTGAGCGCCGCGCGCACCGATGTCGCCGTGGTCGGGATGGCGTGCCGGTTCCCCGGAGTGTCCGGCCTGGAGGAGTTCTGGAGGCTGCTCGTCGACGGCCGGTCGACCGTCGGGAGTTTTCCCGGGCAGCGCGGCGGCTTCCCGCAGAACACTGCCGATCCCGACGCCGCCACGCTGAGTTCGGGGTCGTTCTTCGAGGCCGTCGACGGGTTCGACGCGGGGTTCTTCGGAACCGGTCCGGCCGAGGCCGCCGCCATGGATCCGGTGCAGCGGCTGGGGTTGGAGCTGGCCTGGGAGGCTGTCGAGGACGCCCGGATGCCGGCGTCCGCGCTGGCCGGCCGCCAGGTCGACGTGGTGGTCGGCGCCGCGCCCTCCGGGTACGAGCAGCTGCGTGCGGCGTCCGGCAGCGACCGGGACGACCACTACGCCGCGCTCGGGTCCAGCGGCGCCCTGGTCGCCAACCGGATCTCGAACCTGTTCGACGTCCGGGGCATGAGCTTCTGCGCGGACTCCGGCCAGTCCTCCTCGCTGGTGGCGCTGGCGCTGGCGTGCGACCGGATCCGCGGCGGCGCGGTCGAGACGGTGCTCGCCGGCGGCGTGCAGTTGATCGTCGATCCGGCGTCCGGTGCCGGGCTGGCGAACCTGGGCGTCCTGTCGCCCGACGGCCGCTCCCACACTTTCGACGCGCGGGCCAACGGCTTCGTCCGGGGCGAGGGCGGGGCGTTCGTCGTGCTGAAGCGGCTCGACTTGGCGGTCGCCGACGGCGACCACGTCTACGCGGTGGTCCGCGGCTGGGGCGTCGGCGGGACCGGCGCCGCCGCGCGGATGCCGGATCCCAGCCCGAGTGCGCAGGCGGCAACCGTGCTGACGGCTCTGCGGAGCGCGGACGTCCCCTTCGACGGCGTCGACTATGTCGAGGCGCACGGCACCGGTACCCGGCGCGGCGATCCGGCGGAGATCGCCGGGCTGCGTGAGGTGTCCCGGCGCAGCGGCCGCGATCATGTGCTGGCGATCGGCTCGGTGAAGACGAACGTCGGGCACCTGGAGGCGGCCGCCGGGATCACCGGCTTCGTCAAGACGGCGCTGTGCCTGGACCGGGCGCGGCTGGTGCCGAGCCTGAACTTCGAGTCGCCGAACCCTGACATCCCGCGCTTGCTGGAGGACTTCGAGGTCGTCGTCCGCGCACGGCCCTGGCCCGGTGGGCCGGACCGGCCTCGGCGGGCCGGGGTGTCGTCGTTCGGGATGGGTGGTACGAACGCGCACGCGATCCTCGAACAGGCCCCGGAACCGCGGCGCACACCGGAATCCGACAGCGACAGCGCCACTGGCCCCGGCCCCGGCACCGGCCCCGACACCAGCGCCGAGCCGGTGCACGAGGCCGGCGGCGCTCCCGGGATGCTGCCGTGGGTGCTGTCGGCGCGGTCGGCGTCGGCGCTGCGGGAGCAGGCAGAGCGGCTGCGGGACTTCATGGCGGTCGAGTCCGCGCTGTCGGTGGCCGACATCGGGTACTCGCTGACGGCGACCCGTTCGTCGTTCGAGCATCGGGCGGTGGTGCTCGGCACGGACCGGGCCGAGTTGCTGGCCGGTCTCGACACTGTGGCCGCGGATCGCAATGCGGCGCGTTTGGTACGTGGTGTGGCCACGGCGCCGACCGGGCCGGTCGTCTTCGTGTTTCCGGGCCAGGGATCGCAGTGGCCTGGCATGGGGCGGCGGCTCTACGCCGAGTCGGAGGTCTTCGCGTCCTCGATCGACGAGTGCGCGCGGGCGCTGGCGCCGTGGGTGGACTGGTCGCTGGTCGACGTGGTGACCGGCGTGGAGTCCACGGCGTCGTTGGAAGGCCGCGACGACGTGATCCAGCCGGCGCTGTGGGCGATGATGGTGTCCCTGGCGCGGGTGTGGCAGTCGCTGGGGGTGGTCCCTCAGGCCGTGGTGGGGCACTCGCAGGGCGAGATCGCCGCGGCGTGCGTTTCCGGCGCGCTGTCCGTCGAGGACGCGGCGCGGGTCGTCGCCGTGCGCAGCAAGGCCCTGATCGAGCTGGCGGGCTCGGGCGGACTTCATGCGGTGGGCGCGTCCCGGGCCTGGGCCGAGGAGCGGCTGGAGCGGTGGCCGGGCCGGCTTTCCCTGGCCGCCGTCAACGGGCCGAGCTCGGTGCTGGTCTCCGGCGAGGTCGAGGCGCTGGAGGAATTCGCGGCCGGAGCCGAAGACGAAGGTGTTCGAGTACGGCGGGTCCGCGTGGACTACGCGGCGCATTCCCACCAGGTCGAGCGCATCCAGAAGCGGCTGTCGGCGGACACCGAGGGTCTGGACCCACGGCCGCCGACGGTGGAGTTCCACTCCACGGTGACCGGCGGACCGCTCGGTCCGCGCCTGCTCGACGGCTCCTACTGGTACGACAACCTGCGCTCGACGGTGCGCTTCGGCGAGGTGGCCGAGAACCTGATGCGGGCCGGAGCGGTGCTCGTCGAAGTCAGCCCGCATCCGGTGCTCGCCGTGGCGATGGCGGAGACGGCTGACGCGTCGCAGACCTCGCCGGTGCTGGCCGACACCCTGCACAAGGACGACGGGAGCGCCGGCCGGATCCTGGCGTCGCTGGCCGAGCTGCATGTGCGGGGCGTGCCGGTGGACTGGGACGCGGTGTTCGCCGCGCACCGGCCGCGCCGGGTCGCCCTGCCGACCTACGCGTTCCAACGCCAGAGGTTCTGGCTGACCGCCCCCGAGGCAACCGGCGATGCCGGTGCCAGCGGGTTCGCGGCTGCGGATCTGATCTCCGAGTCATCGGTCCTGGAGCTCGTGTGCGCCGAGGCCGCGGCGGTCCTGAACGAGCAGGACTCGGCGCTGACCGGCGGCGATCTGGCTTCCGGATCGACCCGGACGTTCAAGGACCTGGGCTTCGACTCCTCGATGGCGGTGCGGCTGCGCAACCGCCTCATCGCGGCCGGCGGAGTGCGGCTTCCGGCGACGGTGGCGTTCACCTATCCCACCCCGCATGCGCTCAGCCGGCACCTCTTCTCCGTTCTCGCACCGGCGGAACCCGCTGCTCCGGACCCGGTGGACACACCGTCGGAAGACCGCAGCGACGACGACATTTTCGAACTGATCGACCGCGGATACGTCTAGCCGCGCTTATTCGTTGGGGAGGTTCCGGTGGACGAAGTCGACAAGCTCCGGTCATATCTGCGCCGTGCCGTCGATGACGCGCAGGCCCTGCGCCGGCGTACCCAGGAGCTGGAGGAGGCGGCGCACGAGCCGCTGGCCATCGTGGGCATGGCGTGCCGCTACCCCGGAGACGTCCGCAGCCCGGAGGACCTGTGGCGGCTGGTCAGCGACGGCGTCGACGCCATCAGCGGCTTCCCGACCGACCGCGGCTGGGACCTGGCCAGGCTGCTGGATCCCGGTCCGGAGCGCTCCGGGACCTCCTCGGTGGCCGTCGGCGGCTTCCTGTCCGAGGCGGCGGCGTTCGACGCCGGCTTCTTCGGCATCAGCCCCCGCGAGGCGACGGCGATGGATCCGCAGCAGCGGGTGCTGCTGGAGACCGCCTGGGAGGCGTTCGAGCGGGCCGGCATCGACCCGGACGGACTGCGCGGCAGCAAGACGGGCGTCTTCGTCGGCGCCACGAATCTCGAGTACGGCGCGCGGCTGCAGGACGGCGCCGAGGGCTTCGACGGCTACCTGCTGACCGGCACCAGCGCCAGCGTCATCTCCGGGCGCGTCGCCTACACGCTCGGGTTGCAGGGCCCTGCGGTGACCGTGGACACCGCGTGCTCGTCGTCGCTGGTGGCGCTGCACCAGGCGGCGCAGGCGCTGCGGCGCGGGGAGTGCGATCTCGCGCTGGCCGGCGGGGTCGCGATCATGGCGACGCCGGGCATGTTCGTGGAGTTCAGCCGGCAGCACGGGCTGGCCGCCGACGGCCGGTGCAAGCCGTTCGCCGCGGCCGCGGACGGCACGGCGTGGGCCGAGGGCGCCGGGCTGCTCGTGCTGGAACGGCTCTCCGACGCCCGCGAGCGCGGGCACCGGGTGCTGGCCGTGATCCGCGGCTCGGCGATCAACCAGGACGGCGCCAGCAACGGTCTGACCGCGCCGAACGGGCTCGCGCAGGAGCAGGTGATCCGCGCGGCGCTGGCCGCCGCGGGGCTGTCTCCGGACGAGGTCGACGCGGTGGAGGCGCACGGCACCGGCACCACTCTCGGGGACCCGATCGAGGCGCAGGCGCTGATCGCCACGTATGGCCAGGACCGGCCCGAGGACCGGCCGCTGTGGCTGGGGTCGCTGAAGTCGAACATCGGCCACACCCAGGCCGCCTCCGGCGTCGGCGGCGTGATCAAGATGGTCATGGCCATGCGGCACGGCGTGTTGCCCCGGACCATCCACGTCGACGAGCCCTCGCCGCACGTCGACTGGGCTTCCGGGGCGGTGGAACTGCTCACCGAGGCGCAGACGTGGCCTGAGACAGGCCGTCCGCGTCGGGCCGGCATCTCGTCCTTCGGGATCAGCGGTACCAACGCCCACCTGATCGTCGAGTCGGCCCCGGACGCCGACGCTGGAGCAGACCCCGACATCTCGGCCCCGGACACGCCTGACGTGGTGCCGTGGGTAGTGTCCGCCACCGACCCGCAGGCGTTGCGCGCCCAAGCCGCGCGGTTGGCGTCGTGGGCCGCCGGCGACGTGCCGATCGGCGCGATCGGCGCGGCGTTGGCCGGCGGCCGGGCCACGCTGGAGCACCGCGCCGTGGTCGTCGGCGCCGACCGGGACGAGCTCATCGCGGGCCTGCGCGCGGTCGCCGAAGGCACAAGCGCTCCGGGCGTGGTCACCGGCAGCGGCACGGCCGGCCCGGTCGCGTTGCTGTTCGCGGGCCAGGGCAGCCAGCGCCCGGGCATGGGCGCCGGTCTGGCGGCGGCGTTCCCGGTGTTCGCCGAGGCGCTGGAGGAGATCTGCCGGGTCCTGGATCCCCTGCTGGAGCACCCGATCCGGCCGACCATGTTCAGCGACCCCGACGGCGTGCTCGACCAGACCGGGATGACGCAGCCCGCGCTGTTCGCCTTCGAGGTGGCCTTCCATCGGCTGCTCTCCTGGCTGGGCGTCGGCGGTGACGTGCTGGCCGGCCACTCAGTCGGCGAGATCGCGGCCGCGCACGTCGCCGGGGTGTTCTCGCTGACCGATGCCTGCACGCTGGTCGCCGCCCGGGCCCGGCTGATGCAGGCGCTGCCCGAAGGCGGGGCGATGCTCGCGGTCGAGGCGGCCGAGGCCGAGGTGCGATCGCTGCTCGCCGCGGGTCTGGACATCGCCGCCGTCAACGGCCCTTCGCAGGTCGTGGTCTCCGGGACGCAGGCCGCGGTCGAGGCGATGGCGGCGGACCTGGACGCCCGAGGCGTGCGGAACCGACGGCTGCGGGTCAGCCACGCGTTCCACTCGGAGCTGATGGAGCCGATGCTCGCGGAGTTCGCCTCGGTCGTCCGGGGCTTGACGGTCGCCGAGCCGCGGATCGCGCTGGTGTCGGCGTTGACCGGGCGTCCGGTGCGGGCCGGGGAGATGACCGACCCGGCGTACTGGGTGCGGCACGTGCGCGAGACCGTGCGGTTCGCCGACGCCGTGCAGGCGATGCGCGACGTCGGCGCGCGCACGTTCGTCGAGGTCGGGCCGAGCGGCGTGCTGACGGCCACGGCCACCGCCGCCGTCGAGCAGGACCCGGCCGCGGACGTGGCGTTGCTGGCGCTGCTGCGCGCGGACCAGGACGAGGCGCGGGCACTGGTGACCGGGCTGGGGCGGCTGCACGTCCGGGGCGTGCCGGTCGACTGGCGGAACTACCTGGCCGGCTGGGACGCGCATCGGGTCGAGCTGCCCACGTACGCCTTCCAGCACCGGCGCTACTGGCTGCCGACCCCGGCCGCCACCGACGCGGACGGACTGGGACAGAGCTCTGCAAAGCACGGCCTGTTGGGCGCCGCGGTCGCGCTCGCAGGCTCCGACGAGGTACTGCTGACCGGCCGGCTGTCGCTGGGCTCGCATGCCTGGCTCGGCGACCACCGGGTCGGCGGGGCGGCGGTGGTGCCGGGGACGGCGCTCGTGGAGCTGGCGATGCGAGCCGGCGACGAGGTCGGCGCCGCCGGGGTGGAGGAGTTGACGCTGCGGGCGCCGCTGGTGGTGCCGGAACGCGGCGGCGTGCAGATCCAGGTCGTGGTCGGGGCGCCGGACGAGTTGGGTCGCCGGGAGGTAAGCGTCCATTCGCAGCCCACGGGTTCCGCGGTGGGCGATCCGTGGATCCGGCACGCTGAGGGCACGCTGGCGCCCGAGCCGGTCGTGGGTGAGCCGGTCGTGCCCGAGCCGGTCGTCGGCGGGAGCCAGGGTCCTGATCTGAGCCAGTGGCCACCGGCGGGCGCCGTGCCGGTGGAGCCGGATGCGGAGTTCGAGGACCTGGCACCGGCCGGTCTGCACTACGGACCGGCGTTCCGCGGCCTGCGAGCGGTGTGGCGGCGCGACGGCGAGCTGTTCGCAGAGGTCGAACTGCCCGAGGACGTCGAACGCTCGGGCTTCGGTCTGCACCCCGCCCTGTTCGACGCCGCGCTGCACGCGATGTGGTTCGGCGACCTCGTGGCGCGCCCCGACGCTCCGCTGCTGCCGTTCTCCTGGCGCGGGGTCTCCCTGCTGGCCACGGGAGCCACGACACTGCGCGTGCGGCTGGCCGCGGCCGGCGCCGACACCATCAGCCTGGACATCGCCGACGGCACCGGCGCTCCGGTGGCGACGGTGAACGCCCTGCACCTGCGGGAAGCGTCCGTCGACCAGCTACAGCGCGCCTCCGCGGCGATCGACGACTCGCTGTTCCGCATGGAGTGGTCGCCGGTTCCGGCCGGAGCACCGGAACCCGCGACGGGCCGTGCGGAGGGCGCGGGTACCTGGGCTGTCCTCGGCGACGATCCAGGGCTCGGATTCAGCGGGAGGTTCCCGACGTATCCGGACCTTGAGGCGCTGGGCGCGGCGGTCGAGGCCGGCGCGACAATGCCCGACTACCTTCTGCTGAGCTGCCTACCCGCGGATTTCGGCGTCGGCGAGCAGGTCGCGCACGCCGCCCGGCAGGCCGCGCACCGGGTCCTGGACGTGGTCCGGAGCTGGCTGCACGACCAGCGGTTCGCCGAGGCGAGCCTGGTGGTCCTCACCCGGCGGGCCGTCGCGGCCGGCGACCCGGCGGGCTCCCTGGACCTGGCCGCCGCCCCGGTGTGGGGTCTGCTGCGCACCGCATGCTCGGAGCACCCCGGCCGGTTCGTGCTGGCCGACGTCGACGAGGTCGCCGGATCCGGCGACCTGATCCTGGCCGGTGCGAAGCTCGGCGAGTTCGTGGTCCGCGACGGTGAGCTGCGCGTCCCCGGGCTCGCGCGGGCGACGTCGTCCGGCGCGCTTCAGGTCCCGCCCGGGGTGTCCGCCTGGCGGCTGGACGTCGCGGAGCCCGGAACCCTCGACGCGCTGCGCGTCATCGAGCGCTCCGATGTGTCCGGGTCCGGACCGCTCGGCCCCGGCGAGGTCCGGGTCGGGATCCGGGCCGCCGGCGTGAACTTCCGAGACGCGCTGAACGTCCTCGGCATGTACCCCGGCGAGGCTGGCCTGCTCGGGCTGGAGGGCGCGGGCGTGGTCCTCCAGACCGGTCCCGGCGTCCCCGACCTGGCGCCCGGCGACCGGGTGATGGGCTTGTTCCCCGGCGCCTTCGGGCCGGTGGCCGTGGCCGACCGGCGGATGCTGACGCCGATCCCGGCCGGCTGGTCGTTCGCCGAGGCCGCGACCGCGCCGGTGGTCTACCTGACGGCCTACCACGGCCTGGTCGACCTGGCCGGCCTGCGCGCCGGCGAGTCGGTCCTGATCCACGCGGCCGCCGGCGGCGTCGGGATGGCGGCCACACAGCTGGCCCGGCACCTCGGCGCCGAGGTCTACGGGACGGCCAGCCCCGGCAAGTGGGACGCGCTGCGGTCCTGGGGACTTCAGGGGGCGCACGTGGCCTCGTCCCGGACCCTGGACTTCGAGCCCGCGTTCCTGACCGCCACCGGCGGCCGCGGCGTCGACGTGGTCCTGGACTCCCTGGCGCGCGAGTTCGTGGACGCCTCGCTGCGGCTGCTGCCGCGCGGCGGACGCTTCCTGGAGATGGGCAAGACCGACATCCGCGACGCCGATCAGGTCGCCGCCGACCATCCGGGCGTCCGGTATCAGGCGTTCGACCTGATGGACGTGGGCCCGGACCGGATCGCCGAGATGTTCCGGGACCTGGCGGGGCTCTTCGAAAGCGGCAGCCTGCGTCCGCTGCCCTTCGCCACCTGGGACGTGCGGCGCGCGCCGGACGCGCTGCGGCACCTGAACCAGGCGCGCAACGTCGGGAAGGTCGTCCTGACCGTGCCCTCGGCGCCGGACCCGGACGGGACCGTGCTGGTCACCGGAGCCTCCGGTGCGCTGGGCGGGCTGCTGGCCCGGCATCTGGTCGCCGCGCGGGGTGTGCGCCGGCTGGTGCTGCTGAGCCGGCGCGGTGCCGCCGCCCCGGGTGCCGCCGAGCTGGTCGCCGAGCTGGAAGCGCTCGGTGCCACGGCGCGGTTCGAGGCCTGCGACGCCGCCGACCGGCCGGCGCTGGCCGCGGTGATCGCCGCGATCGGGCCGGACCATCCGCTGACCGGGGTGGTGCACGCCGCCGGGGTGGTGGACGACGGAGTGATCGGCTCGCTGTCCGCGCCGCGCCTGGACGCCGTGCTGCGGCCGAAGGTGGACGCCGCGTGGCATCTCCACGAGCTGACCCGCTGGCTCGACCTGTCGATGTTCGTGCTGTTCTCGTCGGTGTCGGGAACCTTCGGCAGCGCGGGGCAGGCGAACTACGCGGCGGCGAACGCGTTCCTGGACGCGCTGGCCGCTCACCGGCGCGGCCTCGGCCTGCCCGCCACCTCGCTGGCGTGGGGACCGTGGGCGCAGACCAGCGCCCTGATGGCCGCGATGAGCGGTGTCGACCACGAGCGCCTGGCGCGCGGAGGCATGATCCCGCTGTCCGCCGAGCACGGCATGGCGCTGTTCGACGCCGCCGACGCTTCTGGCGAAGCGCTCCTGCTGCCGGTCCACCTGGACCTCGCTCGGCTGCGAGCCGAGGGCGAGGCGGTGCGGCCGTTGTTGCGTCGGCTGGTCCGAGTGCCGGGCCGCCGACGGGCCGAGCAGGTGGTGCGCGCGGGACGTGCCGGTGGTGCCGGCACCGGTACTGAGGACTTGGCCGGCCGGCTGGCCGGACTGTCCGCCGAGCAGGCGACCGCCGAGGTCCTGGAGGTGGTGCGCGCGAGTGTCGCGGCCGTGCTGGGCCATGCCCGCGGCGACGCCCTGGATCCGCGACGCACCTTCCGCGAGTCGGGCTTCGACTCGCTGACCGCCGTCGAGCTGCGCAACCGGCTGGCCGCCGAGACCGGGCTCCGGCTGCCGGCCACGCTGGTCTTCGACTACCCGACTCCGGCGGAGCTCGGCGAGTTCCTGCGCGTGGAGCTGGTGGGTGACACGGTCGAGGTGGACGCGGCTGTGTCGCAGAACACGGCGTCATCCGTCGCCGCCGCTGATGCTTCCGCCGACACCGACCCTGATCCGATCGCGATCGTGGGCATGAGCTGCCGCTTCGCCGGCGGCGTCGAGTCGCCGGAAGGGTTGTGGGAGCTGGTGGCGCGCGGCGGCGACGCCATCGGTGCCTTCCCCGCCGACCGCGGTTGGGCCGAGGACCTGTACGACCCGGACCCCGGCGCGGCGGGCAAGAGCTATGCGCGTGAGGGCGGGTTCCTGTACGGCGCCGGAGACTTCGACGCGGCGTTCTTCGGGATCAGCCCGCGCGAGGCGGTGGCGATGGACCCGCAGCAGCGGCTGCTGCTGGAGGCGTCGTGGGAGGCGTTCGAGGACGCCGGCATCGATCCTGCGGGCCTGCGGGGGAGCCGGACCGGGGTGTTCACGGGGCTGATCTACCACGACTACGCGCAGGGTGGCGCCGCCACTCCGGGCACCGAGGGCTATCTCAGCACCGGTGGATCCGGCGGCGTCGCCTCGGGACGGGTGTCGTACACGTTCGGCCTGGAAGGCCCCGCGGTGACGGTGGACACCGCGTGTTCGTCGTCGCTGGTGGCGCTGCACTGGGCGGTGCAGGCGCTGCGCTCCGGCGAGTGCGATCTGGCGCTGGCCGGCGGGGTGACCGTGATGGCCACCCCCGACACGTTCGTCGACTTCTCGCGGCAGCGGGGCCTGGCGCGCGACGGCCGGTGCAAGGCGTTCTCCGACGACGCGGACGGCACCGGCTGGGGCGAGGGCGTCGGCGTGCTGCTGGTCGAGCGGCTGTCCGAGGCCGAACGCCGGGGCCACCGGGTGCTGGCCCTGGTGCGGGGCAGCGCGATCAACCAGGACGGCGCCTCCAACGGCCTGACCGCCCCGAACGGACCCGCGCAGCAGCGGGTGATCCGGCAGGCGTTGGCCAACGCCGGCCTGACCACCGCCGACGTGGACGTGGTGGAGGCGCACGGCACCGGCACCACGCTCGGCGACCCGATCGAGGCGCAGGCCCTGCTGGCCACCTACGGCCGCGGCCGGCCCGCGGACCGGCCGCTGCTGGTCGGCTCGGTGAAGTCGAACATCGGCCACACCCAGGCCGCCGCCGGGGTGGCTGGCCTGATCAAGATGGTCCAGGCCATGCGGCACGGCGTGGTGCCCGAGTCGCTGCACGTCGGCGAGCCGTCCTCGCACGTGGACTGGTCGGCCGGGGCGGTGGAGCCGGTCCGCGCGGCCACGCCGTGGCCGGCGGCGGGGCGGCCGCGCCGGGCGGGCGTGTCGTCGTTCGGGTTCAGCGGGACCAACGCGCACGTGATCGTCGAGCAGGCGCCGCAGGGCGCTGGTTCGGCCGCTGTGCCGGAGCCGGAGGCCGTGCCCGGGCCGGTGACGACGACCGACGGGGCGCTGCCGTGGGTGGTGTCGGCGAAGTTGCCGGGGGCGCTGGCGGAGCAGGCGCCGCAGGGTGCTGGTTCGGCCGCTGCTTCCGAGTCAGAACCCGTGCCCGGGCCGGTGACGACGACCGACGGGGTGCTGCCGTGGGTGGTGTCGGCGAAGTCGCCGGAGGCGCTGGCCGAGCAGGCGCGGCGGCTGCTGGCGCACCTTGACCGGTATCCGGAGGTCGCGCCGTCGGAGGTCGGGCACGCGCTGTTGGGGCGTTCGGTGTTCGAGCGGCGGGCGGTGGTGGTCGGTCGGGAGTCGGCTGATTTCCGGGGTGGGCTGGCGGCGTTGGCTGCCGGTGATCCTTCCGCGCATGTGGTGACCGGTGCTGCTCCTGGTCAGTCGAGCAAGACGGTGTTCGTCTTCCCGGGGCAGGGTTCGCAGTGGGTGGGCATGGGTGTCGGGCTGATGGGCTCGTCGTCGGTGTTCGCGGAGTCGATGCGGGCTTGTGCGGCGGCTTTGGAGCCGTTCACGGGCTGGGATCTGATCGAGGTGCTGTCTGGTGATCTTGATCGGGTTGATGTGGTGCAGCCTGCGTTGTGGGCGGTGATGGTGTCGTTGGCGCGGCTGTGGGAGTCGGTGGGCGTCACGCCGGATGCGGTGGTTGGCCATTCCCAGGGCGAGATCGCAGCTGCGCACATCGCCGGCGTGTTGTCGCTGGAGGATTCCGCTCGGATTGTGGCGCTGCGGTCGAAGTCACTTGCGGGTATTGCCGGACAGGGTGGGATGGTGTCGGTGCCGCTCCCGGCTGTCAATGCCGAGGAGCTGATCGCTCGCTGGTCGGGGCGGTTGGCGGTGGCCACGGTGAACGGGCCGTCGTCGACGGTCGTGGCCGGCGAGATCGCGGCCGTCGACGAGTTGCTGATCCACTGCGAGGCAGAAGGCATTCGGGCCCGGCGCATCCCGGTGGACTATGCCTCGCACACCGCACAGGTTCAGGCGTTGCGTGGCGAGTTGCTGGAGGTTTTGGCTCCGGTCGCGCCTCAGCAGGCGCGGGTGGCGTTCTACTCCACGATGGCCGGCCATGTCGGTGGTTCGATGGCTGACACCACGGTGATGGGTGCCGAGTACTGGTACGACAACTTGGCCAGTACGGTCGACTTCCACGCTGCTACTCGTGCTCTGCTCGATGACGGCCACTTGCTGTTCGTCGAGGCCAGCCCGCATCCGGTGTTGACCGGTGCGGTGCAGGAGACGGCTGAGGAGTATTCGGTCGCTGTCACCGGCACATTGCGCCGCGACGACGACAGCTGGGAGCGGCTGCTGGCATCGCTGGCCACGGCCGCGACCCACACCGCCGTCGACTGGGCCGCCTTCTACCCCGCGACCCGGCCGAGCCACCTCGGCCTGCCGACCTACCCCTTCCAGCGTCAGCGCTACTGGATCGAGCGCACCTCCGGCTCCGCCGACCCGCACAGCATGGGCCTGCGCGCCGCCGGACACGGTCTGCTCGGTGCGGCCGTGGTGCTCGCGGACGGCGAGGGACGCGTGTTCACCGGGCGCCTGTCGCTGCGCAGCCATCCCTGGCTGGCCGACCACGCCGTCCACGGCCCGCTGCTGCCCGGGACCGCGCTGGCCGAACTGGCTCTGCACGCCGGCGACGCCGTGGAAGCGCCGTGGCTGGAAGACCTCGTCCTGGAAGCGCCCCTCCTCATCCCGGCTTCCGGAGGCGTGCACCTCCAGGTGCACGTGGCAGCGGCCGACGACGAGGGTCGTCGAGTCTTGACCATCCACTCCCAGCCCGACGGCGGCGCTCCCGAGGACGCCTGGACGCGTCATGCCACCGGTGTCCTGACGTCGCAGGCGGCTGCCGTCCCGGACTGGGACGAGTGGGCCGGACCGGCGGTCTGGCCTCCGGCCGGTACCACCTCCGTATCCGTCGCCGACCTCTACGACCGCCTCGCCGACCTCGGCTATCACTACGGCCCGGCCTTCCAGGGCCTGACCGCGGCCTGGCGGGACGGCGACACCCTCTACGCCGAGGTGGCTCTCCCGGCCGACCTCGCCGACGCCGACCGCTACGGCATCCACCCGGCGCTGTTCGACGCCGCGCTCCATCCGATCGCCGCCACGGGGCCCGATCCGGACGCGGGCCAGGTCCTGCTTCCGTTCGCGTGGTCGGACGTGCGACTCCACGCCGTCGGCGCGCGCACCCTGCGCGTCCAGATCACTCCCGCCGACGCCGGCGCGGTGCGGGTCCGGCTCGCGGATCCGGCTGGACAACCGGTCGCCGAGGTGGCGGCGCTGGCGATGCGGCCGCTTCCGGTCGACGAGCCGGCGACGGCCGACGCTTCCGCGGTGACCGAGAACCTGTTCCGACTGGCGTGGACGCCGGCGTCCGCCACCGGTTCGCTCGGTGCGGGTCGGGTCGTGTTCCTCGGTCGGGATGTGCCCGAGGCACTGGTCGACGTGTGGCCCGACGCTGTCGTGGTCGCGAGCCGTTCCGAACTCACGGCGCTCGCCGCTGACGATGCCGTCGGCGTGCCGGACCTGGTCATCGCAACCGACCTGGTGGCGAATCCGGGCCTTGCCGAAGACGATGTCCCCGGCTCCGCGCGCGAGACTGCTGAGTACGCCCTGGAAACAGTGCAGGCGTGGCTGGCCGACGAGGCCTTCGCGGACAGCAGACTGCTGATGCTCACCCGGGGTGCGGTGACCGTCGGCGCCGAGCAGCGCACGGACCTCGCCTCGGCGCCGGTCTGGGGTCTGCTGCGCAGTGCGCAGACGGAGAACCCGGACCGCCTCGTGCTCGCCGACATCGACGAGGACCCACGCTCTCTGCAAGCCCTGTCCGCCGCGCTCGCAGGTGGCGAGGCGCAGTTCGCGGTGCGGGGCGGCGCGGTGCTGGTGCCACGGCTGGTCCGGGCCGATGGGTCGGGTGGCGTGGGTGGCGTGGGTGGTGCGGGTGGTGCGCTCATGCCGCCGCAGGGCGGCCGTACGCCGTGGCGTCTCGACGTGACCAGCCGTGGAACCCTGGACGCGCTGTCCCTGGTCCCGGCCCCGGAGTCGGCGGAGCCGCTGCTGCCGCACCAGATCCGGGTGTCCGTGCGCGCGGCCGGGCTGAACTTCCGGGACGTGTTGATCGCGCTCGGCGTCTACCCGGGCGCCGCCTCCATGGGCATGGAGGGGGCCGGGGTGGTCACCGAGGTTGGCGCGGACGTGGCCGGACTGCGGCCCGGCGACCGGGTGACGGGGCTGATGGCCGGGGCGTTCGGCCCGGTGGCGGTCACCGATCACCGGCTGGTCGTGCGGATCCCGGACGCGTGGTCGTTTCAGGACGCGGCGTCGGTGCCGACGGTGTTCGTCACCGCGTACCACGGCCTGGTGAACCTGGCCGGGCTGCGGCCGGGCGAGTCAGTGCTCGTGCACGCGGCGGCCGGCGGGGTCGGCATGGCCGCCGTGCAGCTGGCGCGGCATCTGGGCGCCGAGGTCTACGGCACGGCGAGCGCCGGCAAGTGGGATGCGCTGCGCGCGGCCGGGTTCGACGAGGACCACATCGCCTCCTCGCGGACGGTCGAGTTCGAGCAGCGGGTCCTGGCGGCGACCGGTGGCCGGGGCGTGGACGTGGTGCTGGACAGCCTGGCCGGGGAGTTCGTGGACGCCTCGCTGCGGCTGCTGCCGCGCGGCGGACGCTTCATCGAGATGGGCAAGACCGACCTGCGCGATCCGCAGGCCGTGGCCCAGGCCCATCCCGGGGTTGAGTACCAGGCATTCGACCTGGCCGCGGCGGCGCTCGCCGACCCGGAGTCGTTCCAGGGGATGCTGGCCGAGATCGTCGCGCTCTTCGAGCGTGCCGCGCTGACGCTCTCGCCGGTGCGGACCTGGGACATCCGGCGCGCCCCCGACGCCTTCCGCGTGCTCAGCCAGGCGCAGCACGTCGGGAAGCTGGTCCTGACCATGCCGCCGGAGTGGGACCCGCGCGGCACGGTCCTGATCACCGGCGGCACCGGGACGCTCGGCGCGCAGATCGCCCGGCACGTCGCGGCGACCGGCCGGGCCGGGCACCTGGTCCTGCTCGGCCGGCGCGGCCTGGAGGCCCCGGGCGCCGCGGAACTGGCCGCCGAGCTGACCGCGTCGGGCGTGGCGGTGACCGTCGCCGCGTGCGACGTCGCCGACCGCGACGCGCTGGCGGCGGTGCTGGACGCGATACCGGCCGAGCACCCGCTGACCGCGGTCGTGCACGCGGCGGGCGTCCTCGACGACGGCTTGGTCGGCGGGTTGACGGCGGAGCGGTTGCGGACCGTGTTCCGGCCCAAGGTCGACGCGGCCTGGAACCTGCACGAGCTCACCCGGGACCGGGGGCTGGCCGAGTTCGTCCTGTTTTCCTCGATGGCCGGTGTTCTGGGCAGTCCAGGCCAGGGGAATTATGCGGCGGCGAACGTCTTCCTCGACGCGCTGGCGGAGTATCGGCACGCTCAGGGTCTTGCGGCCACCTCGCTTGCCTGGGGTTTGTGGGAGCAGCGCAGTGCCATGACCGGGGACGTGGGCCGGGAGGACCTGGTTCGGTTCGGTCGGTTCGGGCTGCTGCCGTTGCCGTCGCAGGACGGCGTGGCCTTGTTCGACGCGGCCGTCACGCTCGCTGAGCCGACCCTGGTCCCGGCGCGCGTCGACGTGGCCCGGTTGGGGCGGGCCCAGGGCTCGGGTGCCGCTTCGGGTGCTGCCTCGGGCGTGGGCTCGGTGCCCGCGGTGCTCAGGGCACTGATGCCGTCGCGGGCGGTGCGGCGGGTCGCGGCGGTCGGCGGTTCGGTGGCCAGTCGGCGGTTCGCCGGGATGTCGGCGGCGGATGTCGAGCGTGAGCTGCTGGACGTGGTGCGAGCTCATGCCGCTGCGGTGTTGGGACATGCGGCGGTGGATCAGATCCGTCCGGACAGTGCGTTCCGGGAGCTGGGGTTCGACTCGTTGTCGGCGGTGGAGCTGCGCAACCGGCTGACCTCGGCCTTCGACGTGCGGTTGTCCGCGACGGCGGTGTTCGACTACCCGACTCCGGTCGCCTTGGCCCGGTTCCTGCGCAGCGAGTTGTCGGGTGAGCCGGTGTCGGTGGCCGGTCCGGTGGCGGCCGCCACTGCTTTGGACGAGCCGATCGCGATCGTGGGCATCGGGGTTCGGCTTCCCGGCGGTGTCAGCTCCCCGGAGGAACTGTGGGACCTGGTCGTGTCCGGCCGTGAGGCGATCGGCGGGATGCCGACCGACCGGGGCTGGGATGTGGAGGGGTTGTACGACCCCGATCCCGATCGGCCGGGCAAGACTTACGCCCGAGAGGGCGGGTTCCTGTATGACGCGGCGGAGTTCGACGCCGGATTCTTCGGGATCAGTCCGCGTGAGGCGACGGCGATGGATCCGCAGCAGCGGTTGCTGTTGGAGGTCGCCTGGGACGCGTTCGAGCGGGCCGGTATCCGTCCGGAGTCGGTGCGCGGCAGCCAGACCGGAGTGTTCGTCGGCGCGATAGCGCAGGACTACGGGTCGATGACGACGCCGGGCTTCGACGGCTATCTGCTGACCGGCAGGACGACCAGCGTCATCTCCGGACGGCTGGCCTACGCGCTGGGTCTGGAGGGGCCCGCGATCACGGTCGACACGGCGTGTTCGTCGTCGCTGGTGGCGCTGCACCAGGCGTCGCAGGCGCTGCGCCAGGGGGAGTGCTCGCTGGCGGTGGCCGGCGGCGTGTCGGTGATGGCGACGCCCGGGTTGTTCACGGAGTTCAGTCGGCAGAGAGGGCTGGCGGCCGATGGCCGGATCAAGGCGTTCGCGGAGGCGGCGGATGGCACGGGTTGGGGCGAAGGTGTCGGTGTTCTACTGCTGGAGCGCCTTTCGGATGCTCGTGAAAAGGGCCATCAGATATACGCGGTGGTTCAGGGTTCTGCGGTCAATCAGGATGGTGCCAGCAATGGTCTTACCGCGCCTAACGGGCCGTCGCAGGAGCGGGTGATCCGGCAGGCGCTGGCCAACTCCCGGCTGGCGCCGGACGAGGTCGACGCCGTCGAAGGACACGGCACCGGCACGACACTCGGGGACCCGATCGAGGCCCAGGCGCTGCTCGCGACCTACGGTCAGGGGCGGCCCGAGGACCGGCCGTTGTGGCTGGGGTCGCTGAAGTCGAACATCGGCCACACGATGGCGGCCGCGGGTGTGGCCGGCGTGATCAAGATGGTGATGGCGCTCCAGCACGAGACGTTGCCGATGACGCTGCGCGTGGACGCGCCGACGTCGCATGTGGACTGGTCGGCCGGTGCGGTGGAGCTGCTGACCGAGAGTCGGGCGTGGCCGGATCTCGGACGTCCGCGGCGTGCCGGGGTGTCGTCGTTCGGCATCAGCGGGACCAACGCGCACCTGATTCTGGAGCAGGCCCCTGAGCCCGCGAGCGCGGGGACGTCGGGACCGGCGACGAGCACGGACGGGACGGTGCCGTGGGTGCTGTCGGCGAAGTCGGCGGAGGCGCTAGCGGAGCAGGCGCGGCAGCTGCTGGACCATCTCGATGTCCGGGCGGAGCTGACGCCGTCGGAGGTCGGGCATGCGCTGCTGGGGCGTTCGGTGTTCGAGCGGCGGGCGGTGGTGGTCGGTCGGGAGTCGGCTGATTTCCGGGGTGGGCTGGCGGCGTTGGCTGCCGGTGAACCTGCTGCGCAGGTGGTGACCGGTAGGGCGGTTACCGAGTCTGGCAAGACGGTGTTCGTGTTCCCCGGTCAGGGTTCGCAGTGGGTGGGCATGGGTGTCGGGCTGATGCGCTCGTCCTCGGTGTTCGCCGAGTCGATGCGGGACTGCGCATCGGCTCTGAAGCCGTTCACCGGCTGGGATCTGATCGAGGTGCTGTCTGGTGATCTTGATCGGGTTGATGTGGTGCAGCCTGCGTTGTGGGCGGTGATGGTGTCGTTGGCACGCCTGTGGGAGTCGCTGGGCGTGACGCCGGATGCGGTGGTCGGTCATTCGCAGGGCGAGATCGCGGCTGCGCACATCGCCGGAGTGTTGTCGCTGGAGGATTCCGCTCGGATTGTGGCGCTGCGGTCGAGGTCGCTTGCCGGGATTGCCGGGCGGGGCGGGATGGTGTCGGTGCCGGTTTCGGCAGCCGATGCCGAGGACCTGATCGCTCGCTGGTCGGGGCGGTTGGCTGTCGCGACGGTGAACGGGCCGTCGTCGACGGTCGTGGCCGGTGAGATGGCGGCGGTCGACGAGCTGCTGATGCACTGCGAGGCCGAGGGCGTTCGCGCTCGGCGCATTCCAGTGGACTATGCCTCGCACACCTCGCATGTGCGGGAGCTGCGGCAGGAACTGCTGGAGGTTTTGGCTCCGGTCGCGCCTCAGCAGGCGCGGGTTGCGTTCTACTCCACGGTGGTTGGTCATGTCGGTGGTTCGATGGCTGACACCACGGTGATGGGTGCCGACTACTGGTACGACAACCTGGCCGGCACGGTCGACTTCCACGCTGCTACTCGTGCTCTGCTCGATGACGGCCATCTGTTGTTCGTCGAGGCCAGCCCGCATCCGGTGCTGACCGGTGCGGTGCAGGAGACCGCCGAAGAGTTCGCGGTCGCGGTCACCGGCACTTTGCGCCGCGACGACGACAGCTGGGAGCGGCTGCTGGCATCGCTGGCCACGGCCGCGACCCACACCGCCGTGGACTGGGCCGGCTTCTACCCCGGTACTCACCCCGACGCTCTCGGCCTGCCGACGTATCCGTTCCAGCGTGAGCGCTTCTGGCTGCCGGCGTCGGAGGGTGTCGGGTCGGCGGTGGCGACCGGCCAGGCCGCGGGCGAGCATCCGCTGCTCGGTGCGGTGGTGGAGCTGGCGGGTTCCGACGGTGTGGTGCTGACCGGCCGGTTGGCGCTTTCTTCGCAGGCGTGGCTGGCCGATCACGCGGTGGCCGGTAGCGTTCTGTTGCCGGGGACGGCCTTCGTGGAGCTGGCGCTGCGCGCGGGTGACGAGGTCGGCGCCGACCTGGTGGAGGAGCTGACGCTGCAGGCGCCGCTGGCGCTGGCCGCGGCCGGCGAGGTGCAGCTGCGGGTCGAGGTCGGAGAGCCCGACGAGGCCGGCCGGCGCGTGGTGGGGATTCACTCGCGGCCCGGCGGTGCGGTGGCTGGTTCGCCTTGGACATGTCACGCCACCGGTGTGCTGGCCGCCGGTGGCGCGGAGCGGCCGTGGGACGCGCGCGAGTGGCCGTTGACCGGGGCGACCGGGGTTCCGGTGCCGCCCGCCACTGGTGTGCTGGCCGCCGGTGCTTCGAAGTCGCCGTGGGACGCGCGCGAGTGGCCGTTGACCGGGGCGACCGGGGTATCGGTGCCGCACGCCACCGGTGTGCTGGCCGCCGGCGGCACGGAGTCGCCGTGGGACGCGCGCCAGTGGCCGCCGAGCGGGGCGACTGTGGTTCCGGTGCCGGATGGCGGTTGGTATCCGTGGCTGGCTGCGGCCGGCTATGAGTACGGTCCGGCGTTCCAGGGCTTGCAGGCGGTGTGGCGTCGGGGCGATGAGGTGTTCGCCGAGGTGCGGCTGGCGGCGGATCGGCATGCCGAGGCGGCTGCTTTCGGGATCCATCCCGCAGTGCTCGATGCTGCTTTGCACGCGGCGTTGGTGACCGGCGGCGAGGATGAGCCGCTGCGGCTGCCGTTCTCCTGGACGGATGTGCGGCTGCATGCGACCGGCGCGACGAGCGTGCGGGTACGGCTGGCCGCCAGGGGCCGCGACGCGCTCCGGGTGGACGTCGCCGATGCCGATGGTGCGCCGGTCGCCTCGGTCGGGTCGCTGGCGCTGCGGCCGGTCGAGGCCGATCGGCTCGGCGGTATGCGCGATGCGCTGTTCCGGATGGAGTGGGTGGGGCGGCCGGTGCCGGAGGCGGCCGAGGTCTCGGTGGCGCTGGTCGGCGAGGACGGGCTCGGTCTTGGCGGCGTCGCGGCGATCCGGTACGCGGACCTGGCCGAGCTCGATGCCGCCGCCGGACACGACTTCGTCCTGGCCGCCTTCTCCGGCGACTCGGCGCACGGCGAGCTGCTCAAGGCCCTGGCACTGGTCCAGGCGTGGCTCGGCGACGAGCGGTTCGAGGGCATGCGCCTGGCGGTGGTCACCCGCGGTGCCGTGGCGGCCGGTGACACCCGCCAGCCCGATCTGAGCACCGCGCCGCTGTGGGGTCTGCTGCGCTCGGCCCAGGCCGAGAATCCGGGGCGGTTCGTTCTCGTCGATCTCGACGCGGACGAGCGCTCCCTCCAGGCTCTGCCGACCGTGCTGGCCGGCGGTGAGCCGCAGTTCGCGATCCGCGCCGGCGAGCTGCTGGTGCCGCGGCTGGCCCGGGCCGCGTCCGGCAGCGTGCTGACACCGCCGTCCGGGCAGGCGCCCTGGCGGCTGGACGCGGCGGCGCCCGGCACCTTGGACGCGCTGTCGCTGGTCCCCGCGCCCGACGCGGTCCGGCCGCTGCTGCCGCACGAGGTCCGGGTCGCGGTGCGCGCGGCCGGGCTGAACTTCCGCGACGTGCTCATCGCCCTCGGTATGTATCCGGGCGCCGCGTCGATGGGCAACGAGGGCGCGGGCACCGTCGTGGAGGCCGGGTCGGCGGTCGCGGACCTGGCGGTCGGCGACCGGGTCATGGGCCTGATCCCCGGCTCCTTCGGGCCGCTGGCGGTGGTGGACCGCCGCCTGGTCGCGCCGGTCCCCGCCGCCTGGGACTTCGAACAGGCCGCCTCGGCTACCACGGTCTTCCTCACCGCGCTGTACGCGCTCACCGACCTGGCCGGGCTGCGGTCCGGCGAGCGGCTGCTGGTGCACGCGGCGGCCGGCGGCGTGGGCATGGCCGCCGTGCAGCTGGCGCGGCATCTGGGTGCCGACGTCTACGGCACCGCGAGCGAGGGAAAGTGGGACGTGCTGCGCGCGGCCGGACTTGACGACGAGCACATCGCCTCCTCGCGCACGGCCGAGTTCGAGAGCCGCTTCGGCGCCGCCACCGCGGGCGCCGGGATGGACGTCGTCCTGGACTCGCTCAGCGGCGAGCTGGTGGACGCCTCGCTGCGGCTGCTGCCGCGCGGCGGGCGGTTCATCGAGATGGGCAAGACCGACGTCCGCGACCCCGGGCAGATCGCGCAGCAGCACGCCGGAGTGCACTACCGCGCCTTCGACCTGATGGAGGCCGGTCCGGACCGGATCGCCGAGATGCTTCGCGAGCTGCTGGCGCTGTTCGAGGCGGGGACGCTGCGGTCGTTGCCGGTCCGCGCGTCCGACATCCGGCGCGCGCCCGAGGCGTTCCGCTTCATGAGCCAGGCCCGGCACGTCGGCAAGCTGGTGCTGACCATGCCGCCGGCGCCGGACCCGCGGGGCACGGTGCTGATCACCGGTGGCACCGGGACGCTCGGTGGGCTGCTCGCGCGGCACTACGCCGAGACCGGTCGGGCCGGTCATGTCGTGCTGGTCAGCCGGCGTGGCGCTGATGCGCCCGGCGCGTCGGAGCTGGCCGTCGAACTGGCCGGACTCGGCGTGGGCACGACGTTCGCCGCCTGCGACGCGGCGGACCGTGACGCGTTGGCGGCCGTGGTGGCCGCGATTCCGAGCGGGCATCCGCTGACGGCGGTCGTGCACGCCGCGGGCGTGCTGGACGACGGCCTGCTGACGTCGCTGACGGCTGAGCGCGTCGACCGGGTGTTCCGTCCGAAGGCGGACGCGGCCTGGAACCTGCACGAGGTGACTCGGGACGCTGATCTGGCGGAGTTCGTGCTGTTCTCCTCGATGGCCGGTGTTCTTGGCAGCCCCGGCCAGGGGAATTACGCCGCGGCGAACGTCTACCTGGACGCCCTGGCCGAGTATCGGCGCGGGCAAGGGCTGGCGGCCACCTCGCTCGCTTGGGGTTTGTGGGAGCAGCGCAGTGCTATGACCGGGGACGTGGACCGGGAGGACCTGGCTCGGTTCGGCCGGTTCGGGCTGCTGCCGTTGCCGTCGCAGGACGGCCTGGCGCTGTTCGACGCGGCCGTCGCGCTTGACGAGCCGACGGTGGTCCCGGCGCGGGTCGACGTGGCGCGGTTGGCCCGGGCTCAGGGTTCGGATGCGGGCTCGGTGCCGGTGGTGCTTAGGGCGCTGGTGCCGTCGCGGGCGGTGCGGCGGGTCGCGGCTGCCGGCGGTGGTGCGGCGGCGGGTCGCAAGTACGCCGGGAAGTCGGCGGCGGATGTCGAGCGTGAGTTGCTGGATCTGGTGCGGGCCCATGCGGCGACGGTGCTGGGGCACGCGGTGCCGGATCAGATCCGGCCGGACAGTGCGTTCCGGGAGCTGGGGTTCGACTCGTTGTCGGCGGTGGAGCTGCGCAACCGGCTGACCGCGGTGATCGATGTGCGGATGTCGGCGACGGCGGTGTTCGACTACCCCACGCCGGCGCTGATGGCCCGGTATCTGCGCGGCGAGGTGCTTGGCGATACGACGCCTGTCGCGGAGCCGACGGCGGCTGCCGTCGCGCTCGACGAGCCGGTGGCGATCGTGGGTGTCGGGGTGCGGCTGCCCGGCGGCGTCGGGTCGCCCGAGCAGCTGTGGGACCTCGTGGTGTCCGGCACTGAGGCGATCGGAGAGATGCCGACCGACCGGGGCTGGGATGTGGAGGGGTTGTACGACCCTGATCCCGACCGGCCGGGTAAGACGTATGCGCGTGAGGGCGGCTTCCTCTACGACGCGGCCGATTTCGACGCGGGCTTCTTCGGGATCAGTCCGCGTGAGGCGACGGCGATGGATCCGCAGCAGCGGCTGTTGCTGGAGGTCGCGTGGGAGGCGTTCGAACGCGCGGGAATCCGTCCAGAGTCGGTGCGCGGCAGCCAGGCCGGTGTGTTCATCGGCGCGGTGGCGCAGGACTACGGGTCGATGACCACGCCCGGGTTCGACGGCTACGTGCTGACCGGCAGGACGACCAGCGTGATCTCGGGGCGGCTGGCCTACTTCCTGGGGTTGGAGGGGCCTGCGATCACGGTGGACACGGCGTGTTCGTCGTCGTTGGTGGCGCTGCACCAGGCGTCGCAGGCGCTGCGCCAGGGAGAGTGTTCCCTGGCGGTGGCCGGTGGCGTGTCGGTGATGGCCACACCGGGGCTGTTCACCGAGTTCAGCCGGCAGCGCGGGCTGGCTGCCGACGGCCGGATCAAAGCGTTCGCCGAGGCGGCCGACGGAACCGGCTGGGGTGAAGGCGTCGGCGTTCTGCTGCTGGAACGCCTGTCCGACGCACGGAAGAACGGCCACCAGGTGCTGGCCGTGGTGCGGGGGAGCGCGGTCAACCAGGACGGCGCCAGCAATGGTCTGACCGCGCCTAACGGCCCGTCGCAGGAGCGGGTGATCCGGCAGGCGCTGGCCAACTCCCGGCTCACCCCGGACGAAGTCGACGCTGTTGAAGGACACGGCACCGGCACGACACTCGGGGACCCGATCGAGGCCCAGGCGCTGCTCGCCACCTACGGCCAGAACCGACCCGAGGACCGGCCGCTGTGGCTGGGGTCGCTGAAGTCGAACATCGGCCACACGATGGCGGCCGCGGGTGTGGCCGGCGTGATCAAGATGGTGATGGCGCTCCAGCACGAGACGTTGCCGATGACGCTGCGCGTGGACGCCCCGAGCTCGCACGTCGACTGGTCGGCGGGCGCTGTGGAGCTGCTGACCGAGAGTCGGGCGTGGCCCGATTCCGGCCACCCGCGCCGTGCCGGGATCTCCTCGTTCGGCATCAGCGGCACCAACGCGCACGTGATCGTCGAGCAGGCGCCGCAGGACGCTGAGCTGCCGGAGGTGCCCGTACCGCGGGTGGCGACCGGCGGGGTGCTGCCGTGGGTGGTGTCGGCGAAGTCGCCGGCGGCGCTGGCGGAGCAGGCGCGGCAGCTGCTGGACCATCTCGATGCCCGTCCGGAGCTGGCGCCGTCGCAGGTGGGGCATGCGCTGCTGGGGCGTTCGGTATTCGAGCACCTAGCGGTCGTGGTCGGTCGGGAGCCGGGAGAGTTCCGCGGTGGGCTGGCGGCGCTGGCCATCGGTGACCCTGCCGTCAACGTCGTGACCGGCAAGGCGCTCGCGGAGCCCGGCAAGACGGTCTTTGTCTTCCCGGGGCAGGGTTCGCAGTGGGTGGGCATGGGTGTCGAGCTGATGCGCTCGTCGTCGGTGTTCGCGGAATCGATGCGGGCTTGTGCGGCGGCTCTGGAGCCGTTTACCGGCTGGGAGCTGATCGAGGCGCTGTCTGGCGATCTTGATCGCGTCGATGTGGTGCAGCCTGCGTTGTGGGCGGTGATGGTGTCGCTGGCACGCCTGTGGGAGTCGCTGGGCATCACGCCGGACGCGGTGGTCGGTCACTCGCAGGGAGAGATCGCCGCCGCGCACATCGCCGGTGTCTTGTCGCTGGAGGATTCCGCTCGTATCGTGGCGCTGCGGTCGAAGTCACTTGCGGGTATTGCCGGACAGGGCGGGATGGTGTCGGTGCCGCTCCCGGCTGTCGATGCCGAGGAGCTGATCGCTCGCTGGTCGGCGCGGTTTGCTGTCGCGACGGTGAACGGGCCGTCGTCGACTGTCGTGGCCGGCGAGATCGCGGCCGTCGACGAGTTGCTGATCCACTGCGAGGCAGAAGGCATTCGGGCCCGGCGCATCCCGGTGGACTATGCCTCGCACACCTCGCAGGTGCAGGTCCTGCATGACGAGTTGCTGGACCTGCTGGCTCCGGTCCAGGCGCGTCCGGCGACGATGGCGTTCTACTCCACGGTGGCCGGCCATGTCGGTGAACCGGTGGCCGACTCGACGGTGATGAACGCCGAGTACTGGTACGACAACCTGGCCAGCACGGTCGACTTCCACGCTGCGACGCGCGCTCTGCTCGATGACGGCCACACCTTGTTCATCGAAGCCAGCCCGCATCCGGTGCTGACCGGTGTGGTGCAGGAAACCGCTGAGGAGTATTCGGTCGCGGTGACCGGCACTTTGCGCCGCGACGACGACAGCTGGCAGCGCGTGCTGGGCTCGCTCGCCACCGCCGGAACGCACACCGCCGTGGACTGGGCCGCCTTCTACCCCGGCACCCACCCCGACGCCCTGGACCTGCCCACCTACCCCTTCCAGCGCGAGCGCTACTGGATCCGGCCCACCGCCGGCACGGACCCCGAGGCCGTCGGGCTGCACTCGGCCGGCCACGGTCTGCTCGGTGCGGCCGTCGACCTCGCCGACGGCGAGGGCCACCTGTTCACCGGCCGCCTGTCGCCGCGCGACCAGCCCTGGCTGACCGACCACGCCGTCCACGGCACCGTGCTGCTGCCCGGCACGGCGTTCGTCGAGCTGGCCCTGCACGCCGGCCAGGCCTCCGGCGCCCCGTGCGTGGCAGACCTCGCCATCGAGGCGCCGCTCACGCTTCCCGCCGGCGGCGGTCTCCAGCTCCAGGTGCACGTGGCCGCCGCCGACGGCGACGGCCGCCGGACCCTGGCCATCCACTCCCGTCTGAGCGACGCCGAATCCGACGCGCCGTGGTCCCGTCATGCCACCGGTGCGCTCACGTCGCAGGAAGCTGCTGCGCCGGACTGGGACGCGTGGGCCGGGACGTCGGTCTGGCCTCCGGCCGGTGCGGCCCCGGTGTCCGTCGCAGACCTCTACGACCACCTCGCCGACCTCGGCTACCACTACGGCCCGGCCTTCCGGGGCCTGACCGCGGCTTGGCGGCTCGGCGACTCGGACACCGGAACCCTCTTCGCCGAGGTGAGCCTGCCGGCCGACCTCGCCGACACCGACGCCGGCACCGACGCCTACGGCATCCATCCGGTGCTGTTCGACGCCGCGCTCCACCCGATCGCGGTCGCCGGAGCCGAGGAGGTGCTGCTGCCCTTCGCCTGGTCCGACGTCCGGCTCCACGCCGTCGGTGCCCGGTCCTTGCGCGTGCGGATCGCCCGCCCCGACGCCGGGACGCTGAGCGTGCAGCTCGCCGATCCGGACGGGCGCGCGGTCGCCGAGGTGGGGTCGCTGGCCGTGCGGCCGCTTCCCGCCGGGCAGCTGACGGTCGCGCTGGCGACGGATGATCGCCTGTTCCGGGTGGCTTGGACGGCTACTCCGGTCGTGGAAGGCGACCTGCCCGACCACGCTGCGATCACGAGCCACCAGGACCTGGCCGCGCTGCTGGCCGACGCCACCGCCGGCGTTCCCGACCTGGTCGTTGCCACGGGTTTGCTGGAGTTGTCCGACGCTGACGGGGACGTTCCGGCCGCCACACGTGCCGCCGTCCAGTATGCGTTGGACCTGTCGCAGAGCTGGCTGGCCGAGGAGCGGCTGGCTGGCAGCCGTCTGGTGTTTCTCACCAAGGGAGCGGTCGCGGTCGATCCCGATGCCGAGTCACCCGGCCTTGCCGGTGCCGCTGCTTGGGGCCTGCTGCGTGCGGCACAGAGTGAGAACCCTGACCGCTTCACCCTGATCGACCTCGACGACGCCTCCATGCCTCTTGGAGCGGCGTTGGCGAGCGCCGAGCCACAGCTGGCTGTGCGCAGTGGTGACAGCCAGCGGCTCTACGTTCCCCGCCTTGTTCGGGCGGCCCGGCCCGGCTCTGACTCCAACACCGACTCCAACACCGACTCTGAGCCGAGCGCACCGGAGCTGATCGAGGGCGGCACGGTACTGATCACCGGCGGCACCGGAACCCTCGGCGGCTTACTCGCACGCCACTACGCCGAGGCCGGCCGCATCGGCCATGTCGTGCTGGTCAGTCGGCGGGGTGCGGATGCCCCCGGTGCGTCGGAGCTGGCCGCCGGGCTGGCCGGGCTCGGCGTCGGAGTGACGCTCGCCGCCTGCGATGCCGCCGACCGCGACGCCTTGGCCGCGGTCGTGGCCGCGATTCCGAGCGAGCATCCGCTGACCGCCGTGGTGCACGCCGCCGGGGTGCTGGACGACGGTGTCCTGACATCGTTGACCGCCGAGCGCGTGGACCGGGTGCTGCGTCCGAAGGCGGACGCGGCCTGGAACCTGCACGAGCTGACCCGGGACAGCGATCTGACCGAGTTCGTGATGTTCTCGTCGCTGGCCGGTGTGCTCGGCAATCCGGGTCAGGCCAACTACGCGGCGGCGAACGTCTTCCTGGACGCGCTGGCCGAGCGCCGCCGCGCCGAAGGGCTGCCGGCTGTTTCGCTGGCCTGGGGTCAGTGGTCTGAGCGCAGCGGCATGACCGGGCACCTGGACGACGCGCAGGTGGCGCGTCTGTCCCGGCTGGGCGTCGAGCCGGTCACCGCGCAGGAAGGCCTGGCGCTGTTCGACGCCGCGCGGCGCGCGGGTGCCGCTTGCCTGGTCCCGGCGCGGATCGTCCCGGCGATGCTGCGCACGCAGTCGGAGAACGGCACTCTTCCGACCCTGCTGCGAGGCCTCGTCCGCGCGCCGATGCGCCGTGCTGCCGAGGCCGGGTCCGGTGGCGGTGGCGTCCGCGACCGTCTGGCGGGGCTGTCTCCCGCCGAGGCCGAAGACGCTCTGCTGACCATCGTTCGCACCACCGTCGCCGTCGTCCTGGGCCACTCCACCCCGGACACCGTCCCGACCGACCAGGCGTTCCGGGACTTCGGGTTCGACTCGCTCACCGCGGTCGAGCTGCGCAACCGGCTCAACGCCGCCACCGGCCTGCGGCTGTCCGCGACGCTGATCTTCGACCATCCGACCCCGCGGCAGGTGGCCGCCCATCTCGCCAGCATGATCGGCCCGGCAGCCGGCTCGGCGCCGAAGGCCCTGCCGGCCGTTGCCGCGGCTGCGGCCGATGAGCCGATCGCCATCGTGGCGCTGGGATGCCGGTACCCGGGAGGCGTGCGCTCCGCGGAAGACCTGTGGAGCCTGGTGGCCTCCGAGACCGACGCCGTCGCGGAGTTCCCGGCTGATCGAGGCTGGGACATCGAGGCGCTGTATGACCCGGAGCCGGGGAAGCCGGGCAAGTCCTACACCTCGCGCGGCGCGTTCCTCTACGACGCGGCCGCCTTTGACCCGGCCTTCTTCGGCATCAGCCCGCGCGAGGCCCTGGCCATGGACCCCCAGCAGCGCCTCCTGCTCGAAGTCGCCTGGGAAACCCTCGAACACGCCGGTATCGACCCGGCGAGCCTCCGGGCGACCCCGACCGGGGTCTTCGCCGGCGTCATGTACGGCGACTACGGCAGCCGCCTGAGCTCCGTGCCGGAGGAACTCCAGGGCTACGTCGGCAACGGCAGCGCGGGCAGCGTCGCCTCCGGCCGCGTCTCCTACACCTTCGGGTTCGAAGGCCCGGCCGTGACCGTCGACACCGCCTGCTCCTCCTCACTGGTGGCGATCCACCTGGCCGCGCAGGCGCTGCGCAGCGGCGAGTGCTCGCTGGCGCTGGCCGGCGGCGTCACCGTCATGGCGACGCCGGGCCTGTTCACCGAGATGAGCCGGCAGCGCGGCCTGTCCGCCGACGGCCGGTGCAAGTCCTTCGCGGCCGCCGCCGACGGTGCCGGCTGGGGCGAGGGCGTCGGGCTGCTTTTGCTGGAGCGTCTGTCCGACGCGCGCAAGAACGGCCACGAGGTGCTGGCCGTGGTGCGGGGTTCGGCGGTGAACCAGGACGGCGCCAGCAACGGTCTGACAGCGCCGAACGGTCCTTCGCAGGAGCGAGTGATCCGCCAGGCCCTGGCCAACTCCGGGCTGGCCGCCGACGAGATCGACGCGGTCGAGGGGCACGGCACCGGGACCACCCTAGGGGACCCGATCGAGGCGCAGGCGCTGATCGCCACGTATGGCCAGGACCGTCCCGAGGACCGGCCGCTGTGGCTGGGGTCGCTGAAGTCGAACATCGGCCACACCCAGGCCGCCTCCGGCGTCGGCGGCGTGATCAAGATGGTCATGGCCATGCGGCACGGGCAGCTGCCCAGGACGCTGCACGTCGACGCCCCGACCCCGCACGTCGACTGGGAGGCCGGCGCCGTCGAGCTGCTGACGGGCTCGCGCGACTGGCCGGACACCGGTCGGCCGCGCCGCGCCGGGGTGTCCTCGTTCGGCGTCAGCGGCACCAACGCGCACGTGATCATCGAGCAGGGCCCGGATCCGGCGGACGCGGACGCGGCCGACCGGCGCGCGCCGGAGCTGCCGGTCGCGGTGGCCGCGGTGGCGACCGACGGGGCGCTGCCGTGGCCGGTGTCGGCGAAGTCGTCGGCGGCGCTGGCCGACCAGGCACGGCGGTTGCTGGACCACCTCGACGCGCACCCGGAGTCGACACCCGCGCAGGTCGGTCACGCGCTGGTGCGGCGGTCGGCCTTCGACCACCGGGCCGTGGTGATCGGGCGGGAGCCGGCGGACTTCCGCGGCGGCCTGGCGGCGCTGGCCGCCGGTGATCCTTCGGCCCACGTGGTGACCGGTACGGTCCCGGCCCGGTCGGGCAAGACGGTGTTCGTGTTCCCCGGTCAGGGATCGCAGTGGGTCGGCATGGGTGTCGAGCTGATGGATTCCTCGCCGGTGTTCGCCGAGTCGATGCGGGCTTGTGCGGCGGCTTTGGAACCGTTCACCGGCTGGGACCTGATCGAGGCCCTGTCGCAGGCGGCTGAGTTGGAACGGGTCGATGTCGTGCAGCCCGCGCTGTGGGCGGTCATGGTGTCGCTGGCCCGGCTCTGGGAGTCGCTGGGTGTGACGCCGGATGCGGTGGTGGGTCACTCGCAGGGGGAGATCGCCGCCGCGCACATCGCCGGGGTGCTGTCGTTGGAGGACGCGGCGCGGCTCGTCGCACTGCGCAGCAGGGCCCTGATCCGGCTGCGCGGGCTCGGCCGGATGCTGACCGTGCTCGCGCCCGAGGAGCGGGTGCGGGCGATGCTCGACGCCGGGGACGGCAGCCTGTCGATGGCCGCGGTCAACGGCCCGGCCACGGTGACGGTGTCCGGCTCGGTGTCCGCGATGGCCGAGTTGAACGCCGCGCTCCGCAAGGCCCGGATGATGCGCTGGGAGCTGCCGGGCGTGGACTTCGCCGCGCACTCCGCGCAGGTGCGGGAGCTGCGCGAGGAACTGCTGGAGGTGCTGGCCCCGATCCGGCCGCGTCCGGCGGCGGTCGCGTTCTACTCCACGGTGGCCGGCCTGGTCGGCGCGCCGATGGCCGACACGACGGTGATGGACGCCGAGTACTGGTACGAGAACCTGGCCAACACGGTCGACTTCCAGGGCGCCACCCACGCCCTGCTCGACACCGGACACACGCTGTTCGTCGAGGTCAGCCCGCATCCGGTGCTCACCAGCGCGGTGGAGGAGACGCTCGAGCGGCACGCCGACGGCGTCGAGACCGCTGTCACCGGCACGCTGCGCCGTGACGACGACAGCTGGGAGCGCGTGCTCACCTCGCTGGCCACCGCCGGAACCCACGCCGCCGTGGACTGGTCCGGCTTCTATCCCGCGACCCGGCCGGTCCGCCTCGACCTGCCGACCTACGCCTTCCAGCACCAGCGTTACTGGCTGCTCGAAAGCAGCGGCCGGGCCACCATTGCTGCGGCCGGAGGCGCTGCGGACCCGGCCGAGGCAGAGTTCTGGCACGCGGTCGAGAGCGAGGACCTGGACGCGCTGACCGCCACCCTGGGGCTCGGCGCCGTGGACGGCAAGCACGAGGCCGCGGACTCCGGTCTTCCGGCCGTGCTCACGGCCATGTCCGGGTGGCGGCGACGGCGGCTGGAGCGTTCCCGGATGGAAACGTGGCGCTACCGCATGACGTGGAAACCGTTGACCGGCCTGGGGAACGGCGCCGCGCCGGACCTGGACGGCGGTACCTGGTTGGTGGTCGTCCCGCAGGACGTCGCCTCCGGCTCCGTGGCGGCGACGCTGCTCGAAGCACTGGAACGGCGCGGTGCGCGGGTGATCACCCGGCGACTCGATGCTCTGATCGCCGAGGGCGTGGGCGAGGCCGTGGACGGGCTCACCGGTGTGCTGTCCCTGGTGGCGCTCACCGACGAGGGCCTGAGGGATGCGTACGAACCCGTCTCGGCGGGATTGGCCGGAACGCTCGCCCTGGTGCAGGCGCTGGACCGGATGGACGTCCAAGCCCCGCTGTGGTGTCTGACGAGCGAGGCGGTGGCCATCGGGACCGCCGACTCCGTCGCCAACCCGCTGCAGGCCCAGATCTGGGGCCTGGGCCAGGTGGTGGCGCTGGAGCGGCCGGAGAGCTGGGGCGGGCTGGTGGACGTGCCCGCCGGGCTGGACGCGCGGGCCGCGGACCTGGTGTGCGCGGTGCTCGCCGGGGCCGGCGCCGGAACCGATCGCCTGGGGGAGGACCAGGTGGCGGTGCGCACCTCAGGGGTCTTCGGCCGACGGCTGGCCCGGGCCCCCCTGGGCGAGGCGCCGGTGCCGGACTGGCGCCCCACCGGGACGGTGCTGGTGACCGGCGGCGCCGGCGCGGTCGGTGCGCACGTCAGCCGCTGGCTGGCCCGGGCCGGGGCGCCGCACCTGCTGCTGGCCGGCCGGCGCGGCGAGGACACGCCCGGCATCACCGAGCTGAAGGCGGAGCTGACGGCGCTCGGGTCGCGGGTGACCGTGGCGGCGGTCGACGTCGCCGACCGGGACGCGCTGCGGGAACTGCTGGCGTCGGTCCCGCCGGAGCATCCGCTGACCGCCGTGTTCCATGGCGCCGGCGCGCTGGCGGACCGGACGCTGGACGCCCTGACCGTCGAGGACCTGGAGTTGGTGCTCAGGCCCAAGGTGGCCGCCGCCACGGCGCTGCACGAGGCCACCGCGGATCTGGATCTGGACGCCTTCGTGCTGTTCTCCTCCGCCGTCGGCGTCCTGGGCAACGGCGGGCAGGCCGGCTACGCCGCCGCCAACGCCTTCCTCGACGCGCTGGCCCGGACCCGGCGCGCGGCCGGGCTGGCCGCGACCGCCGTGGCCTGGGGCTCCTGGGGCGGCGGCGGCCTGGTCACCGACGAGGTCGACGACCGCCTGCGGCGCAGAGGGCTGCCGCCGATGGCGCCGCGGACGGCGGTGGCGGCGCTGGCCGCCGCGCTGGCCCGGCAGGAGACCCAGGTCATGGTCGCCGAGGTCCGGTGGGAGGACTTCGCGCCGGCCTTCGTCGCGGCTCGTCCCAGCCGGCTCATCGCCGACCTGCCCGAGACCGCCTTCCTGGCCGGGGGCACCGCGGACGGCGAGGCCGACGGCGCGCCGGAGGGCGACCTGACGGCCCGTCTGAAGGAACTGCCCGAACGCAAGGTGGCGGACGCCCTCGTCGGGGCGGTCCGCGCGCACGCCGCGGCGGTCCTGGGCTTGGCCGGGCCGGACGAGATCGGCGCCGAGCAGGCGTTCAGCCTGGCCGGCTTCGACTCCCTGACCTCGGTGGAGCTGCGCAACCGGCTGCGCCGGGCGACCGGGCTGCCGCTGCCGGCCACGCTGCTGTTCGACCACCCGACGCCGGTGGCCGCCGCGCGCTACCTGCGGGCCGAGCTGTTCCCGCAGCAGGGCGCCGTTGGCGGCGACCTCGGCGCGGCGGCCCCGGAGGTGGACGACGCCGAACTGCGGGCCCTGATGCTGTCGATCCCGCCGGCCCGGCTGCGGGCGGCGGGGCTGCTGGAGCCGCTGCTGAGCCTGGCCGGGCGCGCTCCGGCCGACGGCTCCGAGGCGTCGTCCGGCCCGGCCCCGGCGCCGGCCGACGACGGTCCCTCGCTGGACGACATGGGCGTCGAGGACCTGGTGCGCATGGCGATGAAGAACGACGTTCCCGACGAGACGCGGAGGTCATGATGGCGGAGTCGAACGATGCTGTCGTTGAGGCGTTGCGCGCGTCTCTGAAGGAGAACGAACGCCTGCGCAGAGCGAACGCCGACCTGTCCGCGCTCGCTGAGAGCTCCCGCGAGCCGATCGCGATCGTCGGCATGAGCTGCCGCTATCCCGGCGGCGTGCGCTCGCCGGAGGATCTGTGGGAGCTGCTGCTCGCCGAGCGCGACGCGATCTCCGGCTTCCCGCGCAACCGCGGCTGGGACGTCGAGGAGCTCTACGCGCCGGAGCCGGGCGCGCACGGCAAGACCTACGTGCGCGAGGGCGGCTTCCTGCACGACGCCGACGAGTTCGACCCGGCCTTCTTCGAGATCAGCCCGCGCGAGGCGACGGCGCTGGATCCGCAGCAGCGGCTGCTGCTGGAGACGTCGTGGGAGGCGATCGAGCGGGCCGGGATCGATCCGTCGGCGCTGCGCGGCAGCCGCACGGGGGTCTTCGTGGGCATCGCGCACCAGGACTACGGCCTGCGTTTGCACGAGGCGCCGGAAGCGCTGGAGGGCTACCTGGGGACCGGGACCTCGACCGCGATCGCCTCCGGGCGCGTCTCCTACGTGCTGGGTCTTGAGGGACCGGCCGTCACGGTGGACACCGCGTGCTCGTCGTCGCTGGTGACCATGCACCTGGCGGCCCGGGCGCTGCGCGCCGGCGAGTGCTCGCTGGCCCTGGCCGGCGGCGTGACGGTGATGGCCCGGCCGGACGTGTTCGTCGAGTTCAGCCGCCAGCGCGGGCTGGCGCCGGATGCCCGCTGCAAGCCCTTTGCGAACGCCGCCAACGGCACGAGCTGGGGCGAGGGCGTGGGCTTGGTGCTGCTGGAACGCCTGTCGGACGCGCGCGCCAACGGGCACCCGGTGCTCGCGCTGGTCCGGGGCTCGGCGGTGAACCAGGACGGCGCCAGCAACGGCCTGACCGCCCCCAACGGCCCCTCCCAGCAGCGCGTCATCCGCAGGGCCCTGATCAACGCCCGCCTCTCGGCGGCCGAGGTGGACGCGGTCGAGGCGCACGGCACCGGGACCACGCTGGGCGACCCCATCGAGGCGCAGGCACTGATCGCCGCCTACGGCCAGGGCCGGCCGGCCGACCGGCCGCTGTGGGTGGGCGCGATCAAGTCCAACATCGGGCACCCCCAGTGCGCGGCGGGCGTGGCGGGCGTCATCAAGATGGTCATGGCCATGCGGCACGGCACCCTGCCCAGAACGCTGCACCTGGACGCGCCGACGCCGCACGTGGACTGGACCGCCGGCGCGGTGCGCCTGCTCGGACAGGCACGCGACTGGCCGCGGACCGACGGCCGGCCGCGGCGGGCCGGGGTGTCCTCGTTCGGGGTGAGCGGCACGAACGCGCACCTGATTCTGGAGGAGGCTCCCGAGCAGACGGCGCCGGCGCCGGTGTCCGCCGGGTCCGCCGGGCCCGCCGCCGCGGATCCGGTGTCGGACCGGTCCGGCCGGCCGGTGCCCTGGGTCGTGTCGGCGCGGTCGGAGGACTCCCTGCGTGCGCAGGCGGCCGGGCTGGCGAGGCCGGCCGCTGATCCCGGATCAGACCTCGCCGACGTCGGATGGTCCCTGGCGTCGGGCCGGGCCCGGCTCGAACACCGCGCCGTGGTGCTGGGGCGTGACCGCGACGAGATGGTCAGCGCTCTGGCGTCGCTGCGCGACGGCGCCGAGTCCGCCGGGGTGGTGCGCGGTGTCGCCGGCCGGCTTGGGGACTCCGTCTTTCTGTTCCCCGGGCAGGGAACGCCGTGGGGCGGCCTGGCCCGGCAGCTGTACGACGAGTTCCCGATCTTCGCGCGGAGCCTCGACGAGGTCTGCGAAAGCTTCGACGCCCACCTGCCCTTCGCGCTGAGGCCGCTGCTCCTGGCCGACGAGCTCGCGGACGCCGACCGCGAGCGGACCGACATCGCGCAGCCGGCGCTGTTCGCGCTCCAGGCCGCCCTGTTCCGGCTGGTGACGTCCTACGGTCCGCAGCCGGACTGCCTGATCGGCCACTCCATCGGCGAGATCGCGGCCTGCCACGTGTCCGGGGTCCTCGACCTGGCCTCCGCCACCCGGCTCGTGTCCGTCCGGGGCCGGCTCATGCAGGGGATCGGCGAGCCGGGCGCGATGCTGGCGGTGCGGGCCTCGGAGCAGGTCGTGGCCGCCGTGATCGAATCCGGCGAGCAGATCGGCCTGGCCGCCGTCAACGGTCCGGAGTCGGTGGTGGTCTCAGGGGCGCGCGAGGAAATCGCCGACCTGCGGGAACGGCTGGTCGCCGAGGGCATCACGGCGACCCCGCTCAAGGTCGCCCACGCCTTCCACTCCCCGCTCATGGACCGGATCGTGGATGATTTCGCGGCTTCGGTCGGCAGTCTCCAGGCCGGGGAGATGGCGATCCCGATCGTCTCGACACTGCTCGGCCGGGAGGCCACGGCCGAGGAGCTGACCTCCGTCGAGCACTGGGTGCGCCACCTGCGCGAACCGGTGCGCTTCTTCGACGCGCTGGAATCGGCGCGTGCCGACGGGGCGCAGGTGTTCCTCGAAGTGGGTCCGGGCTCGACGCTCGCGAGCCTCGCCACCGAGGCCTTCGCCGCCGTCGGCGTCGAGGGCGCGGAGGTCCTGTCGGCCTCGCGGCGAGACCGTCCGGCCGCTGACGCCCTGCTCAACGCGCTGGCCCGGGTGTACGTCAGGGGCGTGTCAGTGGACTGGCCCGCGCTCTTCCCGGCGGCCCGGCGGGTCGGCCTGCCGACCTACCCGTTCCAGCGGCAGCGCTTCTGGCTGGACGCCTCGGCGCGCAGAGGCGGCGCTGACGTGGCCTCGGCCGGTCTGTCGGCTCCGGAGCACCCGCTGCTCGGTGCCGTGGTCGACCACCCCGACTCCGACGCGGTGGTGTTCACCGGCCTGTGGTCCGTGCGGACCCACGGCTGGCTGGCCGACCACGCCGTGTTCGGCGCCGTCGTCGTGCCGGCCACGGCCTACCTCGACCTGGCGCTGTGGGCGAGCGACTTCGTCGGGTGCGGCGGCGTCGAAGAACTCTCCCTGGCCGTTCCGTTGATCCTGCCGGACTCGGGCGATGTGCGGGTTCGGGTCGTCGTCGGCGCTCCGGACGAGGCAGGACGCCGATCCCTGGAGGTGTACTCGCGCTCCGGCCAGGACGGTCCGGCCGTGGGCGGCTGGATCCGGCACGCGTCCGGAAGCCTGTCGCCGAGCGCACCGCCGGCGACCGTGCTGATCGACGCGTCGAGACCGCTGGCGACCTGGCCCCCGGCCGGTGCCGAACAGCTCGACATCGACGGCTTCTACGACTCTCTCGCCGACAAGGGCTTCGTCTATGGCCCGGGCTTCCGCGGACTGCGCGAAGCCTGGCGCGACCGCGACGACGTGTACGCGCTGGCCACCTTGCCCCCGGTCGAGGACAGCCCGAGGGCCGACGGGTTCGCGCTGCATCCGGCGCTGATCGACGCGATGCTGCACGCGGTGGCGTTCAGCGGCGTCGTCGGCGCCGACGGCCAGGCCTGGATGCCGTTCTCGTGGTCGGGGGTGCGGCTGACGGGGCGCGGCGGAGCGAGCGTGCGGACCCGGATCACTCCGGTCCGCGAAGGCGTCGTGGCGGTGCTGATCGCCGACGAGCACGGCCGCGAGATCGCCCGGATCAAGGCCTTGACGTTCCGGCCGGCCAGTGCCGCGCAGGTGCGCTCGGCTCGCGACGGGCACGAACGATCGCTGTTCGAGGTGCTGTGGCGGCCGCTTGAGGGTGGCGGCCAGGAACCTCGCGCCGGGGAATGGGGAGTCGTCGGCAAGCAGGACGGCCTGGCCGCCCGGCTCAGCGCGGCAGCCGGCGGGATGGTCCCGGTGCACGGGGCCATCGACGAACTCCTCGCGGTTACCGCACCGCGTTTTGTCGTCCTGTGCCTGGACGGCTTCACCACTGCCGCCGCCGACACGCTTACCGAGGTCGGCGCGGCGGACACCCGGGTACTGGAATGGGTCCAGCGCTTCCTCGCCGAAGACCGGCTCGCCGCATCCACCCTGGTGGTTCTCACGCGGCTCGCCCTAGACACCGGGGGAGAGGAGGTTGTCGAGAGCCTTGCCGGCGCGTCGGTATGGGGCCTGATCCGCTCGGCGCAGACCGAGCATCCCGGCCGGTTCCGGCTGCTGGACATCGACGATCAGGACACTTCGCTGTCCCGGGTGCCCGAAGCGCTCGCCGGCGGTGAATCCCAGCTCGCGGTGCGCGCCGGGGAGTTCCTCGTGCCCCGGATGATGCCGGCCGCACCTGCGGCGTCCCGCATCGAGCCGCCGGCCGCCGGCGCCTACCGGCTGGGCATCCCGGACAAGGGCACCCTGGAGAACCTGACCTGGGTCGCCTGCCCCGAGGTGGAGGCGCCGCTGGAGAGCGGGCAGGTGCGCATCGCCGTGCAGGCCGCCGGGCTCAACTTCCGGGACGTCACGATCGCCCTGGGCCTGGTGGACCGGACGGCCTTCGACGCCGGGATCGGCAGCGAGGGCTCCGGAACGATCCTGGAGGTCGGCCCCGGCGTCACCGGGTTTGTGCCCGGCGACCGGGTGATGGGCGCGTTCACCGGTGCCTTCGGCCGGGTCGCGGTGGCCGATCACCGGATGCTGCATCCGGTCCCCGACGGCTGGAACCACGCCGAGGCGGCGTCCGTGCCGACCGCTTTCCTCACCGCGTACTACGCGCTCTTCCGCGCGATGCGTCTTGAGAAGGGCCAACGGATTCTGATCCACGCCGCGGCCAGCGGCGTCGGGATGGCCGCCGTGCAACTGGCGAAGCACGCCGGCGCCGAGGTCTACGCGACTGCGAGCCCGGCGAAGTGGCCCATCCTGCGCGGCCTCGGGCTGGACGACACGCATCTGGCGTCCTCGCGGGATCTGGGCTTCGCGGCCGCGTTCCTGGACGCCACCGACAGCCACGGCGTCGACGTCGTCCTGAACTCCCTCGCGCACGACTACGTCGACGCCTCGCTCGGGCTGCTCGCCGAGGGCGGCGACTTCATCGAGATGGGCAAGACCGACATCCGCGACGCCGACCGGGTGGCCGCCGATCATCCGGGCGTCCGGTACCAGGCCTTCGACCTCTTCGAAGCGGGCCCGGACGCGTTGCGTGAGCTGTTCTCCGAGCTGATGGAGCTGTTCGCCGACGGCCGGGTGCAGCTGAACCCGATCACCATCCGGGACGCCGCCGACGCCCGCGCGGCGTTCCGCGAGATGAGCCGGGGCCGGCACGTCGGCAAGCTCGTGCTCGAGGTCGGCGGGCGCTTCGGCGGCGGGTCCGTCCTGGTCACCGGCGGAACCGGGGCGGTGGGCTCGCTGGTGGCGCGGCACCTCGTCGCAGAGCACGGAGTGCGTTCTCTGATACTGACGAGCCGCCGCGGGGCCGCCGCCGAGGGTGTCGCGCAGCTTGTGGCGGACCTGGAGGCCGCAGGCGCGGCCGTGCACGTGGCGGCGTGCGACGTCGCCGACCGGGACGCCGTGGCCGCGCTGCTCGCGGACCTGCCCGGCCGGTGGCCGCTGACGGCGGTCGTGCACGCGGCCGGCGAGGTGGCCGACGCGATGATCGAGTCGCAGAGCGCTGAGAGCCTGGAGCAGGCGCTGCGCGCCAAGGTCGGCGGCGCTGCCCATCTGCACGAGCTGACTCGCGACCGCCACTTGTCGGCGTTCGTCCTGTTCTCGGCGCTCGCCGGCACCCTCGGCGGTGCGGGCCAGGCGAACTACGCGGCGGCGAACGCCTTCCTGGACGGATTGGCGGCCCAGCGCCGGGCCTCCGGCCTGGCCGGCACGTCGCTGTGCTGGGGCTGGTGGGAGCAGCCCGGCGGTATGTCCGCGCGGCTGAGCCAGGCCGACCAGGCGCGGATCCGGCGGCTCGGTGTCGGCGCGATGCCCGGCCCCGAGGCCCTGGCGCTGTTCGACGCGGCCTGCGCGGTCGGCAAGCCGGTGCTCGTCCCGGCGCGGCTAGACCTGTCCGTGCTCCGGGGCCGGACCGGCGACGAGCTCCCGCCGCTGCTGCGCGACCTGGCCGAGCTCGCCGACCGCGGCGGTCCGCGCGCGGCGGCGGCCCCGGCCGACCGCACCGGCGACCTGCCGGCCCGGCTGTCCGGACTGGCCCCGGCCGAGGCGGAGGCGTTCGCGCTGGAGTGGATCCGCGAACAGACCGCCATCGTCCTCGGACACCCCTCCAGCGCCTCGGTCGAGGCCGACCAGGCGTTCTACCAACTCGGGTTCGACTCGCTGACCTCGGTCGAACTCGGCAACCGGCTCGCGGCCTCGACCGGACTGCACCTGCCGTCCACGCTGGTCTTCAGCTATCCGACACCGCGCGAGCTGGGCCGGCACGTCCTGGATCTGCTGCGCCCGCGAGGCGGAGACGGCCCGGCGCAGGACGCGCCGATCCCCGAGCAGGCGGCCGGCGCCGAGACCGGCGCGCAGGAGTTCGCGGACCTCGACCTGGACGCACTGGTCGATCTGGCTCTGGACGAGAAAGGCAACTGACATGGACCGATCCGCGGACGGCGCGGCGGGCGGCGGGAGCCGGGTCGAACAGGCGCTTCGCACGCTGTTGGAGGAGCGCGACCGGCTCCGGCGGGAGAACGAGGCGCTGAAGGCCGGGCACGGCGAGCCGATCGCCGTGGTCGCCATGGCCTGCCGCTTCCCCGGCGGCGTGGAGTCGCCCGAGGAACTGTGGGACGCCGTGCGCGACGGCCGGGACCTGGTCCAGGAGTTCCCGGCCGACCGCGGCTGGCCGGACGTGTTCGACGCGGACCCTGACACGCTCGGCACTTCGTACGTGCGGCACGGAGGTTTCCTGGCGGACGTGGCCGGGTTCGACGCGGACTTCTTCGGCATCAGCCCGCGCGAGGCGCTGGCGATGGACCCGCAGCAGCGGCTGCTGCTGGAGACGTCGTGGGAGGTGTTCGAGCGCGCGGGCATCGTGCCCGGCGAGCTGCGCGACACCGAGGTCGGCGTGTTCTCCGGCGTCAGCTCGCCGGAGTACGGGCTGCGGTTCCTGGAGATCCGGCACGAGCTGGAGGGCCACCTGTCCTTCGGCAGCGCCCTGAGCGTCGCGGCCGGCCGGGTGGCCTACCAGCTGGGGCTCACCGGGCCGGCGATGACCGTGGACACCGCGTGCTCGTCGTCGTTGGTGGCGCTGCACCTGGCGGTGCGGTCGCTGCGCTCCGGGGAGTGCGCGCTGGCGCTCGCCGGCGGGGCGGCGGTGATGTCGACTCCGGCGGCGTTCGTCTCGTTCTCCCGGCAGCGCGGCCTGTCCGCCGACGGCCGGTGCAAGGCCTTCGCCGACACCGCCGACGGGACCGGGTGGGCCGAGGGGGTCGGCGTCCTGTTGCTGGAGCGGCTGTCCGACGCGCGCCGCGCGGGTCATCCCGTCCTGGCCGTGCTCCGCGGGTCCGCGGTGAACCAGGACGGCGCCAGCAACGGGCTGACCGCCCCCAGCGGCCGGGCCCAGAAGCAGGTGATCCGCAAGGCGCTGGCCGACGCCGGAGTGAGCGCCGCCGGGGTGGACCTGGTCGAGGCGCACGGCACCGGAACCGTGCTGGGGGACCCGATCGAGGCGGACGCGCTGTTGGCGACCTACGGGCAGGGCCGGGCCGAGGGCAGACCTCTGTGGCTGGGGTCCTTGAAGTCGAACCTCGGCCACGCCCAGGCCGCGGCCGGGGTCGCGGGGGTCATCAAGGCCGTGCTGGCCGTGCGGCACGGGTTCCTGCCGAAGACCCTGCACGTCCAGACCGCCTCGCGGCATGTCGACTGGTCCTCCGGCGCGGTCGAGCTGCTGGTGGAGGGGCGGGAGTGGCCGGCGGCGGACGGCCCGAGGCGCGCCGGGGTGTCGTCGTTCGGCTTCAGCGGGACCAACGCGCACGTGGTGCTGGAGCAGGCGCCGGCGGCGGACCAGGATGCTGATTCGGACCGGCGACAGGTCGCCGCCGCCACCGCCGGGCTGGTGCCGTGGGTGGTCTCGGCCAAGAAGGCCTCGGCGCTGCGGCGGCAGGCGGACCGGCTGCGCGCCTTCGTCGCCGCCGATCCGGACGCCGATCCCGCCGACATCGGCTTCTCGCTGGTTTCCAGCCGTACTGCTTTCGGCCATCGCGCGGTGGTGCTGGGCCGGGACCGGGACGAGCTGCTCGGCGGCCTGGCCGCGCTCGGCGACGGGACCGAGGCCGCCGGGGTGGTGCGCGGGATCGCCGGGCCGCTCGGCGGCGTGGTCTTCGTGTTCCCGGGACAGGGGTCGCAGTGGGTCGGCATGGGACGGCAGTTGTCTGACGCCTTCCCGGTCTTCGCCGCCGCCCTCGACGAGTGCGCGACCGCGTTGGCCGAGTGGGTCGACTGGTCGCTGCTGGACGTGCTGCGCGGGGTGCCGGGGGCGGCTTCGCTGGACCGGGTGGACGTCGTCCAGCCGGCCCTGTTCGCCGTGATGGTGTCCATGGCCGCGCTGTGGCGGTCCTGGGGTGTGGAGCCGGCCGCGGTGGTCGGGCACAGCCAGGGGGAGATCGCCGCCGCGTACGTGTGCGGCGCGCTGTCGCTGCGCGATGCCGCCCGGACCGTGGCGCTGCGGAGCAAGGCCCTGGTGGAACTGATCGGGCACGGCACGATGGCCTCGGTCGCGGCGTCCGCGGATCATGTGGCGGCGAGCGTGGCGGCGTGGGGCGAGCGGCTGAGCGTCGCCGTCGTCAACGGACCCCGCTCGGTCGTGGTCTCCGGAGAGCCGGACGCGATCGAGGAGTTCGTCGAGAAGATGACCGCCGAGGGTGTTCAGGCCCGCAGGATCTCAGTGGACTACGCCTCCCATTCGCACCAGGTGAGCCGGGTCCGCGATCAGGTGCTCGACTCGCTGTCCGGCCTGAGTCCTCAGAAATCGAAGCTGCCGTTCTACTCCACGCGCCACGGCGCGGTGATCGACACCGCAGAGCTGGACGCCACGTACTGGTACGAGAACCTGCGGGAGAAGGTGCTCTTCGAGTCCTGCGTCCGGCGGTTGGTGGACGACGGTTTCCGGGTGTTCGCCGAGATGAGCCCGCACCCGGTGCTCGCCGTGCCGGTGCAGGAGATCGTCGAGGAGCTTCCCGACGCGGTGGTGCTCGCCTCGGGGCGGCGGGACCGCGACGAGGTGGAGTCGGTGCTCGGGTCGCTGGCCCAGCTGCACGTCCGGGGCGGGACGGTGGACTTCAGCGCCCTGTTCGGGGCGGCTCGGCGGGTCGACCTGCCGACGTACGCGTTCCAGCGGCGGCAGTACTGGCTGCGCTCCCCGGACCGGACCGCTGCCGCGGCGCAGTCGTTGGTGGCGGCGGCCGCGGACGAGGACGAGCCGGTGGTGCTGCCGGGCCTGGTCGCCGGCCTGCCGCCGGAGCAGGCCGCGGCGCTGGTGCTGGAGCACGTGCTCGCCACGGTCGCGGTCGTGCTCGGCCAGCCCGACGGCGGCAGCGTCGATCCCGATCAGGAGTTCAAGGAGCTGGGATTCGACTCGCTGCTCGCGGTCGAGCTGTCGAAACGGCTGACCGCCATGACCGACATCAAGTTCAGGCCGAGCCTGGCGCTGAAGCACCCGACGCCGCGCCTTGCCGCCGGGTACATCGCGGCGGCGCTTCGCGGCCGCCCGGAAGGTGAAACGGAGTGATCATGCAAACGCCTTCGGCCGCCGTGTTCGGCGCGGGAGTCATGGGCATCGGGATCGCCACGCTGCTGGTCGGGCGGGGCGTCCCGGTCACGCTGGTGGACGTGGACCCGGAGCGCCGGGACTCGGCGCCCCGGCGGCTGCGCGACGAGCTCCGGCTGGCGCAGATGACCGGGGCCCTGCCGCGCGGCGGGCCGGCCGGCGAGCTGCGGATCGCCGATTCGGTCGGGGCCGCCGCCGGGGCGGCCTGGGTGATCGAGGCGGTCAGCGAGGACTCCGAGCTCAAGGCCCGGCTGCACGAGGAGATCGCGGCGGCGGTCGCGCCCGGGACGCCGCGGATCACCAACACCTCCTCGATCCCGGTCGACGAGTTGGCCGCCCGGGTGCCCGATCCGCAGGACCTGGTCGGCGTGCACTTCATGAACCCGCCGTACCTGATCGGCACGTTCGAGGTGATCCGCGGGAAGCAGACCGGCGAGCCGGCGATGGCCGCGGTGCGGGATCTGCTGGCGGCGCTGGACCGCGTGGGCATCGTGGTGGGCGACGGCCCCGGCTTCGTCACCAGCCGGCTGCTGCACCGCATGATCAACGACGCGGCGAACGTGGTCGAGGAGGGCCGGGCCGGGGTCGAGGACGTGGACGCGCTGATGACCGGCTGCCTCGGGCACCGGACCGGGCCGCTGCGCACCGCCGACCTGATCGGGATCGACAACCTCGTCGACTCCCTGACGGTGCTCTACGAGCGCACCGGCGATCCCGGCTGCCGTCCCAGCCCCCTGCTGCTGCGCAAAGTCGCCGAGGGCCACCACGGACGCAAGAGCGGCCGGGGCTTCTACGAGTACGGGACCCGCTGATGGCCGGCCAGGTGGAGCTGAGCGAGGGGCTGCTCGACTATGTGCGGTCGGTGTCGCTGCGCGACGACGAGATCCTGCGCGATCTGGTCGCCGAGACGGCGCTGATGCCCGCGCTCAGCGCGATGGTCACGTCGCCGGAGGAGGGGCAGCTGCTCGCTCTGCTGGTCGGGCTGACCGGTGCCGTCCGGGTGTTGGAGATCGGCACGTTCACCGGCTACAGCGCGCTGTGCATGGCGCGGGCGCTGCCGCCCGGCGGGCGGATCGTCACCTGCGACATCAGCGAGCGCTGGACCCGGGTCGCGCGGCGGTACTGGGCGCGCGCCGGGGTGGCCGACCGGGTCGAGCTGCGGCTCGGGGACGCCTCGGCGACCCTGGCCGGGTTGCTCCAGGAGTGCGGGCCGGAGACCTTCGACCTGGTCTTCGTCGACGCCGACAAGGCCGGCTACACCGGGTACTACGAGCAGGCGCTGGCGCATCTGCGGCCCGGCGGGCTGGTGGTGCTCGACAACACGCTGTTCTTCGGGCGGGTCGCGGACCCCGCCGCGGACGATCCCGAGACCGAGGCGGTCCGCGCGCTCAACGCCTCGCTGTACGACGACAAGAGGGTCGACCTGTCCATGCTCGTGATGGCGGACGGGATCACGCTGGCCCGCAAGAGGAATCCGAGTGGAGAAGGGGCGGTCCGATGACGGACGCGGCGACCGGGGCATCGGTCGAGCAGATTGATCAGGTAGAGCAGATCGAGCGGCAGATCGGCGATTTCCTGGAGGCGAAGACCAAGGCCGTCTGGGAGCCGGAGACGGACTTGTTCGCCTCCGGTGTGGTGTCCTCGCTGTTCGCGATGGAGCTGGTGGTGTTCGTGGAGGGGACGTTCGACGTCGCGGTGGAGGGTGCCGATCTGGCGATGGACAACTTCCGGACGGTGCGGGCGATGAGCTCGCTCGTGACGCGGCTGCGCGGCGCCGGTGCTTGAGACGTTGACCGCCGTGGTCACCGAGACCGTCGGGGACAGCGCGGGCGGCTGGGACACCGCGGGTGCGATTCCGCTCGACGTTCTGCGAGGCCTGGGGGCGAAAGGCGTGTTGTGCGCCGAGGTCGCCTCCGATTTCGGCGGCCTCGGGCTGTCCGGGACGGACAACGGGGCCTTGACCGCGCACACCGGCGCGCTGTGCAGTTCGCTGCGCAGCGTGATGACCTCGCAGGGGATGGCCGCGTGGGCGATCCAGCGGTTCGGGGACCGGGCGCAGCGTGCTGAGTTCATCGGGCGGCTCACCGGCGGGGAACTGGCCGCGGTGGCGTTCAGCGAGCCCGGCGCCGGCAGCGATCTGGCGGCGATGAGCACGGAGATCCGGCGCGAGGGCGACGAGATCGTCGTCGACGGGGCCAAGACGTGGATCACGGTCGCCGCGTACGCGGACTGGATCGTGGTGTTCGGCCGGTACGCGGGCGGCGGCGGCGTGGTCGTGGTGCCGGCTTCGGCGCCCGGGGTGCGGGTGCGGCCGGTGGAGCATCCGCTCGGCTGCCGGGCCGCCGGGCACGCCTCCGTCACGCTCGACAACGTGCGGCTGCCTGCCGCCAACTTGCTGGCGGCGGCGGGACAGCCGGTCGTGATGCTGACCACCATCGCCCTGACCTACGGCCGGCTGTCGGTGGCCTGGGGGTGTGTCGGCATCCTGCGGGCCTGTCTGGCCGCGGCCGCCGAGCACGCCGGGCGCAGGGAGCAGTTCGGCAAGCCGCTGCTCCGGCACCAGCTCGTCGCCCGGCACCTCGCCGAGCTCTACACCGCCGAGCGCACGGCGACCTTCGCGTGCGAGAACGCGAGCCGGGCCTGGGACGCGAGGTCGCCGGACCAGGTACCGGCGGCGGTTCTGGCCAAGTACGTCGCGGCCGGCAACGCGGCCCGGGGCGCGGCCTCGGCGCTGCAGGTCCTCGCCTCCGCGGGCGCGGCGGGCGGGCACGTGGTGGAGCGCGCGTACCGGGACGCGAAGCTGATGGAAGTCATCGAGGGCAGCAACGAGATCTGCCAGCTGATTCTGGCCGAGCACGCCGCCGCACTGGCCGGCTGACGGACCGGACGGTTGGGACAGCTCGGACAGCTCGGACGAAGCACACAGGGGAGCGGGATATGGCGCAAGAGCAGTCGATCGTGAAATGCCTGGTCTGGGACCTGGACAACACTTTGTGGAACGGCACGCTGGCCGAGGACGGCCGGGTGGAGGTCGACGACGGGGTGCGCGCGGTGGTGGAGGGCCTGGACGCGCGCGGCGTGCTCCAGGCCGTCTCCAGCCGCAACGACCACGACCCGGCCTGGGCCCGGCTGGAGGAGCTGGGCCTGGCCGAGTACTTCGTGGCGGCGCACATCGACTGGGGCCCGAAGTCGGACTCGGTCCGCAAGATCGCCGAGCGCCTGGACTTCGCGCTCACCACGATCGCCTTCATCGACGACCAGCCGGCCGAGCGCGCCGAGGTCGCCCACCACCTGCCCGACGTCCGCTGCTACCCGGCCGACCAGGCCCGCGACCTGCTCGACCGCCCGGAGTTCAGCCCCCCGGCGGTCACCGCCGACGCGCGCCGCCGCCGGCAGATGTACCAGGCCGCCGCCGAACGCGAGGAGCACCGCGAGCGCTTCGACGGCGCCGACGAGGACTTCCTGCGCTCGCTGCGCATCGAGACGCACATCGCCGAGGCCTGCGACGAGGACCTGACCCGCGTCGAGGAGCTGACCCGCCGGACCAGCCAGATGAACGCCACCGGCGTGCACTACTCGCAGGAGGCGCTCCGCTCCCTGCTGGGCGCGCCGGACCACGACGTCCTGGTGGTCTCGATGGCCGACCGCTTCGGCCCGCACGGCGCGGTGGGCGTGCTGCTGATCGAGAAGCTGCCGCGGGTCTGGCGCATCAAACTCCTGGCCACCTCCTGCCGCGTGGTTTCCTTCGGCGCGGGCACCGTGTTGCTGCGCTGGCTCACCGACGCCGCCGCCCGCGCCGGCGTGCACCTGGCCGCCGACTTCCGGCGCACCGACCGCAACCGGATCATGGAGGTGGCGTACCGCTTCGCGGGCTTCGGCACCGGAGGCTGCGACTGCCTGGGCGCCTTCACGGTGCCGGAGGGCACGGAGTGCCTGCACCTGGAGCCGACACGGCAGGAGGCGCCGACGACGATGCGCGTGGTCGCGCCGGTGCTGGGCGGGGGTGGGGGCGCGGCTGCGGTGGAGTGGGAGTAGGCGGCTTGGGCCGCGCCGGCGGGCTGATGCCTGGCGGCGCGGCTGGGCTGCCGGTTCCGGTAAGAACGGTGCCGGTACTACATAAGTTGGGCTCTGTCGGCGATCTTGTTGCGGCCTGGCGAGCAGGTGATGATCTCAGGACTGCTGGGTCAGGCTTCGTCGCAAGGGGCGTCTAGCCCCAGGATAAGGCGAGCCCCGCGGTCGACGATGATCGGGAAGTCATCCTCCGCCGCGTCGATCCACGTCTGAACGGCCTCAGAAGAGGATCGGATTGCGTCGATCAGCGCTTCGATCGCGCTGAGTTTCGGTTCGTGGACGTGTTCCCGCAGCTGTTCGAGAGTGACCTCGGTGTACGACATCGACAGCTGCCACCAGAATCTCATGATGTAGCGGCATTCATCTTGGTCTTCGTCGTCGGCGAGTCGGTCCTGAACGACTTGTTGCACACGTTGACGCTGGGCGTCGTCCAGACGTTGGCTGAGGTCGCGCAAGGTCACCAGGGGACCGTAGCAGCAGGTCGTGGTATTCGTCGTCCGAGAATGACGCGCTGGTGCGGCAGCCAAAGCACTGTCGTTTCAAGCATAAGGGCGTCGAGTCAAACATAAGGGCGTCGAGCTGGTTGGAACGGCCGACGACACGGCCGAGGAGCTGCTCGGGGTGTTCGGCGATGGCGAAGCGGCGACGGTGTGCGGGTCGAGCCGATCGCCGACAGAGCCATCAGTTGTGAGCGCCCGGCTCTCAGCAGTGGGCTGATACCTGCCAGCGAGGTGCTACCGAGCGCGCCGCGTCCGCCGTCCCAGCCGCGGCCCGAACCAGCTTGCGAGCGCCGTCTGAAGTGCGGCGGTGTCCGGCGTCCCGGCTGCACTCACCCACGCCACGTGCCCGTCGGGCCGGATGAGCAGTGCGGCCGGCGCCGGGATCTCGCCGACGGCCGGGACGGTCCAGGTGTCGTCCTCCGCGCGGGCCTCGACGAGGTCGACGCGGTCGCCCCAGCCCTCCAGCGCCGCCGCCACTGCTGCGCTGCCTCGTAGGTCGAGCAGGAGCGGGCGCGCCGTGTGCAGGAGTTCGTAGACGCGGGTGTCGCCCGCGGCGGTCTTCAGGCCGGCGTCGGGGGCGCGGCGGCCCGCCAGCGGGTGGTCGCCGGCGCCGGGGTAGCGGATGCCGAGGGCGGTGAGCATGTCGCGCAGGTGCTGGTTGACGTCGTCGTACACGATCAGTGAGGCGAACACCTCGCGCAGCGCCTCGGTCTGCGGGTCCGGGCGGCTCAGGGCGGCCTGGGCGCGGGTGTTGTGCAGGACGCGTTCGGCGACCGGGTGGCGCTCGGCGTGGTACGTGTCCAGCAGGGCCTCCGGCGCCCGGCCGGCGACCACCAGGCCGAGCTTCCAGCCGAGGTTCACCGCGTCCTGGACGCCCATGTTCAGGCCCTGGCCGCCGGCCGGGAAATGGATGTGCGCGGCGTCGCCGGCGAGCAGGATCCGGCCTGTGCGGTACTCGGCGGCCTGGCGCGCGGTGTCGTTGAAGCGGGACACCCAGCGCGGGTTGCGCATGCCGTGGTCGGTGCCGATGAGCTTGATCAGGGAGGCGCGCAGCTGCTCGAACGTCACCGGCCCCTCGGGGTCGGTGACGTGGTCGTACTCGGACGTGATCACCCGGTGCCAGCCCGGCTCGAAGTTGATCGCCGACCAGTGGCCGCCCTCGCCGCGTCCGCCCCAGACGTAGTCCTCGGTCAGCTCGGGCAGCTCGACGTCGCCGATCAGCGAGGTCATCGTCGCCGCGGTGCCGGGGAAGTCGATGCCCGCCAGTTTGCGGACCACGCTGCGGCCGCCGTCGCAGCCCACGAGGTAGCGAGCCCGCAGCGTCGCTGCTTCCGCTGACGCTGCCTGCGCGCCCTGCGCCCCCTGCCCCGCGTTCAGCTCGACGGTCACGCCGTCCGCGTCCTGCCGCACGCCGGTCACCTCCGACGACCACCGCACCCGCACCCCCAGCTCGGCGCCCCACTCCTCGAGCAGCCGCTCGATGACCGGCTGCAGGATGGTCAGCGGATAAGGATGCCGCGACTCCGCCTCGTCGAACTCCAGGTACAGCCCGGAGAAGTGGCCCACCGGCTCCAGCCGCCCGGCCGCCAGGAAGCGGTCCAGGATCCCGCGCTGGTCCAGCACCTCCAGTGTGCGGGAGTGGATGCCGCCGGCCCGCGACTGGCCGGTCCGCTCCGCCAGCCGCTCGACCACCGTCACGTCGACCCCCGCCAGCCGCAGCTCGCAGGCGAGCATCAGGCCGGTCGGCCCGGCGCCCGCGATCACCACGTCCGTGTCCATGACATCCGGTTCCACGGCATCCGTGTCCGTGGCCGTGTCTGTGTCCAAGGCATCCGTGTCCCTGCCGGTGTCTCGCAACTGGCTCCCTCATGTCGGCCCGGGCCGTGTCCCGTCGGCGGGACGCTCCGGCGCCCCGCGCGCGCCTTTCGGCGCCATTCATTGGAATTGCCGACCGCTATTACAGTCAAGCCCTCGCATGCAATGCCTTTACTGATTTGCCGCCGATTCGCCAAGGCTTTAGCGCCCGCCGCCCCGCGTTTTATTGACAGCCGCCCTAATGACAATCACGCTGGTTGCGGCGTAGCCCGACGCCGGCCACATATGTATGCCGTGAAATGAGGATGGTCCATGGCTGAAGCTCTTCACGCCGTCGAGACGATGATGCTGGAGCGCCGGCCCGGCTGCCCCTTCGACCCCCCGGCGGAGCTGCTCGAAGCCCGCGCCCACGGCCCGGTCAGCGGCTTCACCTTCCCCGGCGACGTCCCCGCCTACGTGGTCACCGGCTACGACCAGGTCCGCGCGATCCTGGCCGACCCGCGCTTCAGCGCCCGCAAAGAGCTGATGCTCGACCTGTCCATGGACATCACCGGCTGGGACCCGCCGCCGGCCGGGCCCGGCGAGATGGTGTTCATGGACGAGCCCCTGCACGGACGCTATCGCAAGCCCCTGGCGAGCCGCCTGACCCCGCGCCGGATCCGGCAGCTGACCGAGCGCGTCGAGCAGATCACCGCCGAGTGCCTGGACGCCATGGAGGCGTCCGGGCCGCCGGCCGAACTCGTCAGCGCGTTCGCCAAGCCCATCCCGACCATCATGATCTGCGAGCTGCTGGGCGTCCCGTACGAGGACCGGAAGTACTTCCAGGAGCAGCTCGACCTCTTCCTCGGCGGGCAGGCCAGCACCGAGGAGCAGATGACGGCCTTCGCCGCGGCCCAGCAGTACTTCGCGGACCTGGTCGTCGCCAAGCGCGCGAACCCCACCGACGACATCCTCAGCGACCTGACCGAGACCGACCTCACCAACGAGGAGCTGAAGGGCATCAGCTTCTTCACGATGCTCGCCGGCTTCGACACCACCGCGAACACCCTGGCGCTGAGCACCTTCGCGCTGTTGCAGAACCCGGACCAGCTGGCCGTGCTGCGCAACGAGCCGGAGCATGCCGAGGGCGCCGTGGACGAGCTCCTGCGCTACCTGACCGTCGCCAAGACGTTCATGCGCCGGGCACTGGAGGACGTGGAAGTCGGCGGCGTGCTCGTCAAAGCCGGCACGGTGGTCGTCCTGTCCTACAACACCGCCAACCGTGACCCCGACCGCTTCCCCGACCCGCAGAAGCTCGACCTGCGCCGGAAGGCCGTCACCCACGTCGCGTTCGGGCACGGCAGCCACAAGTGCCTGGGCCAGCAGCTGGCCCGCATGGAGCTGCGGGTCGCACTGACCGCCCTGTTCGACCGCTTCCCCACCCTGCGCCCGGCCGTGCCGGTCGAGGAGATCGGCCTGCGCCCCGATACCGCGGCGGTATACGGGATGACGAGTTTCCCGGTCACCTGGGACGCCTGAGGGCTCGGGCGATCCGGCGCAGTTCTTTCCCGGGCTTGAACTCATGAACTCTTGAACTCTTGAAATACCGAGGGGTTGATCCGGTGCGTTCGTTCGAGGCGTCGTCTGCGCATAAGGGATTGTGGTTGGCGCAGAAACTCTCCGCCGACGCGTTGAACCACGCGCTGACCATGTGGGATGTCGACGGTGAGCTGGACCCGGCGGTCATGGGGGCCGCGTTCCGGCAGGTGCTGGACGAGGCCGAAGTACTGCGCGTCACCTTCGCCGACGACGGCGGCGGGCTGCGCATGATCCCCCGGGAGCTGGGGGACTGGCAGCCCTTCTTCCTGGACGTCTCCGACGCCGCCGATCCCCAGCAGGCGGCGCGCGACGCGCTGGCCGAGATGATCCGGCAGCCCTTCGACCTGGAGCGCGATCTGCTGTTCCGGCTCGGCGTGGTCAAGCTTGCGGCGTCCCGGTCCCTCGTGGTCATCGCCTACCACCACCTGATATCCGACGGCTTCGGCGCGGCGGGCCTGCTGTCGCACCGCCTCGCCGAGGTCTACACGGCGCTGGCACGCGGCTCCTCCGTCTCCGAGCCACGACACGCATGGGACGCCGGCTCGTTCGCGGCCATCGCGACCGAGTACCACGCCTCCCGCAGGTTCACCGACGACAAGGCGTTCTGGCGCGACTACCTGAAAGCCGCCCCCGCACCCGCGCGGATTCCGCGCATCGCGCTGTCCGAGGCGGCGCAGACCGCGCTCAGCGCCCCGATCGACGACGCCGACCGCTGGTCGGAGCTGGCCGGCGCGATCGGCGTGGTGAGCCGCACGCTGACGGTGCCGCGCGCCGAGGCGGACGCCTGGCGCGAGGCCGCGAAGACGATGGGGGTATGGCTGTCCTCGATGGTCACCGCCGCCGCGGCGGTGTACTTCCGGCAGCGCTGCGACCTCCCGGAGTTCCTGCTGTCGCTGGCCGTGGGCAACCGGTCCGGCGCCGCCGGCCGGACACCGGGGCTGGCGGTGAACGTGGTGCCGGTGCGCGTCGCGGTCCCGCTGAGCGCGACCTTCGCCGAGGTCGCCGAAGCCGTCGGCGACCAGACGTTCGACATCTTCGACCACACGGCGTGCCACTACTCGGAGATCCAGCAGGCGGCCGGCACGGCGCCGACCGACCGCGCCAGCTACGGCGCGGTCCTGAACATCATCGAGTTCGCCGACCGGCTGGACTTCGCGGGCTGCCCGGCGCGCGCCTTCGGCGGGATCAACGGGGTCTTCAACGAGCTGTCGTTCAGCGTCGGCACCGACGGGAGTCCGGACAGCGACCTCTACTTCCGGCTCGACGCGCCCGAGGGTCTGTACTCGCCTGCCGAGCTGAGGGTTATTGGGACCGAGCTGATCGCGGTCATCAGGGCCCTGACGGCGGCCGATCCGGGGCTGGCGGTCGGTGCTCTGGACATCCTCGACGGCGCCGAGCGGGATCGGGTGCTGACGGCGCCGAACGACACCGCCGTGCCGCTGCCGGAGCTGACCGTCCCCGAGCTGTTCGCGCTCCAGGCGCAGCGCAGCCCCGAGGCGGACGCGCTCGTGTCGTGGGCCTCGGCGGTTTCCTATCGGGAGCTGGACATACGCTCCACTCACCTGGCCGAGGCGTTGCGGAGCCGGGGTGTCGGGCCTGAGGCGCTGGTGGCGGTGGGGCTGCCGCGCTCGGTGGACTTGGCGGTCGCGTTGCTGGGGGTGCTGAAGGCCGGCGGCGCGTATCTGCCGATCGACCCGTCGCGGCCGGTGGAGGCGGTCAAGCCGGTGTTCGGTGACTGCTCGGTGCACGCGTTGCTGACTGACGCGGCGACCGCCGACGAGCTCGGTCCTGAGCTGGGAGTGCCGGCGATCGTGCTGAGCCAGGTCTTGGCGCAGGGTGCTGATGTTGTTGGCGACGGTGACGGTGACGGTGTCGGTGACGGCCACGGCGGTTCGGCTGCCTCGGTCCCGCCGCATCCGGACAACCTGATGGCCGTGCTGTACGGCGGCGGGTCGCACGGTGCGACCGCCTCCGTCGCGGTGACACACCGGAACATGCAGCGGCTGGTCATGGACCGCCGCTGGCAGGAAGGCGGCGAGACCGCGGTGCTGTGGCACTCGCCGCACACCTTCGACGCGCTCGCCCTCGAACTGTGGACCCCGCTGCTGACCGGCGGCCGCGTGGTCGTGGCCCCGCCCGGCGAGCTGGACCCCGACGACCTGACCGACGACCGGACGCCGGACGACGTCAGCTCGCTGTGGCTGTCCGCCGGACAGTTCTGCGCGATCGCGGCGGACCGTCCCGAGCGCCTGGCCGGGGTGCGCGAGGTATGGACCGGCGTGGACCGTGTACCCGCGGCCGCGGTGCGGCGAGTGCGGGCGGCTTGCCCCGACCTGATGATCGTCACCGGCTACGGACCGACCGAGGCGGCCGGGTTCGCCGCGTCCCATCGCGTGGCGGTGGACGCGCCGGTGCTGCCGGGCACGATCGGCGGTCCCTTGGACAACACTGCCGTCTACGTGCTGGGCGCCGGGCTGGCTCCGGTCCCGGTCGGCGTGACCGGGGAGCTGTACGTGGCCGGGTCCGGCGTGGCGCGCGGCTACCCCGGACAGCCCGGGCACACTGCGGAGCGCTTCGTCCCCTGTCCGTTCGGTGCGCCCGGCGCTCGGATGTTCCGGACCGGGGATCGGGTCCGATGGGTCGCTGACGGAGACGGCTCGGCCCGGCTGGAGTACGTGGGCACGGCCGGGGCGCGGGTCGAGGTGCGTGGGCACGCTGTGGAGGCCGCAGAGGTCGAAGAAGTACTGTCCGAGCATGCCGGGCTGGCGCATGCGCTGGTGGCTGGCGTGCGGGACCCCTCTGGTCGGCAGTGTCTTGCGGCCTACGTCGTCCCGGCGGCCGGCAAGGATGGCAAGGATGGCAAGGCCGGCGTAGCCGGCGCGGGCACAGGCGATGGCGCGCGAGAAGGCGCGGCGGACCAGGCCGGTCCGTCGAGCGAGGACCTGCGCCGGTTCGCCGCCGAGCGCCTGCCCGAGTACCTGGTCCCGTCGGTCTTCGTCGTGTTGGACGCTCTGCCGCTGACCGCCGGCGGCCGGGTGGACCGGGCGTCGCTGCCGGCGCCCGAGTTCGGCGGACCGGGGTACCGGGCGCCGCGCAACGACACCGAGCGGATTCTGGCCGAGGTCTTCGCCGAGGCGCTGGAAGTGGAGCGGGTGGGCATCGACGAGGACTTCTTCGACCTCGGCGGCAACTCGCTGCGGGCGATCCGGCTGGTCGGCCTGGTCCGCTCGGAGCTGAACCAGGAGCTGTCGATCCGCACGCTGTTCGCGGTCCGGACCATCACCGGCCTGTCGGAGATGTGGAGCAGCCTCGCGCAGTCCACCAGGCCTGCTCTGCGGCGGCGGACGAAGGACGGCGAAGTCCTCTAGCCCTCTAGGGCCAGGTCGGCGGCTCGCGCGCGTCCGCTTCCGCCATCCACTACTCCGTGATACTGTGTAGTGGTACTCGGCACTACTAAGTACTGAGAGGAGGGCTCGCGATGGACGATCTGACAGAGATGCTGAAGGGCACGCTCGAAGGCTGTGTTCTCCAGATCATCGGCAACGAGGAGACGTACGGCTACGCCATCACCCGTCGGCTGAACGATCTGGGCTTCCCCGATGTCGTCGAAGGCACGACCTACACGATCCTGGTCCGGCTGGAGAAGAACGGGCTGGTCGAGGTGACCAAGCGGCCATCGGCGCAGGGCCCGCCGCGGAAGTTCTTCGCGCTCAACGACGCCGGGCGTGCGGAGCTGGCGAGGTTCTGGGCGAAATGGGAGTACCTCTCGTCGCGCATCAACACACTGAAGGAGGGCAGCCGATGAAGTTCTGGGAGAACGTCACAGGCAGCGACCTGTCCAAGGAATGGAAGGGCTTCGAAGCCCGGGCCAAGGCGCTGCCGGCCGACTACCAGGCGGCGTACGAGCGGGTCGTGGCGGCCCTGCTGCCGCGCGGGGACTTCTCCGGCCGCAGCCTGATGCCGATCCTCGACGGCGTTCTGGGCCTGCTGGAGGAGTCGGCCGCGGAAGGCCTCGGCATCGCCGAGGTGCTCGGCGACGACGTCGAGGGCTTCGCCAAGGCCCTGGTCGGCGGCGAGGAGCAGGCCCGGACCTATCGCGACAAGTGGCGCGAGCAGCTGAACCGGGACGTCGCCAAGAAGCTGAGCCGGCTGGGAGGCTGACATGGGGATCCAGGACATCGTCGAGGGCAAGAAGCAGTGGCGGGACCACGTGGCGCGGGTCAACGCGCTGCCGCCGGACTACCGCATCGTCTACAAGGAGATGCAGAAGTACCTGTTCAAGGTGGGGCCGGTCGATCTGGAGGAGGGGAACCTGCTCTCCAGGATCGTCGACTTCTTCGAGGAGGGCGCCGCGTCCGGCAAGGGAGTCCTCGAACTCACCGGGGCGGACGTCGCCGCCTTCACCGACAACCTGATCAAGGACTCGCAGACCAACGCTGACGTCTACCGCGAGTCCCTCGGCGGGCAGTAGCGCCCGCCGAGCAGCCCACCCGGTCCGATGCTGACGGCGCGACCGGGGCTGGGAGTTCCGTCGGCGAGTTCCGTCGGCGTCGACGCCGAGGCCACCGTCCGCGCGCTGCTCGCTGGAATCGAGCAGCGCGGCCTCGGCGTGCGTCAAAGAAGTTCTGCGGGGCTTGGAGCTCCCTGACAGAACAGGTCGAAAGCTCCGGCGAGGAGGGGGCCACGACATGGCCACAGAACGTGGACGGATCCAACGCTACCTGATGACCGGCACCGGCGAAACCACTGCGAGTGTGAAGGGGGCCACCCGATGAGCGCGCAACTAGTCCTGCCGATCCGCGTCCAGGGCCTGGAGAAGTCGTACAAGAATCTCAAAGTCCTGCGAGGCGTGGACTTCGAGGTCCAGCCGGGCACCATCTTCGCCCTGCTCGGCTCGAACGGCGCCGGCAAGACCACGCTGGTGAAGATCCTGGCCACGCTGCTGCGGGCCGACGCCGGATCGGCCAGCGTCAACGGCTTCGACGTCGCGACGCAGGCGATGAACGTGCGGGAGTCCATCAGCCTCACCGGCCAGTTCACCGCGGTCGACGACATCCTCAGCGGCCGGGAGAACCTGGTCCTGGTGGCGAAGCTGCGGCACGTGGCGAACCCGCACGAGGTCGCCGACCAGATGCTGGACCGCTTCGGGCTGACCGAGGCCGGCGCCCGGCGCGCGGCGACGTACTCCGGCGGCATGCGGCGCCGGCTGGACGTGGCCATGAGCCTCATCGGGAGCCCGTCGGTGATCTTCCTCGACGAGCCGACGACCGGCCTGGACCCCGAGGGGCGCCAGGAGGTGTGGGAGACGGTCAAGGAACTCGCCCGGCGCGGCACGACCGTGCTGCTCACGACGCAGTACCTGGACGAGGCCGAGGAGCTCGCGGACCGGATCGCGATCCTGCACGAGGGCCGGATCATCGTGAACGGCACGCTGAGCGAGCTGCAGGAACTGCTCGGGCCGCCGAAGGTCGAGTACGTCGAGGTGAAGCCGACGCTGGAGGACGTGTACTTCGCGGTCGTCGGGCGGGTCGGCGGGGGCGTGCCGGGGCAGACCGGGGATCTGGCGGGTGGCGATCCGGCGGGTGGCGACGCGGCGAGCGTTAACACGGCGGGTGCTGTGACGGGTGTCAACGCGGCGGGCGCGGTGACCGGTGTCAACGCGGCGGGTGGCAACGCGACGAGTGCCGTGACCAGTGTCAACGCGACGGGTGCCACCACGACGGGTGCCGACATGACCAGCAAGGAGCAATCATGAGCCGTTTCCTGGGCGACAGCTCGGTCATGATGGGCCGCTCCATGCGGCACATCCTGCGCAGCCCGGACACCATCATCACCACCGCTATCACCCCGATCGCGATGATGCTGATGTTCCTGTACGTGCTCGGCGGCGCGGTCGACCCCGGAGGCAGGGCGGCGTACGTCAAGTACATCCTGCCCGGCATCCTGCTCATCACCATCGCGTCGGGCATCTCGTACACGAACCTCCGGCTGTTCACCGACCGCCGCAGCGGCATCTTCGAACGCTTCCACTCCATGCCGATCGCCCGCTCCAGCGTCCTGTGGGCACACGTGCTGACAGCCCTGGTCGCCAACGCGATCTCACTGGTGATCGTGGTCCTGGTGGCGATGGCCGTCGGATTCCGCTCGAGCGCCGGAGTGGTCTCCTGGCTGGGCATCACAGCACTCCTGTGCCTGTTCACCGTGGCCCTGACCTGGATCGCCGTCCTGGCCGCACTGGCCGCCAAGACGGCGGAGGGGGCGGGGGCGTTCGCGTACCCGCTGATCTTCCTGCCCTTCCTCAGCTCGGCGATGGTCCCGACGAAGACCATGCCGGGGGCGCTACAGGCCTTCGCCAACAACCAGCCGGTCACACCGGTCGTGAACTCGATCCGGGCCCTGATCGACAACCAGGCGGTGGGGAACCAGGCGTGGCTCGCCGCGGCTTGGCTGGGCGGGGTGTTGGTGGTGTTCTATGCGTTGTCGATCATGACGTATCGGCGGCAGATCGCTTGAGGTGGGTGTTCGAGCGCTGAGGTGGGGATGTTTGAGCGCTGAGGCGAGGGTGTCGAGCGCTGAGGTGGTGGTGTTTGAGCGCTGATGCGGCGCCGGGTCCTTGAGGGATCTGGCGCCGCTTTGGTTTGTGGTGCGGTGGTGGCGGCGGCGGTGATGGCGCCGGGTCCTTGAGGGATCTGGCGCCGCGTTGGTTTGGGGTGCGGTTGGTGGCGGTGTCGGGTGCGGTTGGTGGCGGTGGCGGTGGCCGTGGCGGGTGGTTGGTGGCGATGGTGGGCGGGGTGCTGCTTGGTGTCGGTGCGCTGCCGGGGTGCGGTTGGTCTGTGGTTTACAGGCGTTTTTTGACGGCTTCGCCTAAGGTTTGGTGACCTCGCGGGGGGACGCAGTTCGGTTGTGCGGTGCGGGTTGCGTTGGCGGCTGGCGGTTTTCGCGTCCACGACCACGCGTGGGTCCGAGTCACTGCGCACACGTCATGTGGGCGGCCGTCTGCCGCGTTTGGTGGGCGCCTCGAGGGGCGGATTTCAGTGGTCGTTGCAACGGCGGCTACTGATTCGTGTTCAGGAGTTTAGCGAGGCGTTCGGCG
>NZ_JBGCCU010000045.1 GCF_041261445.1 Catenulispora sp. EB89
GGCCGGCGGTTGTCCGTGGCCCCGCGCGCGGTCGTGTCCACGAACACCGCCGGCCGCCAGCGCGTCCCCAGGCACGCCACCGAACTGCGCCACCCAGCGGATCCTTCTTAAACCCGAGCGAAGCCGTAAAAAGCTCTTAAAGCCCCAAAAACAAACCGCACTCACCACACCCCAACCACCTACACCCACACATCAACCAGGAACGCCGTTTTCCCCGAGGGTTCGGAACACACGAAAGCCGGGCCGGCGGTACTCCTGCTACTGCTGAGGTGCGAGCAGGAAGCGCACGCCGCCGTCGTCGGCGACGGTCGCGTCGAGTTGCTGGTCGTTCAGGGCCTGTGCGGCCTCGGCCTCGAGGAAGACCCGGGCGGTCCCGGTCTCCACGACGGCGTCTCCGGCGTGCGGGCCCTGGGTGAGGGACAAAGAGAGTTGACCCTGCCCGCTGTTCTGGGCCGCGCCGTGCGAGACGATGCGCAGCCCGGCGCTCTCGTCGGGCAGGTCGGACTGGTTGGTCAGGTTGTGGACGGCCTCGGCGGCCCGGTCGGTGAGAGTCAGCAAGACTTCCTCCCGGTGCTGATCGTCGGATTGGGTACCCGACGCCGTTAACCCAGTCCTGGAGTCCTAAACATCAGGTGTCGCGCGCGCGGTGTTCACCATCACCCGATCGGGTGCGTTTACGTCCGGCCCGAACGGTCACAAGGTATCGACGCTGACCGGCGAGGTCGGCCCGCACCGAGGAGCTGCCGGATGAGCGCGACCGACCGCCGCGACGTGATCGACGTTCTGTCCGGCGACCACCGGACGGTCGAGGGCCTCGTGGGGCGGCTGGAGGTCGGCGGCGGACCGGACGTGACGCGCAAGTCCCTGGTCGACGCCCTCGCCCTGGAGTTGGCCTGGCACACCCAGGCCGCGCAGCGCTACCTGCTGCCGCTGACCCGGCGCGTGTTGGCGGACGGCGACGCCCTGGCCGACGAGCACACCGCCGAGCACCTGACGGTCGAGCACATGGTGCGGGACCTGGAGGCCAAGGATCCCTCCGACGCGCGCTTCGAGCCGCTGCTGGCGCAGTTGCTGGCGGCCGTGCACGGGCACATCGACCATGAGGAGCAGATCACCTTCGTCGAACTGGGCCGCGAATGCGACCCGGGCGAGCTCTTGGCGGTCGGCGAGCAGCTGACGGCGGCCCGGCGCCGGGCCGTGACCGGGAGCGCGCCCGGCGGCGGGACCGGGATCTGGCCGGTGGCGGCGCCGGGCTCGGCGTCGGCGTCGGCCGAGCTGGCTGCGGCGGCGGCGCCGTCGGAGCCGGCCGACTCAGCGGTATCGGCCGAGTCGGCCGGCTCCGACGGCTCCGGCGGCTCCGGCGCGGCCGCCCCGATCCCGGCCCAGGCCCAGCCCGCGCCGGCGGGCAGCGTCGTCGACTGGGTCCGATCGGTGCTCTCCGAGGCCTGAGCGCGGCCTGACCACGGCCTGAGCAGGGCAGGGGCGCGCCGGACCCGGGCCGGAGCAGACAACCAGGGGCGGAAGGAGGTAGCGATGAACGCCTTCGCGAAGCACGAGATCGGCAGCGCGGTCCGCTGCCCCATCGGGCGGTGCGGCGACCTGGCCTGACGACCACCGACAACGTGCGCGAACGGCGCCGCGCGCACCCCCGGGAGCGCGCCGGTCCCGCGCACCACACAGCCACCAGACAGCACTGAATCCGCCGCGACCTTCCGGCTTCCGCGAGGTCGCGGCACTGGTAGAGGATGGGGGCATCGGGCGTGGCCCGCGCCCCGTACACGAACGGCGGACTGCATGGAATCCCCTGAGCCCCGGTTGGACCGGCCGGCCTCCACCGACCCGCGCCTGGAGCGGATCCTCGGCGCGCTGCGCGCCGTGCGCGACGGCGACTTCCGGCGGCGCATCGTCGTCAGCGGGGACGACGTGGTGGCCGAGATCTGCGTGCTGTGCAACGACATCGCCGAGGCGAACCAGGGCTACCTGGCCGAGCTGGAGCGGGTCGGCGCGGCGGTGGGCCGGGACGGCGCGCTGGGGCAGCGGCTGGCTCCGGGCGCCGGGGCGGGCGACTGGGAGCGGCAGCGCGAGACCGTCAACGTGCTGCTGGACGATCTGGCCCGGCCGCTGCTGGACACCGGCCGGGTGCTGGCCGCGATCGCGCAGGGCGACCTGTCGCAGCAGGTCGTCGTGGATGGCCGCGGCGACCTGGCCGACGTCGGTCGGACCCTGGACGACATGCGCCTGACGCTGCGCACCCTGGCCTCGGAGGTCACCCGGGTGGCCGGCGAGATCGGCAGCGACGGCCGCCTGGGCGGGCAGGCCGAGGTGCCGGGGGCCGCCGGCACCTGGAAGGACCTGACCGACTCGGTGAACCTGATGGCCGGCAACCTGACCGGCCAGGTCCGCGACATCGCGCAGGTCGCGACCGCGGTCGCGCGCGGCGACCTGACCCGGCAGATCACCGTGGACGTGCGCGGCGAGCTGCTGGAGCTGAAGACCACCCTGAACACGATGGTCAACCAGCTCTCGGGTTTCGCCGACGAGGTGACCCGGGTGGCGCGCGAGGTCGGCAGCGACGGCATCCTGGGCGGCCAGGCCCGGGTGCCCGGCGTGGCCGGCACCTGGAAGGACCTCACCGATTCGGTGAACCTGATGGCCGGCAACCTGACCACCCAGGTGCGAAGTATCGCGCGGGTGGCCACGGCCGTGGCCTCCGGCGACCTGACCCAGACCATCGACGTGGACGTGCGCGGCGAGATCCTGGAGCTCAAGGACACCCTGAACACCATGGTCGAGCAGCTGTCCGGGTTCGCCTCCGAGGTCATCCGGGTGGCGCGCGAGGTGGGCACCGAGGGCCGGCTGGGCGGCCAGGCCGAGGTGCCCGGCGTCGCCGGTCTGTGGCGCGACCTCACCGACGCGGTGAACTCGATGGCGAACAACCTCACCAACCAGGTCCGCAATATCGCGCAGGTGACCACCGCGGTCGCGCAGGGCGACCTGGGCAAGAAGATCGACGTCGATGCCCGCGGCGAGATCCTGGAGCTGAAGACCACCATCAACACGATGGTCGACCAGCTTTCGGGCTTCGCCGACGAGGTGACCCGGGTGGCGCGCGAGGTCGGCACCGAGGGCAACCTGGGCGGCCAGGCGCGCGTGCGCGGCGCCTCGGGCACCTGGAAGGACCTGACCGACAACGTCAACGTCATGGCCAACAACCTGACCGGCCAGGTGCGCAGCATCGCGCGGGTGGCCACGGCGGTGGCCTCCGGCGACCTGACGAAGAAGATCACCGTGGAGGCCAAGGGCGAGGTCGCGGCGCTGGCCGAGACCTTCAACGGCATGGTCGACACGCTGTCGGCGTTCGCCGACGAGGTGACGCGCGTGGCCCGCGAGGTCGGCACCGAGGGCATGCTCGGCGGCCAGGCGCGGGTGCCCGGTGTGGCCGGCACCTGGAAGGAGCTCACCGACCGGGTGAACGTGATGGCCGACAACCTGACCAACCAGGTGCGCAACATCGCGCAGGTGACCACCGCGGTCGCCAACGGCGACCTGACCCGCCGGATCGACGTCGACGCCCGCGGCGAGATCCTGGAGCTGAAGACCACGCTGAACACCATGGTCGAACGGCTCTCGGCGTTCGCCTCCGAGGTCACGCGGGTGGCCCGCGAGGTCGGCACCGAGGGCAAGCTCGGCGGCCAGGCCACCGTCGAGGACGTCTCCGGCACCTGGCAGCGCCTCACCGAGTCGGTGAACCAGCTGGCCTCGAACCTGACCACGCAGGTCCGCGCGATCGCCGAGGTCGCCACCGCGGTGACCGAGGGCGACCTGACCCGGGCGATCACGGTCGACGCCTCCGGGGAGGTCGCCGACCTCAAGGACAACATCAACCAGATGATCGCCAACCTGCGCACCACCACCAACGCCAACCAGGAGCAGGACTGGCTGAACACCAACCTGGCGCGCATCGCCGGCCTGCTGCCCGGCCGGCGCGACCTGGCCAGCGTCGCGGCGATGGTGCTGGAGGAGCTGGCGCCGCTGGTCTCCGCGCACAGCGCCGCGTTCTTCCTGGCCGAGTCCGAGGACGGGCCGCTGGGCTTCGCCGACGAGGCCGCGGACGTCCGGCTGCGGATGATCGCCGGGTTCGGCTACGCCGCGGCCCCCGGCGACGGCCCGGTCTTCGCCCCCGGCCAGGGGCTGGTCGGGCAGGTCGCGGTGAGCAAGAAGACGGTCGCGCTGACCGGCGCGCCGGCCGGGTACGTGCCGATCCGCTCCGGGCTCGGGCAGACCGACGCCACCAACGTCATCGTGCTGCCGGTGCTCTTCGAGCGGCAGACGCTCGGCGTGATCGAGCTGGCCTCGGTCAACGAGTTCACCCAGACCCACCGCGACTTCCTGGAGACGCTCAAGGAGACGATCGGTACCGCGGTCAACACCATCACCACCAACGTCCGCACCGACGCGCTGCTGCGCGAGTCCCAGCGCCTGACCACCGAGCTCCAGAAGCGGCAGAGCGACCTGCAGGAGTCGAACAACGAGCTGGAGGACAAGGCGGCGCAGCTGGCGCGGCAGAACAAGGACATCGAGATCAAGAACACCGAGATCGAGCAGGCGCGGCTCACCCTGGAGGACCGCGCGCAGCAGCTCGCCCTGGCGTCCAAGGTCAAGTCCGAGTTCATGGCGAACATGTCGCACGAGCTGCGCACCCCGCTGAACAGCATGCTGATCCTGGCCCGGCTGCTGGCCGACAACGTCGAGACCAACCTGACCCCGCGCCAGGTGGACTTCGCGCAGACCATCCACTCGGCCGGCTCGGACCTGCTGGAGCTGATCAACGACATCCTGGACCTGTCCAAGATCGAGGCCGGCCGGATGGAGGTGCAGAACGAGTCCTGGCCGATCGCCGACCTGGCCGAGGGGCTGGCCACGACGTTCCAGCCGCTGGCCGCGGAGAAGGGGCTGCGGCTGCGGGTCGACGTCACCGGCGGCGCGCCGGCCACCGTCACCGCCGACAGCCAGCGGGTGCAGCAGATCCTGCGCAACCTGCTGTCCAACGCGGTGAAGTTCACCGACACCGGCGAGGTGACGCTGCGGGTCACGGCGGCGCGCGGCGCGCACGGCGAGCCGGCGGTGGCCTTCGCGGTCGTGGACACCGGGATCGGGATCGCCGAGGACAAGCTGGAGCTCATCTTCGAGGCCTTCCAGCAGGCCGACGGCACCACCAGCCGCCAGTACGGAGGCACCGGCCTGGGCCTGTCGATCAGCCGGGAGCTGACCCGGCTGCTCGGGGCCGAGCTGCGGGTCTCCAGCGCGCCGGGGCGGGGGAGCACCTTCACCCTGCAGCTGCCGATCGAGCCGCCCGCCGCGGACGCCAAGGTGGAACCGTCCGGCGCCGACCGGCCAGCCGCTGACGGCTCCGGCGACACCCAGGCGCCGGCCGCGGTGCTGGTCATGGAGCCGGCCGGGACCTCCACCCTGGCCGACGCGGTCGAGTCGGTGCTGGACGAGCTGACCGGCATAAAGGGCCGGGTCGCGGTGACCCGGCTGACGACGGCGGCCGACCTGAACGGCGTGCTGGCCGGCGGGGCGCGTCCGGTGTGCGCGGTGGTGGACGTCGGCTGCCCGGAGGACGAGGTGCGCGCGGTACTGGACGCGGTCTCGGCCGGCGCCTCCAGCACCCCGGTGATGCTGTACGAGTCGGTGGCCGACGACGGCGCCGCCGAGGCGCTGCGCCGCTCGGTCCGCGACGCCGCGCGCTGGGAGGTCGCGCACTCGGTGCCGCAGGTCGCCGAGCGGGTGACGCTGCACGTGCTGACCGGCGCGCCGCGCATGTCCGGGCCCGGCGCCGAGCCGGAGCGTCCGGGGCGGGAGCTGCCGCGCTTCGACGGGCAGAAGGTGCTGGTCATCGACGACGACATCCGGAACGTCTTCGCGCTGACCAGCGCGCTGGAGCTGCAGGGGCTGACCGTGGTCTACGCCGGCAACGGCCGGGAGGGCATCGAGCTGCTGAAGCAGAACGAGGACGTGGCGCTGGCGCTGATGGACATCATGATGCCGGGGATGGACGGGTACGCCACGACGGCGCGGATCCGGGCGCTGGACGGGTTCCGGGACCTGCCGATTGTCGCGGTCAGCGCGAAGGCGATGAAGGGGGACCGGGAGAAGAGCCTGGCGGCCGGGGCGAACGAGCATGTCACCAAGCCGGTGGACATGGATCTGCTGCTGCGGCTGATCAAGGACTTGATTCAGGTGGGGTGAGCGGGGCGGCGGCGGTGCGTCGGGGGCACGCCCCGGCGCCGGCCGGCCGTGTGACCGCTCCCACCTGGCGGGTTCCGCAGGTACCGGGCGCGGGCGCGTGGGATTATGAAGATGGCACGCCGTGCCGGGAACCGGTGGGCACGCGGAGCCGTCCAATCACGGCGTATGGGCACCACGGCGAAGAAAGCAGCGTAAAGGGCTGAGCGGATGAGTCAGGACTTTGCGTCGAACGACCCCGCCGCGCGCGACCGGTTGCGCGCGGCGGCTTCGGGCTTCGCCGAGGAGCGCCGGCGGCAGCTGGACGAGGAGCGCGGGTACCGGCGGGACGCGATCGTCGACCAGGCGGTCGGCGTGCTGATGGCGCGCTCGGCGTGCGGCTCGGCCGAGGCGGTCGCGCAGCTGTCGGCGGTGGCCCAGCGCTCCCGCAGGCCACTGGCCGACGTGGCGGTCGATGTGGTGGCCGAGGCCTCGGGGCAGCCCGCCGAACCCGGCCGCAGCCGCGAAGTCCCGCGCCTCAAACCGCGCATCGCCGGGCTGGACCGCTCCGCCGACGGCGACAGCCTGGCCCGCGGCCTGGCCTCCGAGGCGCTGGGTTTCTCCCACCCCGCCAGCGCGGCGATCGGCCTGCTCGACGACGACGGCGCCGTCGTGATCGTCGGCGCGCACGGCTTCCCGACCCGCGGCATCCGCCGCTGGCGCCGCATCCCCCCGGCCGTGGACTGCCTGATCAACCGAGCGCTCCGTACCGGCAAACCGGTCTGGACCGACGCCACCACCCAGGACCCCCCGCCCCCGCTCGGCGAACCGGCCGGCGCCGACCGCCTCCGCACCCGCGTGGCCGTCCCGGTCCGCCTCGGCCGCGCCCTCCTCGGCGCGGTGGAGCTGGCCTGGCAGCCGCAGGCCGCGCTCGACGCCCGCGCCCGCCGCGAGGTCGAGGCGGTGGTGGGCGCGGTGGGGCCTTCGCTGCTGCGGACGATGGGGCCGGAGGGGGCGGCGGGGGTGACCGCCGGCGACTCTGCTTGGCAGGACCTGGTGGACCTGATGGAGCAGCCGACGCTGGTCCTCCAGGGCGACTCCGATGAACCCGTCGTCGTGTCGCGGTTCCGGGTGATCGCGCGCAATCTGTCCGCCGCCGAGCTCATGACTCCTCGGCCGGCCGACGGCAGCGTCGCGGCCGTCGTGCCGTGGCTCACCGCCGCGGATCTTCCCGAGCAGCTGGCTGCTGTGGTCCGCACCGGTGCGCCGTGCCGCCTGGCGGTCCAGACCGGGCCGCTCGGTGTGGATTCCCTCACCGCGGTCCGGGTCGGCCTCGGCACGGTCGTCGTGGTCTGCCATCAGCCCGCCCTGGACCCGAGCGCGGCCGACGGCGTGCTGGAGCGGCTCGCGCGCTTCGGCATCTGGCGCTGGGACGTCGACGGCGACCGCGTCGCCTGGTCCGCCGAGGCGCTGCGGATCGTCGACGCGCCCGGGCTCGGGGACTCGGCCGGGATCGATCGGCCGCCCTACACCGTGCATCCCGACGATGCCGAGGCCGAGCGCCGGTTCGTCAAGACCCTGACCGTCGAGCGGCGGCCCGCCGAGGCCGAGTTCCGGATCCTGCACTACGGCAGTGAGCCGACGCGGGTCCGGGTGACCGCCGAGCCGGTCGGTGGGGCCGCGGGCGCAGGCCCGGGTGTCGATCCCGATGACAGCGCCACCAGTGCCGTCGGCGCCAGTGCCGCCGCCGCCAACGCCACCGCCGCCGCCAACGCCGAGCCCGCCACCGTCGTCGGCGTCGTCCAGGACGTCACCGAATGGCGCCGCGCCGAGACCGGCCTGGAAGTGGCCCGCGTCCAGCTCGCGGCCCAGCGCTCCCGCGCCGACGCCGAGCGCCAGCTCGCCTCGGCGCTTCAGCAGGCGGTCGTCCCGAGCGCCGCGCGCAACCAGCCGCCGCGCAGCGGGGTGAAGATCGCCGCACGCTATCGCCCGGCCAGCGCCTCGGCCGGCGTCGGCGGCGACTGGTACTCGGTGTTCCCGCTGCGCGACGACAAGATGCTGCTCGCCATCGGCGACGTCGCCGGGCACGGCCTGCCCGCCGCCTCGGCGATGGCCGACCTGCACCACGGGCTGCGCGGCATGGCGCTCGCCGAGACCCGCCCCGGCCGGCTGCTCACGCTGCTCAACGAGCTGGTCGAGACCATGCCGCAGTTCACCATCGCCAGCGCCTGCGTGCTGCTCTGGGATCCCGCGACCCGCCGCCTGACCTGGGGCAACGCCGGCCATCCGGCGCCGCTGCGGATCCGCGGCGGGGCCGCCGTGCCGCTGTACGACGCCGTCGGCCCGATGCTCGGCGCCGATCCGCGCGCGGTGTACGAGGACTGCGAGGCCGACGTGGCCAGCGGCGACGTCCTGCTGCTCTACACCGACGGCCTGGTCGAGCGCCGCCGCGTCGGCGACGACGAGACCATCGCGCACCTGCTGCACCAGACCCGGTATCCGGACGCCGACCTGGACCACTACGCCGACCGGCTGCTGGAGGGCGCGCGCTCCGACACCGACGACGACGTCTGCGTGCTCGCCGTCCGCTTCGAATAGCTTCGAACAGCTTCGAGCAGCGCCGTCCGCTTCGAACAGCCCAGCACACCGGGTCCGAACGTTTGATCCGCACAGGACGGGTCAACCGGAGGGGGTCGAAGGGGAGAGCAATGGCGCAGCTCGTCGAAGTCGCACCGCCGAACCGCCGGATCAGGACGCCGCAGCGTGCGTCCGTCGTGCTGACCGTGCCGGCGCACAAGGACTACGTGGTCATCATCCGGTCTGCGGTGGCGCAGCTCGCGGCGAGCTGCGGCTACCCGCCCCAGCAGGTCACCGACCTGCGGCTGGCCGTGAACGAGGCCTGCGCGCTGCTGGTCGGCAGCCTCGGGGTCATCGAGTGCCGGGCCGAGGTGCGCGGAGACGCGGGACGCGAGGTGCTCCGGGTGGCGGTCTCCGCACCGGCCGCCGGCGGCTTCGACGTCCCCGACACCGACGGCCTCGGCTGGAACCTGATGACCGCGCTGGTCGACGCGCTGGCCTGGGCCCAGGACGGCGTCACCGCACGCGTCAGCCTGGAGAAGCGCCGGGCCTCCGCACCGGCTGAGCGGGTGCAATTTCCGCAATATGTCGCAGACTGAAAGAGGGGACGACACCGAGAGGAGGCCGGCCATGGCGACCGCGACCGTGACCCGTGTGATCGGACGGAAGTACGTGATCGGGAGCCGCGTCTACTGCACCGAGTGCCCGTGCGGCTACCTGGCCTCGGCCGTCGTGGACTCCGCGACCGGCCGCCTGGAGCACCTGATCGTCACCCCGGACCACGGCATCGACTCGCGCCTGGTCCCGATCGCTTCCGCGCACTGCGAGGGCGAGGCTGTCCGCCTGCACTGCACGCTCGACGACTTCAACGCCATGGAACCGGCGGTGGACGTGCACATCACCCCGCTGGACCCGGCCCGCCCGCCGCGCCACTACCCGAACGAGGAGAGCTCCGCCTGGCCGTTCTTCGACCTCGGCCCCAGCACCCCGAACCTCGGCCTGGCCGCCCCCGAACCGGTCCTGATGCCGCGCATGTCCTACGACGACCACGTCCCCGCCGGCGAGTCCCGCATCTACCCCGGCGACCACGTGCACGCCAGCGACGGCGTCATCGGCCACGTCCGCGGCGTGGTGGTCGCCCCCGACGGCGACGCCGTCACCCACATCCTGGTCGACGAGGGCCTGCTGCGCGGCCACAAGCGCGTCGCGATCCCGATGGAGCTGGTCGGCGGCGTCGGCGAGGACGGTGTCCGGGTGCTGATGACCCGGAAGGAAGTCAAGGCTCTGTCGCCCTGCGAGGTCGTGGCGGCCGCCTGAGGCGGCACCAGCTACCGGCGGCTCACCGCGACCACAGCACACTCCCGCCCTGCGGCACCATGTGATGCCGCGTCATCGGCGTCGAAGCCAGCGAGTTGTGCACCACGAACGCCACGCTCCCGGGCACGTACCGGTCCTCCGACCACTCCAGCGGCACCCCCGCCGGGTCCGTCGACCGCCGCCGCTCCCGCAGCAGCGGATCCCCGGCTGCGCAGCCCAGTAGCGCGGCGTCCTCGCGGTCGGCGCGGGCCAGGTCGATGGTGTGTTCGGCGTCTGCGACGAACACGCCGGCGCGCTCCAGGAACTCGGTCACCGACACGGTGTCCGTCGCCAGGTTCTCCACGATCGGGCCCACCGCCTCCGGGTACGTCGTGCGCTCCAGCATCGCCGGCTGGCCCGACAGCAGCCTGAGACGCAGGACGCGCAGCACCCGCGCGTCCGGCTCGCAGCGCAGGTGCCGCTGCTCGTCGGCGTCCGGCGGATGCCAGCCCTGGCGGATCACCCGGCCCTCGGGCGACTCGCCGATGGAGCGGGCCCAGCGGGCGAAGCTCTGCATCTGCGCGAAGTCCTGCACCGGCGCGTCGTCCAGCACCACCCGGCGGGTCCCGCGCCGGGAGGTCACCAGGCCGTCCTGGCGCAGCAGCATCAGCGCCTGGCGGATCGTGCCGCGGGAGACCTCGTACTGCTCGGCCAGCGCCCCCTCGCTGGGCAGCTTGCCGCCCGGGCCGTACGCGTGCTCCGTGATGGCGTGCCGCAACTCTTCGGCGATCTGCCGATATCTCGGTTCCTGGGTCACCAGGAGTCCCCCGCTTCCGTGGGTCGTCGTGTCAACGATCTTAATAGTTGGCTACACAACTAGGTGTTGGCCATACAACTTCGATTTGTTCACCTGGTTCTGCGTTTGCGTCCACCTGGCATCCGCATAGTCCTTGCCGCGGGTGATCGCGGCCGACTCCTGGCCGCCCCGTCCGGGAGGAACACTGTGAACCGACGTCTGACGGGCATCGCCGCCACCGCGGTCGTCCTCGCCCTTAGCGCGACCGCTTGCTCGTCGAGCAAGAGCAGCTCCAGCAGCACCTCTGGCAGCACCAGCCAGGGCGCGGCCGCCGGCGGCAAGGACGCCGCCAAGGCCACCAGCGCCGCCGACCTGGGCGGCATGGACGCCCTCGTCGCTGCCGCGAAGAAGGAAGGCACGCTGAACGCCATAGCGCTGCCGAAGACCTGGGCCAACTACGGCGCCATCATGGACGCCTTCACCGCCAAGTACGGCATCAAGATCAACGATGCCAACCCGGACGGCTCCAGCCAGGACGAGCTGAACGCGATCAAGCAGCTGCAGGGCAAGAGCAGCGCCCCCGACGTCGTGGACGTCGGCCAGGCCGCCGCCACCGCCGGTGCCGCCGCCGGCCAGTTCGCGCCCTACCAGGTCGCCACCTGGTCGCAGATCGCTGACGCGCAGAAGGACTCCCAGGGTCTGTGGTACAACGACTACGGAGGCTACATCGCCATCGGCTACGACGCCGACAAGGTGAAGAACCCGCCGACCAGCCTGAAGTCTCTGGACGACCCGCAGTACAAGTCGCAGGTGGGGCTCAACGGCGACCCGACCACGGCGAACGCCGCGCTGTCCGGCGTCCTGGCCGCTTCCCTGGCCAACGGCGGCAGCCTGGACAACGTCCAGCCCGGCATCGACTTCTTCGGCAAGCTGAAGAAGGACGGCGTCTACGTCCCGGTCAAGGCGACCGAGGCCACCATCCAGTCCGGCACCACGCCGATCACCATCGACTGGGACTACCTGCAGGCCTCGGCCGCGTCCGACCTGAAGGCCAAGGGCGTCAACTGGAAGGTCGTCGTGCCCTCCGACGGTCTGTTCGGCGGCTTCTACAACCAGGCGATCAGCGCCACCGCGCCGCACCCGGCCGCCGCTCGCCTGTGGGAGGAGTTCCTGTACTCCGCTGAGGGCCAGAACCTGTGGCTCAAGGGCATGGCCCGCCCGGCCGAGCTCCCGGCGCTGCAGAAGGCCGGCACCGCCGACGCCACCGCGCTGGCCGCCCTGCCCGGCGTCACCGGCACCCCGCAGTTCGCCACGCAGGACCAGATGACCGCCGCGTCCAAGCTCGTGGTGGCCGGCTGGGCGAAGGCGACCGGCTGACGATGACCGCATCCGCCCCGGCGGACGTCCCGGCCGGCGTGGGGGAACCCACGCCGGCCGCTGCGGCGTCCCCGCTCCGACCCGCGGGCCCGCGTGCCGGCCGCCTCGGCTTCGGCCTCGGCCGTGCCAGCCGTGTCGGCCGTGCCGGCCGCGCCCGCCGCACCCGGCGCGTCGACCTGCTCGGCCTCGCGCCGTTCGCCGCCTACGTGGCCGTGTTCCTCGGCGCCCCGGCCTACGCGGTGATCACCGCCGCGTTCAAGGACGGCGCCGGCCACCCGACGCTGTCGAACGTCACCACCACGCTGAAGGACCCCTACCGGCACGCCTTCACCGTCAGCATCGAGCTGTCCGTGCTCAGCGCCGTCCTGGGCGCGGTGTTCGGGCTCGCGCTCGCGATAGCGGTCTCCGGCGCGCGCCGCGACGGCTTCGTGCACCGTGCCGTGACCACCGCCTCCGGCGTGCTGGCCTACTTCGGCGGCCTGCCGTTGGCCTTCGTGTTCCTGGCCACGCTCGGCCCGCAGGGCCTGGTCACCAAGTGGCTGAACAGCGCCGGCTACAACCTGACCCAGCACGGATTCGTGTTGTGGAACATGGCCGGCCTGGTGCTGGTCTACCTCTACTTCCAGATCCCGCTGATGCTGCTGGTGATCTTCCCGGCCCTGGACGGCCTGCGCCCGCAGTGGGAAGAGGCCGCGCGCAACCTGGGCGCCTCGCGCCGGCAGTACTGGCTCCGCGTCGGCGGCCCGTTGCTGGCGCCGCCCTTCCTCGGCGCGCTGCTTCTGTTGTTCGCCAACGCTTTCGCGGCCTACGCGACCGCGTACGCGCTGAGCACCGGCAGTGTGCCGCTGGTGCCGATCCAGATCGGTTCGGTCATGTCCGGCAACGTGCTGGCCGGCCAGGACAACATCGGCAACGCGCTGGGCCTGTGGATGATCGTGGTCGTCGGCCTGGTGGTCGTCGCCTACACCCTGCTCCAGCGCCGGACTGCGAGGTGGCTGCGGTGACCGCTCTCGTCTGGGCAGATTCCGAGAACCCGGATTCCCCTGCGGTTCAGAGCCCTGCGACGCCGCGTCCCGGCCGGGCGCAGCGTCGCCGGCCGCCGGTCGGGCGGGCGCTGCTCCTGCTGGTGTTCGCGGCCTACTTCTTCATCCCGCTGTACGCCGCGGTCGACTTCACGCTCGGCGGCAGCCGCCGCAACATGGGCCACACGCTGTCGGTCTGGACCGGCCTGGTCCACCAGGACGGTTTCACCACCAACCTGATGACCTCGCTGAAGATCGCCGGCGGCACGGTGCTGCTCCTGCTGGTGCTCATGGTGCCGACGATGGCCTGGCTGCACCTGCGCCTGCCGCACATGCGCCGCATCGTGGAGGGCGTCTGCCTGCTGCCGATGGCGATCCCGGCCGTGGTCATCGCCAACGGCATCCTCGGGGCCTTCAAGTCCTGGCCGCAGGCGATCACCGGCTCCTCCTGGATCCTGATCCTGGAGTACGTGATCCTCGCGCTGCCGTTCACCTACCGCTCGCTGGACGCCGGCCTGTCGGCGATCCCGCTGACCACGATGGTCGAGGCGGCGCGCAGCCTGGGCGCCAGCTGGCCGGCGACGCTGTGGCGGGTCGTGGTGCCGAACATCCGCACCGCCATCGCCTCGGCCGGCATCCTCGGCGCGGCGCTGGCCCTGGGCGAGTTCACGATCGCGAACCTGTTGCTGCTCAACACGTTCCCGGTCTGGACCGACCAGGCCGGCCAGCAGGACGGCGAGGTCGCGACCACCGCCTCGATGCTGATCCTGTTCCTGTCCTGGCTGCTGCTGATGCTGGTGTCGCATCTGGGCCGCGGCCGTACGAAGAAGTCCCCGAAGTTGCGGAGAAGCAAGTGAGTGCCCCGTCCGTCGAACTCGTCAAACTCAGCCGTTCCTTCGGCGGCGTCGCGGCCCTGGACGGCCTGGACCTGACCGTCGAGCCCGGAACCCTGACCTGCATGCTCGGCCCCTCGGGCTGCGGCAAGACCACGGCGCTGCGCATCATCGCAGGACTGGAACACAGCGACGGCGGCGAGGTCCGGGTCGGCGGCCAGGACGTGGCCCGGGTCCCGGCGAACAAGCGGGACATGGGCATGGTGTTCCAGTCCTACAGCCTGTTCCCGAACCTGGACGCCCGCGACAACGTCGCCTTCGGCCTGCGCATGCGCGGCTGGGGCGCGGCCAAGCGCCGTGAGCGGGCCGGCGAGCTGCTGGAGCTGGTGGGCCTGTCGGCGCACGCGGACAAGTACACGCACCAGATGTCCGGCGGCCAGCAGCAGCGCGTGGCCCTGGCCCGCGCGCTGGCGATCGAGCCGCGCGTGCTGCTGCTGGACGAGCCGCTGTCCGCGCTGGACGCCGTGGTCCGCGTGCAGCTGCGCGAGGAGATCCGCTCGCTCCAGACCCGCCTGGGCATCACGACCGTGTTCGTCACCCACGACCAGGAGGAGGCGCTGAGCGTCGCTGACCAGGTCGCGGTGATGCGTGCCGGCCGCCTGGAGCAGTGCGCGGCGCCCGCCGAGGTCTACGCCGAGCCGGCGACCGCGTTCGTCGCGGAGTTCATCGGCACGATGAACCGGCTGCCCGGCACCCTGTCCGCGGACGGCCAGACCGTCGAGGTGGCCGGCCGCCGCCTCGTGGCCCGGGAGGCGGGATCGCGCTCCGGAGGGGAGGTCGCGGTGCTGATCCGGCCCGAGGCAGTGCGGTTCGAGCCGGCCGAGGACGGCGCGGCGACGGTGCGCCAGGCCGGGTTCCGGGGCCCGATCACCCGGATCACCGCGGTGCTGGAGGACGGCACCGAGGTGCTGTCGGACGTGCCGAGCGCGGCGGCGGCCGAGCTGGTGCCGGGGCGGCGGGCGGCGGTGGTGCTGGAGGACGCGCCGGTCATGGTGGTGTGAGGCTCTTCTCACGGGGGACACGCAAAACGCTTGCAAGTTTCTCACGGAGCGTGCAGCGTGTAGCGCGTGGATCCGACCCTGCACGTCGCGCGATTCGACGCATGGGCTCCGGCCTACGAGACGAGCGCGCTGCAGGAGGCTTTCTACACGCGACTGCATCGCAAGGTGTTGGGACTCGCCTCGGCCGCCCGACCGGTGCCCGGCCGCATCGTGGACATCGGATGCGGTACCGGTCGGCTGCTGCGCGCCGCGTCCGCGGTCTACCCGGACGCCGGCCTGGTCGGCGTGGACATCTCGGCCGGGATGCTCGCGCAGGCGCGGGCGATGGCCGCGCCGGGGGAGCGCACCGCCTTCGTCCGTGCCGATTCCGCCGCACTGCCGTTCGGCGACGCCGGGTTCGACCTGGCAATGTGCACAGCGTCCTCCCACCACTGGCCGGAACCGGCGGCCGCGCTCGCCGAACTCCGCCGCGTCCTCGCCCCCGACGGCCTGCTGGTCCTGGCGCACCTGCAGGGCGTCGCGCTCTGGGACCCGCCGGGCGCCGGCCACGTCCGGCGCCGCGGCGTGCGCATCTCCTCCGGCCTAGCCGTCCCGCTGTTCGACAGCGGCTTCCGCGTCTGCGACGCCGCGCTGTTCGCCGAGTGTCCCCTGATGCCCGCCACCGTCGTGCTGGGCGCGCGGCGGGGGTAGCGACGCGGTACCGGTGCGGCGGCTCCACAACTTGGCTGCCAGGTGCTGGATCGCGAACGCCGCGGCCAGGGTCAGCGCCCCGCCGACGGCGTCGGCCACGAAGTGGTTCGCGGTGCCGATGATGACGGTGAAGGTGAACAGCGGGTAGAACAGGCCCGCGATGCGGATCCAGCGGTGTCCGGCGTACCGGTAGATCATCACCGCGCACCAGCCGGACCACGCGATGTGGTCGCTGGGCATGGCGGCGTACTGGTTGGACACCGACTGCATGCTCGGCGACGCCCACGAGCCCCAGGTGTGGTACTTCACCGTGGTGTCGATGAAGCCGTGGCCGGCCAGCAGGCGCGGCGGGGCCAGCGCGAAGAAGTAGAAGCCGATCAGGCTCGACACGATCGCGATGAACAGCACCATGCGCGCGGAGCGGTAGGCCTGCGGATGGCGCACGTAGAGCCACACCAGCACGGCGATGGTGATCAGGAAGTGCAGCGTCGCGTAGTAGTAGTTCATGCCGACGATCAGCGGCGTGACCTTGTCCAGCGCGTGGTTGACCGTCAGCTCGACGTCCACGTGCAGCGAATGCTCGACGCGCAGCATCGACGCGGCCCGGCGCAGCGCGATGTCCTTCTGGCCCGGGACGGCGTCGCGGGTCAGGGTGTACAGGCTGTAGCCGATGACGACCAGGGCCAGCTCGGTCCACAGATACGGGCGTCCCTGGCGGCTGCGGGGGAGCAGGCGGCGGCGCGCGGTAGTGGGTGGTGCCGGCTCGCTCACTCGTCGGCCTCGCGATCACGCGCGGTCGGCGTGGTCGCGGAGGCCTGCGGGTCGGGGTGGTCGGGGGTGGGCTCGGTGTCCGGATCCGTGTCCGGATCGGCTTCGGTGTCCGGATCGCTTTCGGTGTCCGGATTGCTTTCGGGCGCCCGATCGGCGTCGGCGGCCGCTTCGGATCGGGCTTCTCCGGGTACTGCGTCGGCGGCCGGGTTCGTGTCAGAACTCGTGCCTGTGCCTGTGCCTGTGCCTGCGGCGCTCGCCGTCCCCGGCTTGTCCCGCCGCAGCCACAGATACGCCAGCGCCCCCAGGAACACGATCAGCGACACCCAGTCGTTGACCCGCAGCCCGAGGAACCGGTTGGCGTGGTCGTCGCGCAGCGCCTCGACCACGGACCGGCCCGCGGTGTACGCGGCGACGTAGATCGCGAACAGCCGCCCGCGGTTCGGGTGCCACTTGCGGTCGATCCACACCAGCGCGACCGCGACGGCGGCGTCCCAGATCGACTCGTACAGGAACGTCGGCTGGTAGAACGCCGCGTCCGGGGTGTTCGACGGCCGGTGCGCGGGGTCGATGCGGATCGCCCACGGCAGCCCCGAGGGGCGTCCGTACAGCTCCTGGTTGAAGTAGTTGCCCCAGCGTCCGATCGCCTGCGCCAGGACCAGCGCCGGCGCCAGCGCGTCGGCGAAGTCGGCGAGCTTGATCCCCTTGCGCCGGCAGCCGATCCAGGCGCCGACCGCGCCGAGCGCGACCGCGCCCCAGATGCCGAGGCCGCCGTCCCAGACGTAGAACGCCTTGACCGGGTCCTCGCCGGACTTGAAGTACAGCTCCGGGTCCGTGATCACGTGGTACAGCCGGCCGCCGACCAGGCCGAACGGCACGGCCCAGATCGCGATGTCCACGACGTCCTCGCTGCGGCCGCCGCGCGCCGCCCAGCGCCGTCCGGTCCACATCACCGCGACCACGATGCCGAGCAGGATGCACAGCGCGTAGGCCCGGATCGGGATCGGACCCAGATGCCACACGCCCTGCGACGGGCTCGGCAGATACGCCAACGTCATCGCAGCGACCACCCCTGCTGTTCCGGCCGCGTCGGCCGGTCCGTCGCGGTGTTTTCCTCGCCACACTACATCGGGGTCAAAGATATTCGGTCACCGAAGTATCTTGCCCGGAGCTTGCCCGGGCCTCGCCCGGATCTCGCCGGATCCTGCCCGCCGATCAGTGCTGGGGTTGACGCTACCGAGTTTCGGTAGCGCTGCGCTGCTTTTGCGGCCCGCCGCGACTCGGGTCGAGCACGCCGTCCAGCGCGGCCAGGACCCGGATCGCGGCCCGCAGGTCCTCCGGATCGACGCTGGGCAGCATGGCCGCCTTCTCCCGCTCGAAGGCCGCGTCACCGCGCCGGACCAGCCCGGTCCCGGCCGGTGTGAGGGCGATGAGGTTCTCGCGGCGGTTCTGCTCCGAGGTCCGCACGGTCATCAGCCCGGCCGCGACCGCGGCGTCGATCTGCCGGCTGACCGTGCCCTTGGTCAGCCCCAGCCGGTCGGCGACGGTCTGCTGGTTGAGCGGCCCGGGATGGGCGTCGACGACGGACAGCACCAGGAACTGGGCCAGCGACGTCCCGATCTCCCGCTGGAACAGCGCCTCGCCGGAGCGGTCCATCAGTCCGGCGACGCGTCGGACGAGGTACCAGAGCGTGGCCAGATCGTCGGGGAGCGGGGCGGCGGGGTCCATGCGGCCCAGGATACCGGTCCGTTTGACGGGCAACAGTTTGAAGTGCAACTGTTGCAAGAGAAACAGTTGCTCGACCGGCCGTCATCGGCGACGGGAGAGAGCAGACACGATCACGGGAGCACCCATGCGGATCCTGATAGTCCTCGACCACCCGTACACCCTGGCCTCGGCCGCCGACGTCCCGCACCGGCGCAGCTTCACCGCCGCCGTGGCGGCCGCCGCCATCCGCGGCGCCGAGGCCGCCGGACACGACGTCGATCTCGTCGATCTGGCCGCGGACGGCTTCGCCCCGGCGATGACGGCCGCCGATCTGGCCGCCTGGCGGCAGGCGCACGTCGTCGACCCGCGGGTCGCCGACTACCAGCGGCGCCTGCTGGCCGCCGACCACCTGGTGTTCGCGTTCCCGGTGTGGTGGGAGGCGATGCCGGCGGCGACCAAGGGCTTCCTGGACCGGGTGCTGACCAAGGGCGTGCTCTTCGACGAGCTGCCCGGGGCCAAGGGCAACCCGTTCCGCACCCTGATGCCGCGGCTCGCCGGTGTCACGGTGCTGTCGGTCATGACGACGCCCGACAAGGCCTACCGCTGGTGGTACCGCGATCCGCTGACGAAGATCCTGTTCAAGGGGACGTTCGGCAAGATCGGCGTGAAGAACCTGACGTGGGTCAACTACGACAAGGTCGCCGATCGGACGCCCGAGCAGCGCGAGCGGCTGCTGCGCGAGACCGAGGCGCGCTTCGCCAGGCTCAGCCCGAAGACTCTGTCCCCGGCTCCAGCTCCGGCAGCCGCACCTTCACCGTCCCCAGAACGCGCCGCACCTCGATCTCGATGACCACCCGCAGCGGATTCGGCCCGGGATCGCCGTACCGCGCGGCGTACCGGCGCTCGGCGTCGGCGACCGCCTCCGGGGCCTCATTCACCCGCGCCACGCCTTCCAACGTGGTCCAGCGGCCGCGGTCGACCTGCGTCACCGCGACCGGCAGCGAGCCGGCGGCGCTGATGCGCCGGGCCTTGGCGCTGGTGCCGCTGGTGATGATGCGGGCCAGGCCGGTCTCCGGGTCGTAGACGACGCCGACCGGGACCAGGTGCGGGGTGCCGTCCGGACGGACGGAGGCCAGGCTGCAGATGTGGCGCTCCGTCCAGAACGTCATACCGTCGGGATCGGCTGCTGCGTGGTCGGGCATCGGTCCTCCGTGGCTGTGCTGCGGACGCGGGTCTGCCGTGCCATCCTCGCAAAGATCCGGCCGCTGCGGCGCCAGCTACGCAACCTGCTGCGACGTCAGCCGCACGACACGGCCCCGACCGCCGCCGCCCCGCTCCGCAGCAGCTCTCCGTACTCCTCGGCCCGCAACGGCATCGCGAACAGGTGCCCCTGCGCGAAGTCGCATCCCAGTTCCCGCAGCCGGTCCCGCTGCTCCGTCGTCTCCACGCCCTCGGCCACGACCCGCATCCCGAGCGCGTGCGCGAGCGTGATCACCGCGACCACGATCGCGTCGTCGCCCCGGTTGCGGGTCAGGCCGCTGATGAACACGCGGTCGATCTTCAGCGTGTCGACCGGGTTGTCGCGCAGGTGCCCGAGGGAGGAGTAGCCGGTGCCGTAGTCGTCCAGGGCGATCTTGATCCCGGCGCCGGAGAACGCCGCCAGCGCCGAGCGCGCGGTCAGCGAGGCCTCGTGCACCGCGGTCTCGGTGACCTCCAGACAGATCAGGTCGGCCGGCACGCCGTGCCGCGCGATCGCCTTGGTGACCTGGCTGACCAGGTCGGGGTCGTGCGACAGCTGCCGGCTGGACAGGTTCACCGACAGCAGCGGCAGCCGCCGGGGCCCGGTGCGGTCGCCGTCCGTCGCCGTCGCCTCCGCCGCCTCCGCCTCCGCCGCCGACAGCGCCGCGCTCCACTCCGCGAGCTGCCGGCAGGCCTCGTCCAGCACCCAGCGCCCGATCGGCACGATCAGCTGCGTCTCCTCGGCCACGTCCAGGAACGCCGCCGGCGGCAGCAGCCCGCGCTCGGGGTGGCGCCACCGGATCAGCGCCTCGGCCCCGGTCACCCGGCCGTCGGACAGCGCCACGATCGGCTGGTACACCAGCGTGAACTCGCCGCGCTCGACCGCCTGCCGCAGGTCCTGCTCCAGGTTCATGCGGTGCACGGCGCGCTCGTGCGTGGCCGGCTCGAAGAACCGGTAGCCGCCGGCCACCGCGCCGTCGGACTTGGCCTGGTACATCGCGGCGTCCGCGTCGCGCAGCAGCTCGTCGACCGTGGTGTCGGGGCCGTGCGCGAGTGCGATGCCGATGCTGGTGCGCACGTGCATCGCCTTGCCCGCGCAGTCGAACGGCGGGATCAGGCAGTCGATGACGCGCTGCGCGATCGCCCCGGCCTCGGTCTGCCCGGCCACGTTCTCGCACAGCACCACGAACTCGTCGCCGCCGAACCGCGCCACCAGGTCGCCGCGCCGCACCGCCCTGCGCAGCCGGTCGGCGACAGCGGCCAGCAGCTCGTCGCCCGCGGCGTGCCCGAGGCTGTCGTTGACCAGCTTGAACCGGTCCAGGTCCAGGAACAGCACGGCCAGCCGGTCCGGATCGGCGCCGCCGAGCTCGATCGCCTCCCGGATCCGGCTGACCAGCAGCGTGCGGTTGGCCAGCCCGGTCAGCGGATCGCGCACGGCCTGTTCGGCCAGCGCCTCCTCGATCCGGCGGCGCTCGGTGAGGTCCCGGCTGACCGACAGCACGCTGCAGACCTTGCCGTCGCTGTCGAGCTCGGGGACGAAACGCGTGTGCAGGAAGCGGTACTCGCCGGTCACCCGGACGTTGAACTCCCGCTCGGTGTCCTGCCCGGTCTCCAGGACGTGCCGCAGCGAGTCCTCCCAGACCGACAGGAAGTCCTCGGAGTAGCCGCGCTCCCGGCTGGTGTGGCCGAGCATCTCCACGCCGGTGATCTCCCGCGCCGCCGGGTTGGCGTAGGTGCACCGCAGGTCCCGGTCGAAGCGGGCCATCAGGTCCGGACTGCTGTCCAGCAGCGTCTTGAGCTCGCGCCCGACCCGGTCCAGCTCGGCGGTCCGGGCCTTCAGCTCGCGCTCGGAGATCTTGCGCGCGGTGATGTCGCGGCTGATGCCGAAGGTGCCGATGACGCGGCCGTCGAAGTCGCGCAGCGGCTGCTTGGTGGCGCTGAGCGTCTCCTCCTCCGGGGTGCCGGGCCGCAGGTGGGGCTCCTCGAAGTCGATGATCGCCCGGCCGGTGCGCATGATCGTCTTCTCCGTCGCGAACGCGGCGGCGGCGTGCTCGGGGGTGAAGTAGTCGCGGACCGTCTTGCCGATCATCCCGGCCGGGTCCGTGCCGCTGAACTCGGCGGCGCTGGCGCTGACGCGCAGGAACCGGGACTCGCGGTCCTTGAAGAAGATCATGTCGGCGCAGGCGGACAGCAGGTTGTGCAGGCAGATGCGGTCGAGCTCGGCCTCGTCGATGGTGCGGTCGGGGGCGGCCGGCTCGGCGGGTCCGGTGGGCTCGGCGGGTTCGGTGCGTTCGTCGCGTGCCTCGGAAGTCGCGGACGTCGCCGGGCCGCGCGAGGCTATTCGCTCAGCGGTGTCGGAGCGGGGCACCCCCGGCTGCACGGGGAGGCCGTCGGGCCGCGACCGGCCGGGGGTGTCCGTCTCGGCCCCGCGTTCTGCCGCACTCGTCATCGATGCGCCTGCTCCCTGGGTCCGGGTGATCTCCATGATATCCGAGCTGCCGTGCGCCGCTCGGGCGCGCTAATCACCAGGTCCTGGCTTCGGCGACATGCCCGTCCGGCCTGATCAGGACTGACCCCGGGGCGTCCCAGCCGTCCCGCAGGGCCCATGCGGGACCGGCGACAGCGGTCGCGGCGATGAGCGCTGCGCCGTCGTCGGCGTCGTCGGTGCCTACTGCGGGACCGCCGACGGTCAGCCGGACGAACCGGCCGGGGCCGATCTCGCGCAGCAGCTCGTAAAGCCGGACCGGGGGAGCCGCGTCGCGTTCGAGGAGCAAGTCGGGGACCCGGGCGCCGAGCCGCGCGTCTTCAGCGTCGTTGCCATCCTTGCCGTCCTGCGCCGTCGGATACCGCACCGCGATCCCCGACAGCCGCCGCGCGTACTGCAGGTTGACCTCCGGATGCTCGGCCAGCAGCGCCTCGAACCGCGCCCGCAGCGCCGCGCCGTCGGCACCGGTCGCCGCGACCAGGCCCATCTGCGCGTGCACGTCCTCCAGCACGCGTTCCCCGGCCGGCCGCCGCTCCGCCTCATAGCCGTCCAGCAGCTCGTCCACAGTGTCCGGAACGCTGCCGTCGCGCTCCGCCCGCACGGCCGCGATCAGCCGCCACGCCAGATTGTGCGCGTCCTGGATCCCCAGGTTCATGCCCTGGCCGCCCATCGGGAAGTGCACGTGCGCCGCGTCTCCGGCCAGTAGCACCCGGCCGTCGCGGTAGCGGTCTGCCTGCGAAGCCGAGTTGCCGATCGTCGAGACCCGCTCGACCTCGCCGAGGCCGTAGTCGGTCCCGGTGATCCGGATCAGCGACTCGCGCACCGTCTCCGCGGTCCACGGCTTGCTCAGGTCGGTCATCACCGCGTGGTCGATGGTGGAGACGACGAACCGGCCGTCCGGCAGCGGGATCACGAACAGCAGCCCCTGTTCGTTGCCCTGCATGTACTGCTCCGGCGGCGGCGGATCCTTCAGCTCGACCAGCGCGGCCGGGCTGAGCAGGGTGTCGGGGGTGCCGCTGAAGCCGATGCCGGCGGCCTCGCGCACCGCGCTGTGCGCCCCGTCGCAGCCCACGACGAAGCGCGCGCCGACGGTCTGCTCGGCGCCGTCGTGCCGCACCGTCGCCACGACGCGATCGTCCTGCTGCCGCACGTCCACGACCCGCCGCCCGCGCAGCACCTCGCCGCCGCAGCGGTTCAGGTGCGTCTCCAGCATCTCCTCGGTCTGGGCCTGCGGCTGGAGCAGGATGTGCGGGAACGAGGTCGGCAGCACCGCGAAGTCCAGCCGCGAGGCCCCCATCGCGAAATGCCACGTCGGCACCCGCCGACTGGTCGCCACCATCGGCGCCGCGGCCCCGCGCGAATCGAAGATCTCCAGCGTCCGCGGATGCACCACGAACCCGCGCGACCACGCCGCCCGGTTCTCCCGCGCCTCCACGACCATGACCCGCACCCCGGCCGCGCACAGCTCCGCGGCCACCCAGCAGCCGACGGGTCCGGCCCCGACGACCAGCACCTCGATATCCGGCGGTGACGACATCCGTTCCTCCCGGTCGGGCGCGAGTACGAACGATGATAGCGAACGGGCTGCCGGCGGACTGCAACCTTCCGGCACACAGCCTGCTCGGAAGCTGTGACGGCAAGCCGAAGGGGCATCACGGGGCGGGAGGGGTTCGGTGGACCGGCTCGAAGGGTTCGCGGAGTACGCGGGGGCGCGCCAGCGGCACCTGCGCAGGAGCGCCTACCTGCTGTGCGGCGACTGGCATCTGGCCGAGGACCTGACCCAGACGGCGATGGTCAACCTGTGCCGGAGCTGGGGGAGGGCGAGACAGGCGGTGTCGCTGGACGCGTACGCGCACACCGTGCTCGTCAACACCTTCCTTCGCTACAAGCGCAGGTACCAGCGGCAGGCGGATCGGGCGGCGGCGTACTCCTCGGGGCAGCCCGACGTGGCTCCCGCGGATTCGCCGGAGCTGCGCCTGTCGCTCCAGGCCGCGCTGCTCCAGCTTCCACCGCGGGCGCGCGCCGTGGTGGTACTGCGGTTCTGGGAGGACATGAGCGTGGAGGCCACGGCCGACGCGCTCGGGTGCTCCGTCGGCAACGTCAAGAGCCAGACGTCCCGGGCCCTGGCCAGGCTGCGGGAGATCGTCGGCGATTCCCTCATCGACAGCGGACTCCGGTAGACGTGCTCCGGGGAGACGGAAGAGTATCTGATGACTGACGACATGTTCCCCGGCCAGGACCGGGACGGTTTCCCAGAGCCCGGCGGCGCTTTCGCCGGCTCCTTCGCGGACGAGCCGCCGCTGACGGACATGGTGCCGCGCGCCGTCGCGGTCTACGAGCGCGGCCGCCGGCGGCGGCAGGCCGCCGGCGTGGGCGGCGGGGTCGCGGCGGTGGCGGCGACGGTGCTGGTGGCGACGCAGGTGCTCGGCGGTCCGGGACCCGGGACGCGGGGGACTGGGGCGTTGTCGGGTTCGGCGACGCCGACTCATGTGCCGACGCCGGTCACGTCCGCGTCAACACCGACGTCGACGCCGCCATCGTCGCCGCGTTCGACGCCGCCGGGCGGACCCTGCGACCGGACCTTCTCGCTCTCCGACGTCGGCACGAACGTGGTACCGATGCCGAACCAGGCCACGGCGCACCAGGTGTGCCACGAGGGGCTGGCGGCCATGGCCGGGATGCTCCCGGGGCACACGTGGACACCGATCGTGGACCCGTTCGCTTCCAACGGCACCTACCTGGCGGACAGTTACGCCCCCGACGGCAACGCGAAGATCGCGCTCGCGACCAGCATCAGTACCAAGCCGTACTTCACGGCGCACTGCTCGAACGTCTGGTACCCGCACACGTCGTGCCAGGACGTGACGCTGGCCGAGGGCATGAGCGGCATCGAATTCGGCGGGGAGCCCAGCGGCGGCAAGCCGGGCGGGTACACGCTCTACGTCGATCTCGCCGGCGGGCGCCAGTTCCAGTTCCAGACCGGCTTCGAGGCCGGCGGGCCGCGGGCGCTGACGCTCGACGGGTTCCTGAAGCTGGTGAAGAGCACGGCCTTCGCCGACTACCTGAAGCAGTACAAGACGGTCCTCGGTTCGTGAGCGACGGCCCACGCGTGCTTCCCGACTCGGCGGCGCGCGTGGCCGCCTGGCTGTCCGTCTCCTTGACCGGCCCGGCACGGCACAATGTCCTTCGTGCTTACTCCCACCGATGAGACCCTGCTGCGCCGCGCGATCGACATCGCGGCGAACGCCGTCACCCTCGGCGACGCGCCGTACGGCTCCCTGCTCGCCGACGCCGCCGGCACCATCCTCATCGAGGAGCACAACACCGTCCGGCGCGACAACGACATCGCCGCCCACCCGGAACTGAAGCTCGCACGCTGGGCCGCCCGCGAGCTCAGCCCGGAAGCCGCCGCGGCGACGACCATGTACACCAGCTGCCAGCCGTGCGGCATGTGCACCGGCGGGATCGTGCGCTCGGGGCTCGGGCGCGTGGTGTTCGCGCTGGCCACCGCGCAGCTGGTCGAGCTGAACCCGGGGTCGGGCTGGCCCGAGGTGCCGCAGGAGGGGCCGGCGCTGTTCGAGGCGGCGCGGGTGCCGATCGAGGCCTTCTACCGGAAGTAGCGCCCGCGACCTCAGCGGCTATGGCGTGTAAGGCAGCTGCGGCACGTCGAAACAGTTGGTGTCCATATCAGGCACCTGCGTCACCCACCCGCCCTTGCCGCCCTGCGCCGAGTCCTGCCAGCGCGCCGCGTTCAGGCAGGCGTGCGTCGTGCCGGTCGGCGGCGGGGTCGGGACGAACGAGGCCGGCAGGATCAGGTTGTGCGCGTCGTACGGCTGCGGGCGATTCATGAACGTCTCGACGCAGGCGCGCGTCACGTTCGCGCCGCACGAGCCGATCGCGTCGGTGAGCCACTGCGCCGCCGCCCAGCCCTCCAGGTCCCACGCCGACAGCTGGGACACCTGGTCCGGGAAGTAGCGGGCCATCGCCGCGCGGAACTGCGCGACCGCCGGGTACTGGGTGTCCTCGTAGTTGCGGCTGGAGGACGTGGCCCACAGGACGTTGCGGCACGCGGGGGAGGAGCGGTAGTCGTCGCGGACCGACTCGCCCCAGTTCTCGACGTTCGTGACCTTCGCCAGGACGCTCACGCCGGCGGCGTCCATCGCGTTGCACAGCGCGGCGTTGCCTCGGGTGTCCATGGCGTCGAACAGGAGCTGGGTGCCGTCGGCCTTCATCGCCGCCGCGACCGCCTGGAAGTCGGGGAGCGCGAGGTCCACGGTCTGGGAGACGACGTGGTAGCCCTCGGCGTGCAGGCCGGCGGCGAGCTGGGAGGCGTAGCGCGTGGAGTCGGCCTGGTTGTAGGCGACGACCGCGGCCCGGGCGGAGCCGAGGCGCTGCTTGAAGAAGCGGAAGATCTCCGTGCTCTGATACAGCGTGCCGTTCCAGCCGACGGTGCGGCCGTCGCGCGGCGAGCTGCTGCCGCCGATCGCGTACAGGTGCGGGTACTGGTCGTAGACGGTGGTGATCGGCTGGCCGCCGACGTCGGGGACGTCCTTCTTGCTGACGTAGTCGGCGCCCGCGTAGTCCAGCGCCGCCGTGGCGTTCAGGGCGAAGACCTGGTCGTGGTCGATGAGCTGGTGGACGCAGTCTTGGTTGCCGATGCCGCTGCCCCCGTCGTCGCAGACGGTGGCGGCGACGGTGCGGCCGTGGACGCCGCCGCTGTCGTTGAGGGCGCGGAAGAAGGCCTGGGCGCCGTAGCTGGGGCCGCTGAAGGCGGTGGAGCCGACCGGGCTGGTGAGCGAGGCCAGGATGCCGATGCGGATCTGGGTCGGGGTGACGCCGGTGTCGCTGGCGGGGTTTTGGCTGCCATTGCTAGCGCTACCGCCACCACTCCCACTCCCACTCCCACTGCCGCTGCCAGGCGTGGGCCGCGCGCTGAACGCGCTGGACGGCAGACGAGTCCCGCAGCCGGTCGCAGCCGTCACCGTCATCATCGCCGACGTCGTGATCAGCGCGACCAGGCCGGCGCTCCGACGCACGGCTAGCTGCATCCCGGCAGCGACGTATTGCCGGTGAGGGCGACGAGCCCGCACAGCGTCGCGTCGGCGACCTTCCACGTCCCGTCCTGCAGCACGGCCTTTCCGGTGGCGTTCGGCTCCACGACGGTGCCTTGTAGCGACAGCGCGTACGTCACGGTCGCCGTGGTCGCCGAGGTGAACGCCACGTTCGTCACCGCCGCCGACACCTGACCGACGCGCGGGTCGGCCGCGAAGCCCTGGAGGAGCGGGGCCAGGACGGTGCCGTTCTCCAGGTACTTCTCCTTGTTCGGGATCGTGGTCTTCGGATCGAAGAACGTCTCCCAGTTCTGCTTGATCTGCGCCGTCGCGGCCGCCGCATCAGCCGGCCCGGCGCTGCTGGCGGTTCCTGTCGGCGACGAGGACGCCGAACTCGACGGTGACGGTGACGGTGACGAGGTCGTGGTAGTGCTCGTGCCACTTGTCGACGAGGACGAGGGTTTACTACTCCCTCCGCCGCACGCCGACACCGCCATCAACGCCACGACCGCGGCCCCGGCAGCGAGCGTGCGTCCATAGGGGGCCCTGGCGCGTCGCGTCATCGACATGGCTCTCACTCCGCCTTTGCTGCGATCGAAGGACTTCCGCCATCCCCAGCATGTCCTTTTATGTATAAACCGCAACACAAGCGGTAGAAACCTGCCATGGCCCGGTTGCCACACTTCCCGGCGACCCCCGCGACGCCGACCCTGACGCGCGCGGTCCGCGAATGGTCCGGCTGGCTCGTCACCGCGGCCGGCGCGGTCCTCTGCGTCCTGGGCTGGTACGGCGTCTCCGGCGAAAGCGTGATCGAACAGCAACTGCCCTACCTGGCCTCAGCCACCATCCCCGGCGCCGCCATGATCGTCGCCGGCGCGACCCTGATCGCCTCCCGCCCGAACCACCGCACAGACCACACCGACCAGCGCATCGAGACCCTCTACGCCCTCCTGGTCGCAGACCCGAGCACCCCCGAACCCCCCAAACCCCCACACGACGAACCCGCAGCCCCCGAATCCCTACTCGCCGTCCCCGGCGGCACCCTCTACCACCGCCGCGACTGCCCCCTGATCGCCGACAAGCCCACAGCCGAACCCATCGACACCGCCACCATCATCGAACGCTCGCTCACCCCCTGCCCGGTCTGCGAGCCCCCACCGCCGCCTGGCGCAGGTCGGCCGGCCCCCGACGGCCCCGCTTCCGGCCCGGCCCCCCTCGCCGACCAGCCCACCCCAGATCCCAGCGCCCCCCGCCGCGACCAGCCCGCCGCCGGTGCCAGCCGCGCCGCGCCCGACAAGCCCGCCGCCGACTCTGGCCCCGCCGGCCCCGAGCTCTCTGCTGCCGATCGCCCCGCCGCCGGTGCTGGCCGCGCCGAGCCCGACCAGCCAGCTGCCGACTCCAGCCGCCCCGGCCCCGAGCATTCCGCCGCCGACCGCCCCGCCTTCGCTCACGGTTCGGCCTGCTTGACCGCCGACCCACCTGCCGCCGACTCCAGCCGCCCCGGCCCCGAGCATCCCGCCGCCGACCGTTCTGCTCCCGCTCCGGGCCCGGACCCCTTCGCTGCTGGTCCGCCTGCAACCGGCCAGCCCGCCGCCGACTCCGGCCGCGCCACCCCCGACCACCCCACCCCCTAATGCCCCTCCTCACCGAACCCGCCACCCTCAGCCTCACCATCGACCTGGCCATCGCCGGCCTGGCCGTCGGCAGCGCCGCCGCCCTCAGCGGCATCGGCCTCGTCGTCACCTACCGGGCGACCGGCGTCCTCAACCTCGCGCAGGGTGCGCAGGCGATGGTCGTCGCCTACCTGCTGCGCGAGCTGGTCGTGGTCTGGCACTGGCCGGTCGGCTTGGCCGCGGCCCTCTGCCTCCTGGTCGTCGCGCCGGGGCTCGGCGTCGTGCTCGAGCTTGGCGTCTTCCGTCCGTTGCAGCGGCGGGGTGCCGGGCCGGCCGAGACCATGGTCGCCACCATCGGTGTCTTCATCCTCCTGACCGGCGCCGTCGTCCTCCTGTGGGGTACCGGCCCCTACGCCGACGCGCCGTCGCTCGTCCCCAGCACGCCCTTCACCCTCCCCGGCGGCCATCCCGTGCGCCTGGACACCGCGGTGCAGCTCGGCGTCGTGCTCGTGCTCAGCGCGCTGGTCGCCGGCGTCACCCGCTACACGCCGTTCGGTCTCCAGCTCCGCGCCGTCGTCGACGACCGGCGCCTCGCCGAGCTCTCAGGCGTGAACGCCGGCCGCGTCTCGGCGATCGGCTGGGCCTTCGGCTCCTTCACCGCCGGCCTGGTCGGCGTGCTGCTCGCGCCGAACCTCCTGCTCGACCCGTACGGCCTGTCCCTGCTCGTCATGGAGACCATGGCCGTGGCCGTCGCGGGACGGCTGCGCAGCGTCGGCGTGGCCGTCGCGGTCGGCCTGGGCTTGGGCGTCGCAGGGAGCGAACTCACCCGGCTGCGACCCGGCGGCCAGATCCTGCCGCTGGTCCAGGCCGTGCAGTCGAACCTGTTCGTGATCGCGCTCCTGGTCGTCGTGCTCCTCCAGGGCCGCCTCGGCACCGGCACGCAAGCGCCCCCGGCGCGCGCCGGCGCCAGCGCCCGAGTCGGACGCCTCCTGCCCGAACGCGGTGCCGGCGCCGTCGCCGCGATGGCCTGCACCGTCCTGCTCCTCATGCCCCTCGGCTTCCGCGGCCCCGACCTGCGCAACGCGCTCCAGGTCCCGGCCCTCGCGCTGGTCCTGCTCTCGGTCGTGGTCGTGACCGGCTACGGCGGCCAGGTCTCCCTTGGCCAAGCCGGGTACGCCGGCATGGGAGCCCTCGGCACCGCCCTGTTCATGTCCGGCAAGGTCCCCGGCGTCCCCGCCATGCCGGCGATCCCCGCCCTCCTGTGCGCGGTCCTGCTCACCATCCCCCTCGGCCTGCTCACCGGCTGGCCCGCGATCCGCCGCCGCGGCCTGGCCCTGGCCCTGGTGACGTTCGCCGTCGGCACCGCCATGAGCCGCTTCGTCTTCGACCAGCCCTACGCCACCACCGGCCTGCTCCTGGACCGCCCCGGCTTCCTCGCCGACAACCGTGCCTTCTACGCCGCCGAGCTGGCTCTCCTCGCGCTCGGCGTGGTCATCGTCCGCAACCTGCACCGGGGCCGCCTCGGCCGAGCCCTGACAGCGCTCCGCGACCACGAAGCCGGAGCCTCCGCCGCCGGACTGAACGTGCCCTGGCTCAAAGTCTTCGCCTTCCTCACCGGCGCCGGCCTGGCCGCGCTCGGCGGCGGCCTGATGGGCCTCGGCGGCCGGGCCTTCAACGCCGCGACCTTCGACCCCTTACAAGGCCTCATCTGGTTCGCCACCGTCGTCGTCGCCGGCGCGGACAGCGCACTCGGCGCGGTCCTGGCCGCCGCGCTGCTGGTCGGCCTGGACACCGGCACGGCCCAGGGCATCTCGACCGTCGTCGTCGGCGCCCTGGCTCTCGGCATCGGCCGCATGCCCGGCGGCCTCGCGGGGACGCTGGCACGCCTCACCACGAGCGCGGGCTTCAGCGCCACGCGCGCCCCGCTCCCACCACCGTCGGCCCGGCTCACCCCCCTCGGCGAACGCGTCCGCGCCCGCATCGCCGCCGGACAGAGCCGACCATGAATACTTCAGCCCGCCTCACCGCCCGAGGAATCGTCCGCCACTTCGGCGGCGTCCTGGCCGTGGACGGCGTCGACCTCTCCGTCCCACCCGGCCGCATCACCGCTCTCGTCGGCCCCAACGGCGCAGGCAAAAGCACCCTCTTCGACTGCCTCAGCGGCGCCCTGCGCCCCGACGCAGGCCGCGTCATCCTCGGCGGCAAAGACATCGCCCGCCTCCCCGACTACCGCCGAGCCCGCCTCGGCCTGGCCCGCACCTTCCAGCAGCTCTCGATCTTCCCCGGCCTCACCGTGGCCGAGAACGTCCGCATCGGCGCCGAAGCCCGCCCCGGCGGCACCGTCCGAGGCCTGATCGGCCTCCCCGACCCCGCCCCCGACCGCGAAGCGGCGGCGCTCGCCACCGACCGGGCCCTGCGCCTCGCCGGCCTGGCGGCCCTGCGCGACCACCCGGTCTCCGACCTGCCGACCGGCACGCTCCGCATGGTCGAACTCGCCCGCGCGCTCGCCGGCACCCCCCGCGTACTGCTCCTCGACGAACCCGCCGCCGGCCTGGACGCCGCCGAAGCCGCCCGCCTCGCCGCGATGCTGCGCGCGCTCAGCGCCGAAGGCATGGCGCTCCTCCTGGTGGAACACGACGTCGACCTCGTCGCAGAGCTCGCCGACACCGTCTGCGTGATGGCCGCCGGCCGCGTCGTCGCCCGCGGTCCGGCCGCGACGGTGCTCGCCGATCCCGAGGTCGGCGCCCTGTGGGGCAAGGCATGAGCGTCGAGGCGGAGCTGCGCGACGCCCGCGTCCGCTACGGCCCACTCGAAGCGCTGCACGGCGTCGACCTCGCTTTCCCCATAGGCCGCGTCACCGTCCTGATCGGCCGCAACGGCGCCGGCCGCACCACCGCGCTGCGCGCCCTGGCCGGCGTGGTCCCGCTCTCCGCAGGACGCTGCCTCTGGCAGGGACGCGACGTCACCGGCCTTCCCGCCTACCGCCGCGCCCGCCTCGGCCTGGCCTTCGTCCCCGCCGAGCACGCGGTGTTCGGCTCGCTGACCGTCGCCGAGAACCTGGGCCCGGCCGCGCACGCCAGCCCCGAGGTCGCCGAGACCTTCCCCGAACTGCTCGCCTTGTTCGACCGCCGCGCCGAGACCCTGTCCGGCGGCCAGCGGCAGCTGGTCGCCTTGTGTCGAGCCCTGCTTCGCCGACCACGCCTCCTCGTGCTCGACGAACCCGACCGCGGCCTGGCCCCGGCCGTCGTCGCCCGCCTGCACCGACGGCTGCTGGCGATGGCGGCCGAGGGTCGCACGGTTGTGCTGGCGGCGCAGTCGCTCCCTGCGACACTCGGCGCCGCCGGAGTCGTGCACGTCCTCAACCGCGGCCGCGTCGCCTTCAGCGGCGAGCCGGGGGAGCTTCCGCTGTCCGAGTGAAGCAGCACGCGGCGCCGTCACTCATTGGGGTCCCTCAGCTGGCCTTTCGCCGTCAGTACTCGGACACTGACGCTGTGACCAAGACACGCATCGCGTGCGCCGTTGTCGGCGTGCTCTCCCTTGTCGCCGCCGCACTGATGGCGTGGTGGATCACGCCGAGCTATGTGGCCCGGATCCCGGACGGCAAGAACATCTCCCGCAACTACGAGGGGACGTTCCAGAGCCTCCTCGATCCGACGGCGCTGGCCTCGGGCAACCTGCTCGGCGCGATCAAGCAGAACGTGCCGATGTCGGTGGCGCAGGACGTGAAGGTCGAGAAGACCTCCGGCGGCAAGGCCCTGATCAGCGACTCGCGGACGACGTCGGCCGGCGGGACCAAGGTCGAGCAGACCAAGTGGGAGTACGCGGTGGACCGCAAGTCGCTGGAGGCGGTGAGCAGCCATCCCAGCAGCTGGAACGTCATCCCCGCGCAGGGGCTGACGGTGAGCTGGCCCTTCGGCGCGAAGAAGAAGAACTACCAGGGGTGGACCCCGGAGACGCAGACCGTGGCGACGCTGACGTATCTGCGGTCGGAGAAGAAGCAGGGCATCACGACGTACGTCTACGAGGCCAAGGTCTCCCCGACGAAGATCGTGGACCCGCAGATCCTGGCCACGCTGCCCAAGCAGCTGCCCTCCAGCCTGCTCAAGCTGCTCGGGACGGCCGGCGCGCTGCCCGCCGCGCAGGCCGGGCAGCTGGCGCAGATCCTGCCGGAGCTGCCGGCCGAGGTGACGCTGGCGTACACGTTCCAGGACGACTCCACGTTCTGGATCGACCCGAACACCGGCCTGGTGATCGATGTGCAGCGCAACCAGCAGCGGGTGGCGGCGATCGCGCTGCCGAACGGCACGACGGTCCCGCTGATCCCGGCGGTCGCGGCCACGTACCAGACCGCTCCGGCGAGCGCTCAGAGTGCTGCCGACGACGCGCGGCACGGACGCACGGTGATCCGCTGGCTCGGGGTGTACCTGCCGATCATCCTGCTGGCGCTCGGGTTCGTGCTGCTGGTGCTGGCCGGCGGGCTGGGGCTGCTGCGCGGGCGGCGGCAGCGGCCGGTGGCGCCGGCCTCGGGGTCGTCGGCGACGGGGTCGTCGGGGACGCCGCCTCAGGAGTGAGACCGCGCGACAGGATCCGCTGAACAGGATCCAGCGACACAAGGGTGGCGGCCGATTGGCCGCCACCCTTTCGCATGCCCGCGTATTCATGCCCATGCGCCGACGAGGCCCGACGCATGAGTCTTTTTGCCAGCCTTTGATCCTTGTTTGACAGAACATTCCTTTACGTCCTGCCACGGTAGTCGCACCCTGTGAATCACCGAGCACCGTACCGCACTGTCAGGAGAAGCAATGCCCACAAAGCACTCCACCCGCCGCCTGCTCCGCAACACCGCCGTCGCCCTGGCCGCCGGAGCCGCCGCCCTCAGCTTCACCACCGGCCCGGCCCAGGCGCACGCTCCCGCCCCCGCCGCGAAGCACCACGGCGTCAAGCCGATCCACGCTCGCACCGTCAGCCATTCCACGCACGGCCTCACCAGCGCCAACACCCTGTCGCTCCAGACGAGCGACAGCACCGGGGCGGTGTCTCCGACGCCGACGGTGTACCTCGTCTTCTGGGGTTCCCAGTGGCACACCAACGACACCGCGGGCGTGGCCGACGACCTGCAGGGGCTCTTCAACGGCCTCTACGGGGATCAGGACACCTGGGGCACGATCATGAACCAGTACTGCGAGGGCATCGCGGCCGGCGCCACCGACTGCAGCTCCGGCGGCACGGCGATCCAGCACCCCACCTCGTCGCCGCTGGCCGGCGTGTGGTTCGACGACGCCAGCGCCGAGCCGGACAGCCCGGCCGCCTCCGACCTGGCGACCGAAGCGGCCAACGCCGCGGCGCACTTCGGCAACACGACGCAGGACCCGAACAACAACGCGCAGTACGTCATCGTCTCGGCGTCCGGGACCCACCCCGACGGCTTCCCGAACAGCGGCTTCTGCGGCTGGCACGACCAGACGCAGTCCGCCTACGGGACGCTGGCCTACACGAACCTGCCGTACGTCCCCGACATGGGAGCCGGCGCCTGCACCACGGAGACCGACGGCCGCATGCTCTCCGGCATCGAGTCGACGGAGACGCACGAGTACGCCGAGACGCTCACCGACTTCTGGCCGACCAACGGCTGGTACAACGCCAACGGCGGCGAGATCGGCGACGAGTGCGTGAACCTGGACGCCTACGAGACGCTGTCGACGGGGACGTACGACGTGCAGGGGTTGTGGTCGAACAGCGCCGACAACTGCGTGACGTCGGGCTGACGGCCGACCGGTCGGGTAACGCTTGCTTCGCGCTCACGCCTGGTGCGTGGGCGCGAAGCTTCTGCGGGCGCCGCCTCAACAAAAGACGATCGCGTGCCCGCTCTCCACACTCGCCGAGCAAGCCCCATAAAGCGTCGTCCACGCAAACCGCTCCGCATCGAACGCCTCAGCATCCGCGAACCCGCCGGCCACCGCCTCCTCCGCCGTGTTCGGTGCCCCCTTCTCGTCGATCGCCACCCCGATCGACGCCGCGAACCCGACCAACTCGGCCAGCAACCGCTGGCTGGACCCGACCATCCCGGCCCCCGCGACCTCGGCCTCCTCAGGCAGGAACAGCGGGTCCGCGAAGTCGACCGGGACGTAGTACCCGGCGTAGTCCGCGTGGCAGAGCAGGTGCGAGGCGAACATCGTCGACTCGTCGGCGACCTTCTCCATGTCCGCCGCGTACTCCTCCTCGCCGACCGCGGACGCCGCCGTCACCGGCTCCGCGAGCCCTGCGAGCGTGAACGCCCGCCGCAGGTGCGCCAAGTAGCTGTAAGGGAATCCGCCGGAGAAGTCGTGCTCGCCATCCGCGTGGATGACCTCCGGCTCGTGCCACTCGACCCCCTCCGCCGCCAGCGCCCGCGACAGCCGCTCGAAGCCGTCGCGGTGCGCGACGAAGCCCTCGGGGTCGTTCCGCGCCTGATCACACAGCATGCCCACCGAAATACCCAGTCCCATGGCCGACCACGGTACGGCCCGCCGCCGACAGCGCCCCTGCCAGCGTCCCCGACACCGCCGCATATGATCACCTTCATGCGCGTGGACGAGAAGGCCGCCCACGACACCGCCGCGCCCCACCCGGCCGCCCTCACCACCTCGCTGCTGATCGCGATCATCCTCGCGGCCGCGAACCTGCGCGGCGGCATCACCGGTGTCGGCCCGCTGCTGCCGACCGTCGAGCACGCCACCGGCCTGTCCGAGACCTGGGGCGGACTGCTGGTCACGCTGCCGCTGCTGACCTTCGCCTCGACCTCGCCGCTGGCCGGCCGCGCCGCCCGCCGCTACGGGGCGCCGCGCGTCCTCGCGCTGTCGCTGCCGGTCCTGGCCGCGGGCCTGGTCATCCGCTCGCTGCCGGGCATCGCGTTCCTGTTCGGCGGGACCGTGGTCATCGCCGCCGCGATCGCCGTCGGCAACGTCCTGCTGCCGCCGATCGTCCGCAGCACGGTGCCCAAGGCCCGGGTCGGGCAGGTCACCAGCCTCTACGTGACCGCCATGGGCCTGGTCGCCGCGATCTCCTCGGGCGTGTCCGTGCCGCTGGCCGACGTCCTGCCCGGTGGCTGGCGCACCGCCCTGGGCTGCTGGGCGCTGCTCGCGGTCCTGGCCATTCCGGCGTGGCTGCCGCACCTGAGCCGGAGACCGGACGTGGCGTCGGGTCCCGCAGCCGTCGCCGCCGCCGACCTTGTCCCCGACCCCGCAGCCGTCCTCGCCGCCAACCGCGCAGCCGTCCCCGCGAAAAGCCCCAGCCTCTGGCGCTCCCCGCTGGCCTGGCAAGTCAGCCTCTTCATGGGCCTGCAATCCCTCGGCTTCTACTCCACGATCTCCTGGCTCCCCAGCATCGTCCACGACCACGGCACCTCCGCGGCCACCGCCGGCTGGGAACTCTTCCTGTTCCAAGCCGTCGGCCTGCTCGCCAGCGTCACGCTGCCCCTGCTCACCCGCCGCAGCCCCGACCAGCGCCTGCTCGCCGCGACCGCCTCCGTGCTCACCGCCGCGGGCTTCGCGCTCCTCGCCGTGGCGCCCGGCCTGGCCGTGCTGACCTGCGTCCTGACCGGCTTCGGCGGCGGCGCGACGCTGGTGTTGGCCCTGACGTTCCAAGGGCAGCGCGCGGCCGAAGGCCCGCAGGCCGCGGCCCTGGCCGCGATGGCGCAGTCCGTCGGCTACCTGGTCGCGGCGATCGGCCCGCTGCTGCTCGGCGCGCTGCACGGCGTCACCGGCGGCTGGGCCGTGCCGCTGACGCTGCTCGCGGCGCTCGCCGCGGTCCAGGCCGTCATCGGGATCGGCGCCGGCCGCGACCTCACGGTGACGAGCCCTCCACCCGGTTCCCCGACAACACCGTCACGATGACGCACACCGCGATGATCGCCTCGGCCCACAGGAACGCCGCGTAGTCCAGGATCGACCCGATCGGCGGGCTCCCCGGCGCGGTGTTCCGGAACGCCGCCAACGCGAACAACGAAGCCGCCATCCACCCCAGCGCTGGCCACGTCAGCCCCTTGCGATGCCGCACCAGGAACCGCGCCCCGATGGCGACCGTGATCGCCAACGCCCACATCGCCGCCATCATGAACAGCGCGAAGGCCAGCTCGGCGTCCACCTTGGTCGAGAACAACACGTCGTTGTTGCTCAGCGTGGTGTTCACCGGAACCTGACGCCCCTCGAACGACGCGGTGAAGTCGATACCGCCACGTCGGTGGTCGAGATTCGCGCGCGGGCCGCGTAGGTTGAGGTTGGCCCGGACCGCCGAGGAAGTCTGGATCACAAGATCGCCGGCGGGGGACAGGCCTGCGGATCGGCGTACGCGCCGCGCGGCACGACCAGCACGCGCAGCGTCAGCTCCCGGCCGGCGGCCGGAGCCACAGGCCGACGGTCATGGCGGCCACCACGGCGACGATCACCGCGATCGTCGCGAACAGCCTGCGGGAGTCGGCTGTCGAGCGTCCGGGCCCGCTCACGCCGTCCCCGGCATGTCGTGCGTCGAGCAGTGGATCCCCCCGCCGCCGGCCGCGATCGCGTCGATCGCCACCGGCACCACCTTGCGCCCCGGGAAGTGCTCGCCGAGGATCCCCGCGGCCTGGTCGTCGGCGTCCGCGTCGCCGAACTTCGGCATGATCACCGCGCCGTTCGCGACGAAGAAGTTCGCGTACGAGGACACGAACGCGTCCCCCTTCCCCGTGATCTTGTCCGGATCCGGCTGCGGCAGGTCCACGACCCGCACCTTGCGCCCGGCCGCGTCCGTCGCGTCGGCCAGCACCGTCCGCGCCTGGTCCGAAGCGCGCGACCAGACGTCCGGCGGCAGCCCCGGGAACGGCTTGTCCAGCAGTACGGCCCCGGACGCGGCGAACCGCGCCAGGCAGTCCACGTGCGCGTCGGTGATGTCCTGGCCCTTCACCCCGGTGAACCAGATCACCTTCGTGATCCCGAGTGCGGTCTTCAGCAGCTGCTCGATCTGGTCGCGGGTCTTGCCCGGGTTGCGGTTGTCGTTGACCAGCGAGCTCTCGGTGGCCATCAGCGTGCCCTTGCCGTCGGTCTCCAGCGCGCCGCCCTCGGCGACCATCCCGGAGTCGATGCCCGGGATCTGGTACTTCCGGATGATCGCCGCGGCCACTCCGGCGTCCAGCGCGTGCTGCTGCTTGTTGCCCCAGCCGTTGAAGTGGAAGTCGACGCCGGCGGTCTTGCCCGGTTCCTGCACGAACACCGGCGCGGTGTCCCGGATCCACAGGTCGTCGACCGGGATCGGGATCACCTCGACGCCGGAGCCCACGGCGCTCTGCGCGGCGGCTTGCTGCTCCGGACGTGCGAGGAGCACCACGTGTTCGTAGCCGGAGATCGCCTTGGCCAGCGTGGCGATGTCGGCCTGGACCGCCGGCAGCTGGTCGCCCCAGATGGCGTCGGAGGCCGGCCAGGCCATGAACGTGCGCAGGTGCGGGTCCCACTCCGCGCCGAACACCCGGGTCGATGTCCCGGTGGTGCCTGGGCTCGCGGTTGGGCTCGTGTTCGCACTTGTGCCCGTGGTGGGGGAGGAGCCTGCCCCTGCCTCGCTGCCGTCCGAACCGCTGCTTCCGCACGCTGCCGCGCTCAACGCGACGGCTCCCATTCCCAACGCAGAGGTCAAGGTGGCGCGGCGGGAAAGCGTGCGCTCGTACATCAGGCGGCTCCGATGGGTCAGGTCCCCGTTATGGATATTCACACGGCGGCCGCACTCCGGCGATCGGGACAGGGCCGTATTGGTGCCCATCCCCCGGTGTTCGTGCAGGCCAACGCCCCAAGCCTGACACTGCCTGAAATTTCAGTCAAGTTCGCTCTTGACTAAAACTTCAGTCAGGAACACGATACCCGCGACCGCACCACCCTCCGTCACCAAGGAGTGAGCGCCATGTCCCGCCCCACCCCCTCCCGCCGGGCCGTGCTGATCGGAGCCGCCGCAGCCGGCGCCGCGACCCTGGTCGGCGCCCGGGCCGCCGACGCCGCGACGGCCACCGCGACCCCCGCCGCATCAGGGACCTTCGTCGTCCCGGACGATTCCGTTCCGCACACCCGCACCTGGATGGCCTGGCCGGACTCGACCTCGATCTGGGGCCGCCAGCTCTCCGGCGTGCAGCAGAACATCGCCCTGATCGCCCGCACGATCGCCGGCTACGAGCCGGTCTCCATGCTCGCCAACTCCGCGAGCGTCTCCAAGGCCCGCTCGATGTGCGGCTCCGGCGTCACCGTCATCGGCTCCATCCCGGTGAACGACTGCTGGATGCGCGACACCGGCCCCATCTTCCGCACCAATGGCTCCGGCGGCCTGGACACCGTCGGCCTGAACTTCAACGGCTGGGGCAACCGCCAGGTCCACACCAACGACGCCCTCGTCGCCAAGCGCGTCGCGGCCTCCCTCGGCCTGCCCTTCACCGCGGCCGGCCTGGTCAGCGAGGGCGGCGCGATCGAGACCGACGGCGCCGGGACCCTGATGGCCACCCGCTCCAGCATCATCAACGCCAACCGCAACCCGTCCCTGAGCCAGGCGCAGATCGAGGCGGCGATGTGCGCGGCCTACGGCGCGCGCGAGGTCATCTGGTTCACCGGCATCAAGAACCAGGACATCACCGACGACCACGTGGACGCCACCAGCCGCTTCCTCGGCCCCGGCGCCGGCGCGGTGCAGATCCCGGACCCGAACGAGAGCGACATCTGGGCCACCGACGAGAACCAGCAGTACCAGGCCCTGTCCTCGGCGACCGACGCCCAGGGCGCGGCCATCGGAGTGACGCGGATCCAGGGCCCGAACTACAACGTCATCCGGTCCACGAACCAGAACTTCGTGGGCTCCTACGCCAACTACTACGTCTGCAACGGCGCGGTCATCTCGGCCCAGTTCGGCGACAGCAACGCCGACGGCCTGGCCTACGACACCCTCAGCACCCTGTTCCCGGGGCGGACCATCGAGCAGCTGAACATCGACAACCTCGGCAACGGGGGCGGCGGCATCCACTGCGTCACGCAGCAACAGCCCGCGGCCTGAGCCCTACGCCGGTCGAGTGACGAAGCGCGGCCTGTTTCGGCGGGCCGCGCCGGCGCTGCACTCTTCTACGCGACCGCCGATCTCGGCGGGTTGGCTCCGGCTCCGGCCCCGACCCGAGCTCCGGCTCCGGCTCGGGCTCGGGCTCCGGCTCGGGCTCGGGCTCGGGCTCCGGCTCCGGCTCGGGCTCCGGCTCGGGCTCCGGCTCGGGCTCCGGCTCGGGCTCCGGCCCGGGCTCCGGCCCGGGCTCCGGCCCGGGCTCCGACCCCGCTTCCGCCCGAACTACGAATCCGACCCTGAATCCGAGCCCGGCCGCGGCCCGAGCTCCGCCACGATCGCCCCGCGCAGCAAGTCCCGAGCCCGCTCCAACCCGAGCGTCCCGGACAGCCAGCGCTCCGACAGCCCCTCGACCAGCGCCGTCAGCCGCTCGGCGACGTCGTCGGGATCAACACCCTCGCGCGCCAACCCGGCCTCCTGCGCCAGGGCCACGCGCTCGGCCATCTCCCGCACCCACGCCGCCGTCGCGCCCTCCAGCCGCTCGCGCAGGTCCGTCTCGAAGATCGCCGACGCCCGCAGCTCACCCCAGGCGGTGCTGTTCTCCCGGATCTCGTCGTCGTCCTGCAGCTCCAGCAGCAGCGTCTGCTCCAGCTCCGAGCGCGGATCCCGGTGCGCCGCCCCGGATCTGCCGGCCGCGAGCGCCTGCGCCGTGTACCGGTCGGCCCGGTCGCTGATGTAGTCCAGCGTCGCGCGCAGCAGTCCCGCGCGGTCCTTGAAGTGGTAGTAGATCAGCCCGGTCGAGGCTCCGGCCTTGGCCGCGATCTCCTCCACCCGCAGTCCTCTGACGCCGCTCTGCGCGATCATCCCGACCGCCGCCTGGAGGATCAGGTCCCTTTTGCTGGCCACGCCATCACACCTTACATGCGAGTCACTGTCCGGGCTGCTGCTCTTGACTGAAGTTTCAGTCAAGAGCATTCTAAGCACACCGCGCCGCCGGATGGCGCCCGGAACCCCAGCTCACAAGGAACGAAAACCCATGACCATGCGCATGCCGGCCGAATGGGCCGAGCACGAGGGCACCCTGATGGCCTGGCCGACCAGAGCCGACCTGTGGGGCGCTGTCCTGGAGTCCGCCAAGGACGAGTACGCCGAGGTGGCGCGGACCATCGCCCGCTTCGAGCCGGTCCTGATGGTGGCCCCGCCCGGCGCCGGCGCGGAGGCGCAGGCCCGCTGCGGCGACACCGTCGAGGTGATCGAGCTGCCGATCGACGACTCCTGGTTCCGCGACTCGGGCCCGATCTTCGTCACCGACCCGGACAACGACGGTCGCGCCGGCGTCGACTTCCGCTTCAACGCCTGGGGCGGCAAGCACACCCCGTGGGACGCCGACGACCGCGTCAGCGCCCTGCTGCTGGAGCGCCTGGGCGTCGAGCGCGTGGCGTCCACGATGATCCTGGAAGGCGGCGCCATCACCGTCGACGGCGAGGGCACCCTGATCACCACCGAGCAGTGCCTCCTGCACCCGAACCGCAACCCGGACTGGACCCGCGAGCAGATCGAGGACGAACTCAAGGCGCGCCTGGGCGTCACGACCGTCATCTGGCTCCCCTACGGCGGCGCCGAGGACTTCGAGACCGACGGCCACGTCGACGGCTGCTGCGCCTTCATAGCCCCGGCCACGGTGATCGTCCAGCTGCCCGAGGACCCGGCGCACCCGGACTACGAACGCTGCCGCGCGAACCTGGAGATCCTGCAGAACTCCCTCGACGCGCAGGGCCGCAAGCTCCGCATCATCCCGATCGCGCAGTCCAACCGCGTCGGCCTGGACGGCCAGGAGATCGAGGTCGGCTACCTCAACTTCTACCTGCCCAACGGCGGCGTCGTCGTCCCGATCGCCGGCGTGCCGGCCGACGCCGGGGCGCTGGCGGTGCTGGCCGAGGCGATGCCGGACCGCGAGGTCGTCGGCGTCCGCACCCCGGCCCTGGCCTACGGCGGTGGCGGCATCCACTGCATCACCCAGCAGATCCCGAAGGCGCCGGGCACGGCGGCACGAAAGGCGACAGCGGCATGAGCTCCGGCATCGACTACACCCTCCTGACCTCCTTCGGCTCGCCACTCGGCTCCCCGGCCCGGCTGGAGCCCTCGGTCCGCCCGATGCTGCGGATCGGCCTGGTGCAGATGCGCTGGCAGCCGGACGCCGACGCGCACGACGAGGCGCTGCGCGCCGGCGTCCGCATCGCCGCCGAGCAGGGCGCGACAGTGGTCTGCCTCCCGGAGCTGACGCGCAGCCCGTACTTCGCGGCCGACGCGGCGATGGCCGTGGACGCCCCGCGCTTCGCCGAGGACCTGCACGACGGCCCGACCGCGCGGCTGGCCGCCGAGCTGGCCAAGGAACTGGGCATCGTCGTGCACGCCTCGCTCTACGAGCGCGCCGACGACGGCGGCCTCGGCTACAACACCGCGATCTGCGTGGACGCCGAGGGCCGGATGCTGGCCGCCACCCGCAAGAACCACATCCCCGAGTTCCCCGGCTACCACGAGAACCTGTGCTTCCGCCCCGGCGACAGCGGCTTCCCGGTGGTGCCGATCGACAACGTCAGCTTCGGCTTCCCGACCTGCTGGGACGAGTGGTTCCCGGAACTGGCCCGCGCCTACGCCCTGGCCGGGGCGCAGGTGCTGGTGCACCCGACGGCGATCGGCTCGGAGCCGGAGCTCCCGGAGTTCGACACCCGCCCGATGTGGGAGCACGCCATCAGCGCCAACGGCCTGGTCAACGCGCTGTTCCAGATCGTGCCGAACCGGGTCGGGCCGGAGGGCCGGATCACGTTCTACGGGTCCTCCTTCATCTCCGACCCCTACGGCCGCGTCCTACTGCGCGGACCCCGGGACAAGCCCGCCGTCCTGGTCGCCGACCTGGACCTGGACCAGCGCCGGGACTGGCTGGAGTTCGGGCTCGTCTACACCCGGCGGCCGGAGATCTACGGGCCGCTCACCACGCCTGTGGCACGCCGCTAGCGGCTTCGAGGCTCCCGTCCCGCCATCCCTTTCCCCTCAGAGGTTCGTAGCGAAGGAGCACCACCTTGATGAGAGTTCCTTGGCGGTCCGCCGCCGGTGCCGGTACCAGCCTGTTCCTCGCCGCAGCCGTCACGGCGTGCAGCGGCGGGCACACCACCGCCGCGTCCGGGGGCACCGCGACGTCCGGCGGCGCGGCGTACGCGCTGTCCGCGTCCACACCGGTCGCGAAGGGCCCGATCGACTCGTTCACCTGGGCCCTGTACGCCGAGCCCACGACGCTCGACTACGCGCAGGCCTTCGACTACCCGCAGAACATGATCCTGTCGAACATCTGCGAATCGCTGATGCGCTGGAACCCGGACCTCACCGAGTCCCCGGGCCTGGCGTCCTCGGTGGCCCAGCCCGATCCGACGACGTACGTCTACACCCTGCGATCCGGCGTGAAGTTCCACGACGGCGGCACGATGACCGCCGACGACGTGGTGTTCTCCCTCAAGCGGCAGATGGATCCGGCGACCGGGTCGACGTGGATATCCACGTTCGACAACGTCGCGTCGATCGCCAAGACCGGGTCGTTGCAGGTCACCGTCAAGCTGAAGAAGCCGGACTCGCAGTTCGGCGAGGCGATGGCCAACTCCGCCGGCACCGTCGTGCACGCCTCGGCGGTCCAGGCGGCCGGCCAGAATTACGGCACCGGCGGTTCCCTCGGCTGCACCGGCCCCTACACGCTCGGGACCTGGGTCAAGGGCACCTCGATCGAGCTGGACCGGTTCCCCGGCTACTGGGGCAAGCAGGCGCTGGCGGGCAAGGTGGTCTTTAAGTTCATCACCGACCCGACGGCCCTCACGAACGCGCTGCTCACCGGCGCGGCCGACGGCGGCTACCTGATCACCCCCGACAGCTACGCCCGGCTGAAGTCCTCCGGCGCCGGCACACTGTACTTCGGCAAGTCGCTGACGACGATCAACCTGAACGTCTGCAACCTGTCCGGCACGCTCGGCGACGTCCGTGTCCGCAAAGCCCTGCTGCTGGCGCTGGACCGCTCCGGCTTCGTCAAGACGGGGCTGAAAGGCGTCGGCTCGGTGACGTCCGCCAACGCCCCGGCCGACTCCTGGCCCCCGGGCACCCTCCCGCCAGCGGCCGACCTCCCGCCGACCTCGCAGGACCTGACCCAGGCCAAGGCCCTGATCCAGCAGGCCGGCGCGACCGGCAAGACCGTCACCATAGCGACCTCGCCGATCGGCCCCGACGTGTCGCTCCTGGCCACCGCCTTTCAGTCGGCCGGCACCCAGATCGGCCTGAAGGTGCAGCTCAAGACGGTGTCCCCGGACGCCTTCACAGCCCTGTTCTCCGACCCCAAGGCACGCCAGGGCCTCGACGCCTTCCCGGAGACCTACTACCTGTCCACGACCGACCCGCTGGCGATGTACCACATCTTCCACACCGGCGACTTCGAGAACTACGCAGCCTGGTCGAACCCGACCTACGACAACCTCATCGACCAGGCCGAAGCCGAATACGACCCGGCGAAGCGCGCCACGATCAGCGCCCAGATCCAGAAGATCGCCATGGACCAGCTGCTCTGGATCCCCGCCGCCGAATGGCCGACCTCCCTGTTCCTGGACAGGCACATCACCGGCGCCCCCACCTCCATCGCCTACCTCTACTACCCGTGGGCCGCGGACGTCGGCTCGGCCGGGTGAGCGTGGTGCGCGGCGCGCGTGGTGGCGGCGGTCGCGACGAGCTCGGCGCGAGCGGCGGCCCGGGCGGCATCAGCGGTGCGGTCGGCGCAAGCGGCGCGGGCCCGGTCGGCGGCGTCATTACCAACAAGCCGAGCGTTTCGGGCACCAGCGCCACCCGCGCGAGCACCGACCTCCTCCGCTTCGCCACCCGCCGAGCTCTCGAACTCGTCGCCACCCTCCTCGCCGCCTCCTTCCTCATCTTCTCCGCCGTCTACCTGGCGCCCGGCCGCCCCGAGACCTTCCTCCTCGGCGGCCGCTCGGCGACCCCGGAAGCCCTGGCCGCGATCCGTGCGCACTACCACCTCGACGACCCCTTCCCCGTCCAGTACTGGCGCTGGCTGACCCAGATGGCCCACGGCGACTTCGGCACCTCCATCCAGTACCGCGCCCCCGTCCTGCACCTGATCACCGCGCGCCTCCCGGGCACCCTGATGCTGATCGGCATGGCCGCCGTCCTCGTCGTCCTCCTCGGCATCGGCGCGGGCTGGCTCTCGGTCCGCCGCCCCGGCGGCGCTGTGGACCAGGCCGTCCTGGTCCTCACCTCGGTCGCGGTCGGAACCCCGTCGTTCGTCGCGGCGATCGTCCTGATCTGGGTGTTCTCGGTCCGCCTCGGCTGGTTCCCGTCGATCGGCTCCGGATCAGGGTTCTTCGACATGGCCTACCACCTCACCCTGCCGGCCCTCGCGCTGTCGCTCTACTGGGTCGGCACGCTGGCCCGCGTCACCCGCGCGGCGATGCTCGCCGAGCTGTCCAAGGAGCACGTCGCCGTCGCCCGCAGCCGGGGCATCCCGGAACGGATCGTGCTGCGCCGCCACGTCTTCCGCAACGCCGCCGGCGGCATCGCCACCATGAGCGGCCTGACGATCACCGGCCTCGTGGTCTCCACGGTCCTCGTGGAATCCGCCTTCGGACTCGGCGGCATCGGCGCGTTCCTCGACACCTCGGTGTCGGTGAAGGACTTCCCGGTCGTGCAGGCAATCAGCCTCCTGATCGTCGGCCTGTTCGTCGCCGTGAACCTGGTCGTCGACCTGACCTATCCGCTGCTGGACCCACGCGTCCGGCTCGGCACGAGGAACAGCGCATGAGCACACTGACACTCGTCCGGCGCCGCCCCGGATTACGCGCGCTACGGACCTCGCGACCCTGGCTGTTCTATATATGCGCGGGCTTCGCGGCGGTCGTCGTATTGATTGCGGTACTGGCACCGTGGGTCGCGCCGGCGGATCCGAACGCCTCCGACCTCAGCGCCGCGCTGACCGGACCGTCCTCCGCGCACCTCCTCGGCGCCGACGGCTCAGGCCGGGACACGCTCTCCCGCCTGATCCTCGGCTCGCGAACGGCGCTGCTCGGCCCGGCCGCCGTCGTCGTGTTCTCCACGACGCTCGGCGTGGCCGTCGGCGTCGCCGCAGGCTGGCGCGGCGGCTGGCTGGACTCGCTCCTGTCCCGAAGCAGTGAGCTGATGCTCGCCTTCCCCGGCCTGCTCCTGGCGATTCTCTTCGTGGCCTTATACGGAACCGGCCTGGTAGCCCCGATAGCCGCCCTGTCCCTCGCCTACACCCCCTATGTCAGCCGTCTGGCACGCAGCCTTACCCTGACCGAGAAACAGAGGCCTTACTTAGCCGCCTACCGAGTCCAGGGCTTCTCCAACTGGACGATCTGCGTACGCCACCTGATCCCCAACATCGGCCCCGTGATCCTGGCGCAGTCCACCGTCAACTTCGGCTACGCGCTGATCGACCTGGCCGCGCTGTCCTACCTGGGCCTCGGCGTCCCGCCGCTGACGCCGGACTGGGGCTCGATGGTCAACGACGGCCAGTCCGCGATGCTCCAGGGCCAGCCGCTCTCGGCGATCGTGCCGTGCCTGGCGATCGTGCTGACCGTCGTCGCGTTCAACGTCGTCGGCGAGCACTGGGCCGACCACGTCGTCAAGAGAGAGGACGTGCGCGCGTGAACACGTTGCACATCCAAGGGCTCCGCGTGACCCTGCCGGGGACGGCGCGCCCCGTGCTCGACGGCGTCGACCTGGACGTCGCGGCCGGCCAGACCGTCGCCCTGGTCGGCGAATCCGGCTCCGGCAAGACCCTGACGTCCCGCGCCGCGCTCGGCATGCTCCCGCCGGGCGCGGCGGCGTCCGGCGTGGTCGAGGTGGACGGCCAGAACGTGCTGACCATGGACCCGCGGGCCCTGCGGCGCCTGCGGGCGACCACCGCGGCGATGATCTTCCAGGACCCCCGCGCCGCCATCAACCCGGTCCGGCGCGTCGGCGACTTCCTCACCGAGGCTCTGCGCACCAACGGCACGGCCGACAAGGCCACGGCCCGCAGGCGCGCGCTGGTCCTGCTCGACGCCGTCGGCCTGCCCGAGCGCGCGCTGCGGCAGTATCCGCACGAGCTCTCCGGCGGCATGCTGCAGCGCGTCATGATCGCCGCGGCACTGATGGCCGATCCGGTGCTGCTGCTGGCCGACGAGCCGACCACCGCGCTGGACGTCACCACGCAGGCCGAGATCATCGCGCTGCTGCGGGATCTCCAGTCCCGCTTCGGCACCGCGCTGCTGTTCGTCACGCACGACCTGGAGCTCGCCGCGGTCATCGCCGACCGGGTCGCGGTGATGTACGCGGGCCGGATCGTCGAGACCGGCCCGGCCGAGCAGGTCTTCGCCGACCCGAAGCACCCCTACACCGCGGCGCTCCTGGCGGCCACGCCCCGGCTCGACGCGCCGGCCGGGCGCCTGGCCGTGATCCCGGGACGGGTGCCCGACCTGCGCACGGTCATCGAAGGCTGCGCATTCGCCGGCCGCTGTGCGCACGCCATGGACACGTGCCACGACGAGTCCCCGGAGACCGCGGCGGTTCCCGAGCGCTCCGAGGCGACGGTCGCCTGCTGGCGAAGTAGCTCGTTGACGTTGCAAGGAGGGGCGAGCCGTGGCTGAGCCGGTGGTGGAAATCAGGGGCCTGCGGAAGGCTTTCGGAGCTCAGGTCGCGGTCGACGACGTGTCGTTCGTGGTCGCGCCCGGCGGGTCGTTGGGCGTCGTGGGGGAGTCCGGATCGGGGAAGACGACGACCGCGCGGATCATCGTCGGGCTCGAACGGGCCGACTCCGGCTCGGTGCGCATCGACGGCCACGACCGCCACGGGTCCGGCGGAATTCGTGGTCGCGCCGAACGGCTGGCCCGGGCGCGCCAGGTCCAGATGGTCTTCCAAGACCCGTTCCTGTCCCTGGACCCCCGCATCCCCGTCGGCGCCGCCCTCAACGAAATCCTCCGCCTGCACCACCCGGACACCGACCACCCCACCCGCGTCGCCGAACTCCTCGACCAGGTCGGCCTCGGCGCGCGCGAGGCGTCGGCGCTGCCGCGCGGCCTGTCCGGGGGTCAGCGTCAGCGCGTGGCCATCGCCAAGGCGCTCGCCGTCTCGCCGCGCGTGCTGGTGCTCGACGAGGCGGTCGCGGCGCTCGACGTGTCGGTCCAGGCGCAGATCCTGAACCTGCTGGCCGATCTGCGCGCCGAGCTGGGGATCGCGTACGTCTTCATCACGCACGACCTCGGCGTCGTCCGCTGCGTCACCGACGAGGTGGTGGTGATGCGGCACGGCGCGATCGTGGAACGCGGCGCGACCGAAGCGGTGCTGGCGTCGCCGTCGCACTCCTACACGCGGCTGCTGCTGGAATCGGTCCCCGGCCCCGGCTGGGATCCGCAGGCGATCAGCGCGGCGCGCCGAGCCTTGGCCGACAGCGAGGCCGCCGACGCCGAGCTCACACCCCGATGACGCTCACCGCGGCCCACAACGCCAGGGTCGCGGTGATCAGCGTCGCGGGCACGGCGATCAGGCCGAGCCGGGTGTACGTCGCCAGGCTCACCTGCTCGCCGTGCGCGGTGAGGACGCGGCGCCACAGGAGGGTGGCCAGGGAGCCGACGTAGGTCAGGTTCGGGCCGAGGTTCACCCCGAGCAGGACGGCCAAGAGCGTCGCCGGCCCGGCGTGCGCGGCCGCCGGGAGCAGGACCAGCGTCGCCGGGAGGTTGTTCACGACGTTGGCCAGCACCGCCGCCACGCACGCCGTGCCGAGCAGCGCCAGCAGCGACGTGCCCTGCGGCAGCAGGTCCCCGGCGTGCGCGCCGAGCCCGCTGCCGGTCGCCGCCTTCACGACGATGCCCAGCGCCAGCACGAACGCGCAGAAGAACGGCGACGCCGCCCCCACGAGCTCCCGTACCGTCGCACGCCGTCGCACCAGCGCCCGGCCGCCCAGGATGAGGACGCCGCCGAGCGCGGCCCACGCCGGGTTCAGCCCCGCGAGCGACGTGAGGGCGAACCCCGCCAGCGTCGCCACCACCACGACGACGGTGAAGGTCGGGACGCTGATCTGCTCGTCCTGCCCCGCTTCGTCTGCCTCGTGCGCCTCCGCGCTGTCCGCCTGTTCAACGCCTCCGAGCCCGCGCCCTACCTCCGCCCCGGCCGCCAGGTCATCCCCGAAGTACTTCCGGAACACCACGTACTCGGTACCGACCGCCGCCACCCACGGCACGGCCATCAACAGCGCGAACCGCCCGAACGTCAGCCCCGAGGCGCTGAACGCCAGCAGGTTCGTCAGGTTCGAGACCGGAAGCAGCAACGACGCCGAGTTCGACAGGTGCGCGCACGCGAAGACGTGCGGCCGATCCCGCACCCGGGCCCGCACCGTCGTGGCGAGCACCACCGGCGTCAGCAGGACGACCGTCGCATCCAGACTCAGGACGGCCGTGGTCAACGCCGCCACCACGAACACCGCCGCCAGCAACCGCCGCCCGCGCCTCACCTCCGCCAACCCGGGCGTGCCGGCCTTCCCCGCCACCCGCGCCATCGCCGCCCCCGCCGCCGCGAAGAGCCCGTCATCGGCACACAACTGCGCCAGCACCAACACCGCCGCAAGAAAGCCCACGGTCGGCGCCAACGCCGTGACCTCAGCCCAAGCCGCCCCCGGCCCCACAGCCCCCACGGCGACCACAACCCCCGCCGCCGGCACCGCCGCCGCAGCCTCCGGCCACCCCCGCGGCCGCACCACGGCAAAGACCAGCACAACGAACAGAAGGACAACCGCGATCCCGGTCCCCACCCCCGAGCTCACCACGCTGACCCGCCCCCCGACGCACCACAGGCGACGTTCACAACGGGACTCCAGAGCTCAGCGGACGGTGCGCAAGGATCATATCGGCCCCTGGCGGCGCCACCTCGGCGAACGGTGGCGGCTGGGGCATGCGCGCCTGCTCAGGTACCGGTGGCGCCATCTCGCTCGCCGCTCGGCCGACACGCGCCCAGCTCTGCTCGCCGCCTGGCCCCGCAGCCCGCTCGCCGGCCTGCTCGCCGCCCGGCACTGCTGCCGGCTCGCCGATCTGCCCACCGCCCGCTCGCCGCTCGGATTTCTGGCCGCAGACTCTTGCCGCCCGATCTGCCTGCCCGCTCGCTGGCTCGGCAAGCCTGTCGCTCGAGCCCTGTTGCCTCGCCGATCCGCCCCGCTGATCTGTCCGCCGCTCGATCTGCCTGCCGACCTGCCGACCTGCCCGGCAGTCTGTCGCTCGGCGCCGCAGCCGGACTGTCCCGATCCGCCCGATCCGCTTGCTCGCTTGCCGATTTGCTTGCCGCGCCCGGCTCCGCAAGATAACTGGCCCCTAGATGCGCGCGTCAAACCACCACCAGCCCGCTCCAGCGGTCAACCACGTGCCCCGCCCCACCAGCTTCGAAAAAACAAGTACCTCCGCCCCGCCGAGCTAGACTGACCCCATGCCCAAGGCCACCCCGCGCGCACGCCTCAACCACGACGCGCCGGCCTGCGAACGTGCTCTCGGTCGGGCCTTCGGCCTGCTCGGCAAGCGGTGGAACGGCCTCATCGTCGCCGTCCTCGCCCCCGGCCCGGCGGGGTTCGCCGACCTGCGGCGCCGCATCGGGCCGATCAGCGACTCCGTGCTCTCCGACCGCCTAGGCGAGCTGGCCGCGGCCGGTGTTGTCGAACGCTGCGTCACCGACGCCCGGCCGCCCGGCGTCCAGTACGGCCTCACGCCGGCCGGCCAGGCGCTGGTTCCGATCCTGGAGCAGGTCGCCGACTGGGCCGAGGATCACCTCACCTCGGCGCCCGACCCCTCGGCGCCCACCCCGCCAAGCGGCCCCAGAGCGATCGCCTGATCGAAAACATCCTCCGGGTCATACTCCGCCTTGACCCGACGCAACCGCCCCAAAGCCTCCCCGGGAAACGCATCCACCAGCCGCTCAGGCCGCGTGTCCGTCTCGAAGTTCACGTACAGCCCATCCGTGAACCTCCGCATCCGATCCCAATACGCCAGATACTCCGGCTCCCGCCGCCCGATGTCCGCGACCGAGAAGTTCTGGTGCCGATGCGGGAACGCCGTAGCCGACGCCGCGACATCATTCACCGCCCCGCCCACAGCACGTATCGACAACCACTGCGTCACCCCGCCCCGCAACGCCCCCGCCACCTCACGCGTCAAAGCCGGCGTCAAATGCTCCGCGAACCCGTTGCTCAGCAACGGCCCTCGCACACTCCCGCCCTGATACGGCGCGTCGTCAGCATGCACGATCGCCGCATAAGGAACCCGCTGCGCGCTCTGCCCCAGCACCGGCCCCACATCCAACAGCGGCGTCAAAGTCGCAATCGCCTCCGCGTCATCCGCCCCGTCGAACACCGCCATGACCTGCACCTGCACCTGCCCGCCGCCAGCGCCACCGCCACCCGCGTACAAAAAGCTGGTCAGAGCACGCGGCGCGCCCTCCACAACCTCACCCCACCGCTCAAGCACGCCCGGGAGATCGGCGCCGTCATAGATAAACCGCCCGAAAACCACATCCTCTACCGGCCGAGCAGCGAATTCGAACGCTGTCACAACCCCCAAAGCCGCCCCCGCCCCACGCACCGCCCAAAACAACTCCGGATGACGCCCCGCATCCGCCCGCACCATCGTCCCGTCGGCCAACACCATCTCCACCGCGACGACATGGTCAATGGTCAGCCCGTGCTCCCGCCCCAAAAACCCGATCCCGCCGGCCGTGGCCAGCCCACCAACCCCCACGCCCCCATAATCCCCAGAACTGATCGCCAACCCATGCGGCCTCAGCACCTCAGCAACCTGAGACCACCGCGCCCCCGCCTCAACCCGCACCAACCCGGCCGCCGCATCCACCACCTCGACCCGCTTCAACCGGGCCAGACTCACCACCACCCCGCCGTCGTTCGTCGACGCCCCCGCCATGCTGTGCCCGCCGCTGCGTATCGCCAGCGGAACCTCCTGCTCCCGCGCGAACCCCAGCGCGTCAGCCACCCCCTGCGCCGACTCCGGCCGCAGCACCAACCCCGGCGAACCGCTTCGCACATACGTCGACCGAACCCGTTCGTACTCCTTGTCCCCGGGCTCGACCGCCGACCGCCGCAACGACACCGGCACCGCGTCATAAGCGATCCCGCTACGCCGAAGCCTCAGGGCTTTTGGGCTGCGCACCACCTCCCCGTCAGCGATCCCAGCGATCCTAGCGATCCCAGCGGTTCCGGCGGTCCCAGCGACTCCAACCGTCCCCGCCGCTAGCCGCGACGCCTCCACCAACTCCCGCAACCGCGGCGCGACCTCCTCGGCGTACGTCTGAATGTCCCGCGGATCATCGCTGGCGAGAATAAAGGTACTGACACCCGACTCCACAACCAGCGGCAGCAACTCCTGAGCCCACTGCTCCGCCGGCCCTTGCAAAAACCCTTGGCCCTGCGACGAAAACGCCCCCGAGATATTCAGCAGCCTGCGAATCTCCCGAGGATCCCGCCCCGCCGCCACCGCGGCCTCGTCGATGACCCGCTGCCCACGCTCCAGATCGCCGTCCTGCAAATAGAACAGACTCGGCAACCACCCGTCGGCCTTCTCCCCGATCAACCGCAGCATCCGCGGCTTGAGCGCACCGATCCAGATCGGGATGTCGTGCGCCGGCGCCGGACCACGCTTGGCCCCGACCACCTGGTACTGCTCCCCGTCGACCCGTACCCCGCCGCGCTCGTCCGGATCCCAGATCGCCCGCATGATGTCCACGGCCTCGCTGACCGCCTGCACCGCGGCCCCCGGCGAGCGCCGAACCCCACCCATCGCCGCGATCGCGTCCCAGAACCCGCCGGCGCCCAGCGCCATGTCGTACCGTCCCCCCGACAGCAGGTCCAGGCTCGCCGCCGAGCGCGCCAGCACCGCCGGCGGCCGCATCGGCAGGCTGTGCACGTTCGCCGCCAGGTGGATCCGCTCGGTCCGCGCCGCCACCCACGACAGCAGCGTCCACGTGTCCAGGAACGCCGGCTGGTACGGGTGGTCCTGGAACGTCACCAGGTCCAGCCCGGCCTGCTCGCTGAGCCGCGCCAGCGCCACCGGCGTCTCGGGGTCCCGGTTCTGCGGCGTGATGAACGTCCCGAACCGCAGGTCATGGCCATAGTCGGGCATGTCGGTTCCTCCTCCTGACGGCGCTGCCGCTGTCCTGCTACTCCGAACAGAGTAACTACGAAAATCCTAGTGGAATTCCGCAGCGATCGCCGCCACCACCGCCACCGCCAGCACAGCCACCATCGCCACCACCGCCGAAAAGCAATCGGCCGCGGCGTGTCACCACGCCGCGGCCGATCGGTGGGGGAGGGAGGGCCCGGGCCGTCTTATTCGACGGCCCCAAGGGTCACGTCTTTATTCGTGCTCGAAGGTGTCGGTGAAGCTGGTGCCGCCGGAGATCGCGCTGGTGTGCGCCTCGTACACGCCGTTCGACGGGTCCAGCGCCGTCGGGTTGGCCGAGCTGAGCGACTTGCCGTTGATCGTCGCGGCGCTGAAGTGCAGCGTGCCGAAGTTCGGGTACGCGCCGGTCGGCGACTCGATGATGACCTCGGCGCTGGCCCGCGAGGAGGACAGGCTCTTGGTCGTGGTGTACGTCCAGCCGCGCGTCGCGTCGTTCAGCGTCAGCTTGTACTTGCTGCTGCCCGAGTACGTGACCGAGGCGTGGATCACGTCGCCGGAGCGCACCGGGTAGGAGCTCGAGCTCAGGTAGACCGGGTTCGCCGGGTACATCTCGTACCAGGCCTGGTCCACCGGGCTGCCGCTGGAGCAGTCGGTGGCGACACCGGTCTGCTCGACGGTGGAGGAGCCGTAGCCGTCGATGCCGACCCACGGCGCGTACAGGTCGTTGCTGGAGTTGCAGGTGGCGGCCGGCTCGGTCCAGGTCGCGGCGACCGAGGTGAACCCGCTGCCGGTGGCGGCGTAGCCGCCCCAGTTGTAGCCGTTGGTGTTGTACGACAGCGGCCGGAACGCCGCTCCGGTGGCCGCGGCGGTGACCGGGGCCACCGGGGCGATGGCGGTGGCGGCCGCGGCGAGTGCGGCGATGCGTATCAGGATCCTGCGCATACTTGCTCCTTCGGTGGGGGCGCGTGGGGGCGCGCTGCAAGGGGCCTGGTGGCGTCACCGTAGCGAGCAGTATCAGGACACTCAATAGGAAAAGGTCATCCGATTCCGGACGGCGTGTGCGCCGGGATTCACCGTGTCGGTGGCAATTTAGCGCGTGAGCTGGCGATTCTCAGAGAGTTGCGACTGCGAACCGTAGTAGAGACCGGGATCAAGACAAGGGGAGGGCAAGGGGTTTGCACCATCGCTGCGCGGGGTTCGGCGGGGGCGTCCGAGCGGACAGCGCGACGGCCCCGACGCGAGTGTCCACGTCAGGGCCGTTTGAATATCAGTGTACTGAATCAGTACGAAGCAGTGCCGAGTCAGTCGGTGCCCACCCGGAACCGCAGACTCACCGTCCCCCGCAAGTCCAGCCACGCCGAATCCGCGCCGCGCACCAACCGCAGCACGACCTGCCCGCACGCCGGGCACCGCGCCACCAGCCCCGGACCCGGTCCGTACACCCGCAGCTGCGCGACGGGGCCGGTCGTGCCGCAGCCGGTGCAGCGGCCCTGCGCCGAGGCCACGTCCACCGCGAAGAGCTCGGACAGCGGCCCGGCCAGGGCGTTGCCGTCCTCGTACTCGCCGTCGACGAAGCCGACGGCGAGCTCGTCGCTGAACGGGACGGACGCCCCGACCGCCCCAACAGCCCCGACACCGCCGACACCGCTGCCGGCGCCGCTCGGGCCGCCGAGACCGCCGGGGTACTCATACGCGGGCACAGACATGATCAGCCTCCTGTCGGGCCGAAACGCTCGGTACGGATCCGATCCGGCGCCTGCCCGAGCTCGACCAGCAGATCCGCCGCGTACTCGACGAACGGGGTCGGGCCGCATACATAGCTCGTGGCGAGCATCGAGGGCGCCCAGGCGACGGCGGCCATGTCCTTCTCGGTGATCCGGGACGGAAAACGTGGCCAGCCCTCAGGAACCTGGCGCGTGTAGAGGAACGTCACCTCCAAGCCGGGATCCGGAACCTGGAGTTCGTCGGCGTACATCCGGTCCTCCGGCGTCCGCACGGAGTACAGCAGCCGGAACGGCGTCGTCGAGCCGAGCTGCCGCCGCGCCCGGATCATCGCCATCAACGGCACGATCCCGGACCCGCCGGCCACCAGCAGCACCGGCTCGGTCTGCTCCGGACGCCACACGAACCAGCCGCCGACCGGGCCCCGCAGCTCCAGCAGGTCTCCGTCGATCAGGTCGCCGGCCAGGTACGGGGACACCTCGCCGTCGTGGACCCGCTGGACCGTGAGCTCCAGCAGCGCACCGTCCGGCGCCGAGGCGATCGAGTAGCTGCGCTGCGTGCTGTACCCGTCCTCGGCGGTCAGCCGCACGTCGACGTGCTGGCCGGCCAGATGCCCCGGCCAGCCTGGCACGTCCAGCAGCAGCGTCCGCGTCGTCGGCGTCTCGTCGCGCTGTCCGACCAGCGTCGCGACCCGCCAGCGCAGCCGCTCGCCTAGTCGCCCTGATACCGCTGCTCGCGCCATGGGTCCCCATAGTCGTGATAGCCGGCGCTCTCCCAGAACCCGGGCTCGTCCTTCACCAGCAGCTGGATGCCGCGCACCCACTTGGCCGACTTCCACAGGTACAGGTGCGGGACCAGCAGCCGCGCCGGGCCGCCGTGCTCGGGCGTCAGGTCGCGGCCGTCGTAGCCGTACGCGATCCAGGCCTGGCCGTCGAGCAGGTCCTTGAGCGGCAGGTTCGTGGTGTAGCCGCCGTAGGAGTGGACCAGGGCGTACTCGGCCTCGGTCTCGACGTCCGCCAGCAGCGTGTCCAGGGAGACGCCCTGCCACGCGGTGCCGAACTTCGACCACTTGGTCACGCAGTGCAGATCCACCACGGGACGCTCGGCCGGCAGCGCCATCAGCTCCCGCCAGCTCCAGCTGCGCCGCTCGCCGCCCTCGGCGACCACGCTGAACTGCCACGCGTCCCGGTCCACCCGCGGCGTCGGCCCGGCCGACAGCACGGGGAAGTCCCGGGTCTCGTACTGCCCCGGCGGCAACCGGTGGTCCGACGAGCGCCGTCGACCCTGGAAGCCCCGCGAGACGATCGCCATCGCACGCCGCCCTTTCCGGGCCCCGCCGTCCCGGCCGGGCCTACTGCGATTCTGCCCGGCGGCGGGGCAGCGCGCATTTCTTCCAGCTTTTCGCTGCTCCAGCCGGCTCGGCTAGTAGTCGCCGTTCGGCGGCAGCGGCTGCTCGGACCAGATCACCTTGCCGCGCGCGGTGTACCGCGTCCCCCACCGCTGCGAGAGCTGCGCCACCAGGAACAGCCCGCGGCCGCCCTCGTCGAACGTCTGCGCACGGCGCAACCGCGGCGAAACGCTGCTGCCGTCGGCCACCTCGCAGATCAGGGCCCTGTCACGCAGCAGGCGCAGCTCGACCGGGCCGGTGGCGTGCCGGATCGCGTTCGTGACGAGCTCGCTGACGATCAGCTCGGTGCTGAAGACCAGCTCGGTCAGGCGCCAGGCGCGCAGCAGCCGCGACACCTCGGCGCGCAGGAACGCCACCGACTCCGGCGTGATCGGGACGTCCCAGGTGGCGACCCGGTCCGGGGTGGTGCGCCGGGCCCGCGCGGCCAGCAGGGCCACGTCGTCGGAGGGCCGCTCCGGCAGCAGCCCGCCGATCGCCGACGCGCACAGCTCCTCCGGATCGCGCCCGGGCCCGGCCAGCACCGCCCGCAACCGCTCCAACCCGGTGCCGATGTCCTGCTCCCGGCTCTCCACCAGGCCGTCGGTGTAGAGAACCAGGGTGCTGCCTTCGTCGATCGGCAGCTCGACCGCCTCGTACGCCGAGCCCCCGAGGCCCAGCGGCGGGCCGGTCGGCAGGTCCAGGTAGTCCACCGAGCCGTCCCGGGCCACCACGGCCGGCGAGGGGTGCCCGGCGGCGGCGACCGTGCACATGCCGGTGACCGGATCGTAGACCACGTACAAGCACGTCGCGCCGATGATCCCGACGCCGCGCTGGTCCTCGGCCTCGTCGGCGTCCATCGACTCCACGAGCGCGTCGAGCTGGCTGAGCAGGTCCTCGGCCGGCAGGTCCAGGGCGCAGAAGTTGCGGACCGCGGTGCGCAGCCGGCCCATCGTCGCCGCGGCGTGGATACCGTGCCCGACGACGTCGCCGACGACGAGTGCCACGCGACCCCCGGACAGCGGGATCACGTCGTACCAATCGCCGCCGACGCCCTCTTGCGCGGGCTGATACCGGTGCGCAACTTCTACGGCGCACTGCAACGGAAACGCGCGTGGCAGAAGGCTGCGTTGCAGCGCCAGCGCCATGGCCCGCTCGCGCTCGAAGCGGCGTGCGTTGTCCAGGCAGACGGCGGCGCGCGAGGCGAGGTCGCCGGCCAGCTGAATGTCGTCCTCGTCGAAGGGGTCCGCGTTGCCCAGTCGGTAGAAGGAGGCGACGCCCAGGACCATGCCCTGCACCATGATCGGCGCGGCGATCACCGAGCTGTCGGGATCCTCGGCGACCCAGCGCTTGCCCGCGGTCGCGGCGGTGAGCTGCGCGTCCAGGACGGTGTGCCGCTGCGCCATGCAGCGCGCCTGCGCGGTGGCGGCGTTGTAGGCGACATGCGCTCCGGGCGTCCGGTGCACCTTGCCACGCCGGATGGTGCGGACCGCGACGCGGCGCAGCTTCACCTCGGTGGTGGGCGGCGGACACTCCTCGCCGTCCAGGACCCAGCTCGCGAGGTCGACGGCCACATGCTGCGCGAAGTCCGGCAACGCGATCTCGGCCAGCTCGCCGCCGGTGAGCTCCATGTCCAAGGTGGTGCCGATGCGCCCGCTGGCGTCCAGCAGGAGAGCCAGGCGCTGGCGCGCGGCCACGGCGATGCGACCGACGGTCGGCTCCCCGACCATCACGAGCTCGCCGCCGGGCGGGGCGAGGAAGGGGTGGGGCGCGGCGGTGTCGAGGAGGGACAGCCCGCCGGCGGAATGCGGGAGCTGGTGGCCTGACGCCGAGGGGGTGTCGGCGGGGATTGGGGGGTGGAGGGGGATGGGGTGGTCGGCTTTCTCGGTTGGTTCTGTTGGCTCGGTTGGCCCGGTTGACTTGGCGTGCTCGGCGTGCTTGGTCTGTGGTGTCTGCTCGGCGGGTTCGACGTGCTCCGGCTGCGGCTCGCGGTCTTGGCCATGGTGGTCGTGGTCGTGGTCACGGTTGTGGGGGAGCGGAGCGCTGGTCTTGTTCGGCGCCGTTCCCGTTCTCGTTCCCGTGGTCTTCGCACTCGCACTTGTCGTCAGTTGCATCGCGGACGCGGCCTGCGGGACGGACGTGCTCGACGTCGCGCCCCCACTCCTGCCCGTCCCGGATCGCGTCCCTGTAGTCGTCGACAGTGCCATTTCGACCTGGTCGACATGGTCGACCTGTTCGAGCTGTTCGGCTTGTGAGGCGATCGTCCGTACCGGATTCGGCTCCGGCCCTGCCGCTCTTGCCGTTCCTGTCGATCCTGCTGGCCCTGGCGGCCCGACCGCCTGCAGCACCTCATCCGGCTGCCTCGCGCCCGGCAACCGCGCCGGCGCACTCGTCTTCTCTCCAGCAACCGTTCTCTCCCCGGTCCTTCCACCTTCCGCCTCGCTCGTCATCTCCGCTTCCACCGTGACCACCTCCGTGCCGGCCGCGGTGCGACCGGTGCGGGCCGTCAACTTGGCGTGGCGGCCGCCGGGCAACGGGATGGTCACCACGTCGCGTCTGGCCGCCGCGACCAGTTCGGCCGCCTTGCCCCGTACGAGCTGCCGGTCGCGGCGTTCGCCGTGGCCCGGGTCGGTGCCCGCGCCGTGCCGGGCCCGCGGGGCGAGCACCAGCTCGCCCCGGGTGCGCCGCACGGTGCCGGCGTCCTGGCTCCTGTCCTGGCCGTCGGCGCGGCCCACCCGATCCGCGACGAGCCCACCGGTCCGCCGCGCCTGAGCCAGCAGCGCACGCTCCTTCACCGAGTACTGCTCCAACAGCCGCAGCTCGATGTTCTCCGCGGCCTCCGCCGCCAGCGCCGCCATCAACGGACTGGCATCCCGCCGCCACGACGTGAGGTCCACCACTCCGCGGATCCGCCCACTGAAGGGATCCCGGATCGGCACGCCGGCACAGGCGAAGGCCAGAAAACGGTCGGCGAAGTGCTCCCCGGCCAGCACTACAGCCGGCCGCCCCTCCGCCAAAGCAGTCCCGATCCCATTCGTCCCGGCATCGGCCTCGTGATAGCTGAACCCCTCGGCCAACTGCACAGCATCAAGGTGCCGATTCAACCCCGGCTCCCCGGCCCGCCGCACCAGCACCCGAGCCGCGGCATCGGTCAGCACCACGCACACCGGCGACCCGACCAGCATGCGGTGCAACCGCTCCACCACCGGCGCCGAAGCCCGCAACAGCAACTCCTCGGCACCCATGTCCGGCGCATAAGGAAGGTCCACATCCCCGGGCCCCAACCCGCCGGCCCGACACCGCTGCCACGACGCCCAAATCGCCGCCCGCACAGCCTCCCCGGCATCAACCGCCCCAGAGCCCACCGCACCACCAGCACCACCAGCCCCGGTAGCACCACCAGCGGCCCCACCGAAAGCCCCCACCCACACCCCGCCGGCTCCACCACCGAAGCCACGCCCAGAGGCACCAAACCCCGAACCGGCACCGGCGCCACCAAGGCCGCCAACGCCACACCCGGCGCCGCCACCAGCACCGCCGAACCCGACGCCACCAGCACCAACACCACCATCAGCGGCCGCCCCACCGAAACCCTCACCGGCGAAGAACCGCTCCCGGGCCCGCGCGGGCCCCCACTCCGACTCCCAGACACTCCCGATGACGCACCATCCCTGCACAGAAAGTAAGCGGCACCCACCAGAAGCTAACCCCGCACCAGCCCCCGCACCCCCAACCCGCGCCCCAAAGGTCCGAACAATCACCCGTCAGAGTGAGCCCACCCGCCCCACCCACCGCCACATGAAGCCTGTTGAAACAGCACCCCCAACTTTTGATATGGTTGACCCAACGCGAGCGGATCAAGGCGGCAAAAACCCGCAGATCGGCTCAAGACACTCGTCCGAGTGGCGGAATGGCAGACGCGCTAGCTTGAGGTGCTAGTGCCCGTTAAGGGTGTGGGGGTTCAAGTCCCCCCTCGGACACCATGATCATGGCCTGACCTGTGTAACACAGGTCAGGCCATTTCTATGCAGTCGGATGTGCGCACGCTTGTGTGCAGTCGCTTCGCCCAACGAGCACCAAACCGGCCCGAGCGCACCTAACGTGGCAGGTATGGCCAACATCGTTCCCCGCGAACGCAAGCTCAAGAAGGGCGACAAAAGCCCCAGTTGTCCTACCAAGTGAAGTGGCGCACCGGCGGAACGGCCACGGGTCATCCGAGGCGCAGACGTTCCGAGTACGGATGGGTCGACCCCAACACATACCGGCGCTGGACCGGGGAGGACGTACCCGCCTCCAGCAACACTCCGGAGCTCATCGACTTTGCGGCAGCGTGGGTGAACAGCCTGTCCGGCATTGAAGGAAGCACCCGGCACCGCTACCGCCGCATTCTTGCTCTGCACATCCTGCCGGGTTCGGCAACTGCCTGATCAACGACACTAGCGAGATCACCACCCGGAAAATCGGCGCCTGGATCAACCACCTCGAAACCAACCAGCCGGCACCGAACACCGACGAGCCCTGCGACCCGCTGAGCTCCAAGAGCATCCGTAACGTGCACGGCGTCCTCCCTGCTCTGTACTTAAAGCCAGCCCACCGCCCGGAGAAACACAACCGTTCTTCCCGCCCGTGCCAAGAACCTCGACCTCTGCACACCCGGCGGCGGCGCCCGGCGGATACCACCGGCAGCTACGACGTCCTGGTCGGCCCGGCCTACTTTGACGTCAAGTACACGGTCAGGCGCGACAGAAGCGGCAGCGACGCCTCTAACGTTTCGCGCTCATCCGAGCTGAGGGCATCGCTGATCGCGGTGCCCAGCCAGTCCGCGCGCCTGCGGCGCTCCTCGGCCAAGCGGTTTCTTCCCGCCGGGGTGAGGTGGAGCAACGATTTGCGCCCGTCGCTGGGGTGCGCCTCGGCCTGCACCAGGCCCTGAGTCAGGAGGTCTTTGACCGCCTTGGCTGTCGACTGGTGGCTGACTCCTCGCTGATGCGCGATGTCGGCGGTGGTCAGGGGACCATCGCGGTCCAGGTAGCCCAGGACGGCGGCCTCGCCGGGGGGCATCGTGTCAGCGGTGCGGACGGTTCGTACGAGTCGTCCGATCGCCTGGCGGAGTTCTTCGGCCAGCTGCTGGTCGTCCATCGCGCCAGCCTACGCGCACTTACCAGCCAGGTTGTACAATCGAGCTGTACAGCTTAGTTGTAGAAATTGCTGCGACATCGAGCCCTGGCATCGAAAGACATCCCTGTAGCTAGCCCTGTCAAGTAGTGAGAGGTTCGCCATGTTTTGCCCAGGCTGTGGCCTCGTTGTAGAGGCTGCCGGTTT
>NZ_JBGCCU010000046.1 GCF_041261445.1 Catenulispora sp. EB89
TGCGCATACCTCACAACGACGACATAGCGCGCCGGCTACTGCATGTCAGCGTGGCGCACCCCAGCGAAACTCCCGAGCCGAGAACTCTCTAGCCGGCGCAGCAGCCCGCGGCTCCAGGTCTCAGTCAGGGAACGAATACGCGTGCCATATGGCCCGCTCGGCGTCCTGCGGCGAGTCCTCCTGGTCGCGCCAGCGCCGGAAGAACCGGTACGCCGCCAGCCAGTCCGGGAACTCCACCGGCAGCGCCCGCCATTTCGTGCCGTTGTCGTTGACGTACAGCATCGCGTCGATCATCTCCCGTGGCAGTAGCCCTCCGGCCGACCGCCGAGGTCCGCAGCCTCGATGGTGATGCCGCCAAGGTGAAGTGCCGAGGTGCTCAAGGGCGATTTCCTCATCGGGTCGGGTTCAGATCGCGGGTGGGATGGATCCGGAGAATCGAAGCATGAGTCGAGCGATGGTCAGATGACGGGAACAGGGGGAGGTGCGAGCAGCGTGCGGTCGCCGTCGAAGCCGCGGCTCAGCGCGGCCGCGACATCCTCGTGCGGGGTTCCCAGGCGTACCGCGCTGATCTCGTCCAGGTGTTGATAGTGCTGGTCGCCGAGCTCGAGGTGGAGAGACCCGAGGTAGTCCTCTAGCTGCGTGAGGGTGCGGGGGCCGACGATCGGGATCAGCGCCGTCTGCGCGAGAGCGGTCCGGCGGCGTAGCCAGGCCAGGGAGACCTGAAGCGCGCTGGCGCCGACCTCGTCGGCTATCGCCAGGACGGCGTCGACGACGGCGGTGCGCTGTGCGGTGGCCTCGATCACGTCGCCGCGAGCGGTGAGCCTGCCCTGTCCGCCCTGTCGGTACTTGCCGGTGAGCAGACCTCCGGCCAGCGGGGAGTACAGGGCCACGCCCAGGCCGTGGGCCTGCGCCATGGGCAGCAGTTCCCGCTCGGCGGATCGTTCGGCCAGGCTGTATTCGGTCTGGATGCCGACCAGTGGAGCCTGAGCGCGCAGGTCTGCCCGGATCGCGGCGCCGGCGACCCGCCAGGCCGGGAAGTTCGACAGCCCGCCGTGCCGGATCTTGCCGGATCGGATCAGGTCGTCGAACGCGGCCAGGATCTCCTCGACCGGGGTCGTTCCGTCGGGAAAGTGCGGCATGAAGACGTCCACGTAGTCGGTGTCCAGACGGCGCAAACTCGCCTCCAGGGAACGAATCATGACCTTGCGGCCGTTGCCGGTGGTGCCGGGACGGGGCTCGGCCTGCCTGGTCCCGCCGTACTTGGTGATCACCACGAAGTCGTCGCGTCGGCCGCCGAGCAGCCCGCCGAGCACGGTTTCGGCCTGTCCGTCCTGGTAGAGGTTGGACGTGTCGAACGTGGTGCCGCCCGCGCCGACGAAGGCCTCGAAGATCTGCCGTGAGCCCTCGGGACCGGCGCCGGCGTCCGAGGTGGCGAAGTTCGCCGTCCCCAGCACGTACTCCGAGACTCGCAGTCCGGTCAGTCGGCCGAAGGTCTGATAGCGCATGGCGGCTCCTCAAAGTCGGTGTTGCGAGGTAGACTCCACGACAGTATCAAGAAAAACGAGGGGTCACTCTTTTTATGCCCAAGGTCAGCCAAGCACACCTCGACGCCCGTCGCCGGCAGATCCTCGACGCCGCCCGCGCCCGCTTCGCCACCCACGGCTTCGCCCACACGTCCATGGCCGACATCGTCACCGAGTCCGGGCTCTCCAACGGAGCCATCTACCGGTACTTCACCAGCAAGGACGAGATCGTCATCGCCGTCTGCGAACAGGCAGCCGAAGCGCTCCCGCAGGCCCTGACCGCCGAGACTGTCGACGGCTTCCTCCAGCACGTGCGCACGATGGCGCGTGAGCAGGACCACGCCCGCCTGGTAGCCCAGATCTACGCCGAAGCGGCCGTCTCACCCCCGCTGGCAGCTCTCGTCCAACAACAGCTCGCCGAAAGGCGGGCCGCAGTCGCCGCGTTGATCCCCGACCGCCGCCGCGAGGATGCCGAACAGATCGCCGAAGCGTTCGTGGCCCTCTGCAGCAGCTACAGCCAGCAGCTTGCCATCCGCGGTGATCTGGACCCCGCACCCTTCACTGCGGCGCTGATGGCGATCATCAAGGGATAGCAAAGTCTCGCTGATGATCGACCGGCCTACCACCTCGACACTGCGACGATCGACGGCATCTCATACCTTCAGAAACAGGCTAATTCCCGGACTCGGATCCCATCCTTTTAACGCGCTTCGCTCAGTGCCACCAGAGTGCGCAGGACCTCCGCCGGGGACGGCAGGGCCTGGTTGTGCTCCCGAACTGCTTGTGCTGCCTGCCGGAAGGCCGGGTTGCCCAGCACCTCCTGCGCTGCGGCTCCGGCGTCGGCAGGGTCGGTGATGACTCGGGCCGCGCCCAACTTCTCGGCCCGGGCGGCGTTGATGGGATGGTCGGCGGCGACCGGGCGGATCACCATGGGCGATCCGGAAGCGAGCGTGCTGAGTACGGTCCCGGTGCCGCCCGCCGACACCACCAGGTCCGCTTCGGGAAGGATGCGCGCCAGCGGTACGAATCCCACATGACGAACGTTCGGTGCCTGGGCAGTCTCATCGTCCGCCGATCCGGTGACCAGGACGTTGAAGCCGGCCTTCGCCACCGACCGGACGAACTCCCGTTCCATGTCACGGTCCTGGAACGTCGTGCCCAGCGTGATCAGAACCCGGAGACCGGGCCGATCGAACACCGGGGACTCGTAGACCGCGTCGGCGCGGTCGTACGGCGTGATCCGGACCGGCACGCGGTCCTGCGCCAGCGGCGCGCCGTCGCCGTGCAGCAGGTCCGGATACGGATCGACGTACGCCAGCCGGCGGGTCCCGGTCAGCCCGCGCTGTGCGAGCTGGGACGCCCACCGCTCGTCGAGGGCCTGCGCAAACTGGGGAGGCATGCCGCCGGCGATTCCGTGGACCGCCCACGGTACCTTCAGCCTGGCCGCGACCGCGGGGCCGACGTAGTCCAGCGCGTCACAGACGATGAGTCCGGGGCCGAACTCGTCGGCGCGCATGCACGCCTCGTCGAAGGTCAGGTCGACGCGGGTGCCGGCGAACATCTCCGCCGCCTCGGGCCCCACTCCGGCCCAGCGCCTGCCGAGCCGCTTGACCGTCTCCGCGGCATTGACCTCCATGGACGGCCCGGCGGCCAGCACCTCGAACGGTGCCAGCAGCCCTTTGAGGTCACCGGACGTCAGGATGACGACCTCGTGACCGTCGGCGGCGGCCGCGGCGGCCATCGGCGTCAGAGGCAGCACGTGCCCGGCGACGGGAACAGCGCTGAAGAGGATACGCATAAGAACCACTCACTACCTGTTCTGTGGCTGTCGAATTCTGAGATACGTGTTCTGAAATATGAGTTCTGAGATACGGGCGAACCGGGCAAGATCCTTGCCCGGACAAGGGCGAGCTACCGGCCGCTGCCGCGTACCTTCCGCCATGGAAGCCACCATGCCGGGCGCAGGATCGCGGGGGTATCCCTAAGGTGTGGGATCGTCGGCAGCGCCGGACAGCGCGGCGGCGAGCGCCCCGCGTGACGAGACGCCGACCTTGCCGTAGATCGCCTTGAGATGGTCCGCCACCGTGTAGCGGGTGATGAACAGGGCCTCGGCGATGTCCGGGTTCGTCAGCCCGGTCACGACCAGGGCGGCGACCTCGCGCTCCCGGTCGGAGAGCCGGTGAGCGCGCATGATCAGGTGCTGGAGATCGCCTCGACGAGCCGGCTCGATCGTGACCGTGACGGCCCCGGGCCCCAAGGCCGGCGACTGCGACAGCGGGGCGGCACGCAGCAGCAGCCAGGTGCCGTCTGTCGCGCGGATGCGCAGTCGAGGTGACCGGCGATCCGGCGTGGCGCGTTCGAGGTCGCCGGGCGTGACCCGTTCGAGCAGGGCGTAGAGGAAGCCGGGAAGGGGGTCGCCGCCCGGAACCGGGCGGGGCAGCCGCGAGAGCCAGCGGTCCGCGGCCGGCGTGGACGCGATGAGACGGCGGTCGTGGTCGAACACGATCGTGCCCAGCTCGTCACCGCTCGGGGGTGCGCCGGCGGGTTCGAGCGCGGCGCGGCGCAGCCTGTGCGCCAAGACCGGGACACTCTGTCCCACGGCGAAGGCGTCCTCCGCCGTGAAATGCGGATCAGAGCGCTCGCGGTAGAGGTGGAGCATGCCCCAGCAGGCACCCCCGGCGGTGAGCGCGAGAGACAGGCTGTCGCCCAGCCCGGCGGGACCGGCGATCTCCGACCAGTACCGATCGCGGGCCAGGTCGCCGCCGGTACTCACGCTCGTCGCGGTGAACCCGCGTTCGGCCAGCGTCGTGAGGTCGCGCGACGTGGGCCACGACCGGTGCAGCAACCGCTGGTGCCGCCCGACCACCGGATTGTCCGAAATAGCCCAGGACGGGAGCCACGTAGCGGGATCGACGCTGGTCCAGCACATCGAGCCGAAGCCGACGATCCGGCGCAGCGCGTCCACAACGGACCATTGGAACTCGACACCGGACACGCTCGCCCCCGCCAACTGCTCGATCGTGCTTCTGGCACGCGCGGCAGTCGAGTAGGCCATGTGGAGATCCTACGATTTCGAACGATCCCGTGGCCCCAATGCTCCGGACGGCCCGACTTCCGTAGCAACGACGGGGTGCAGAACGGCCTCGTGAAGGAGTTCGAGTCGCTGGGAGGCTGACCGCGTCGGCACCGGGCCTGTACCCGCGCGGTCAGCTCAGCCATGGCGAACGGTTTGACGAGGTAGTCGTCGGCTCCGTTTTCGAAGCCTGACACTCGGTCTTCGACGGTGCTGAAGGAGGTGAGCATCAGCACCAGGGCCGTGTGTCCGCGAGCCGTTCCGCGAGATCGACCACGCAGCCGGCCGCGCGCAGACCGTCGACGATCAGCGGCGCGAGTCCGGGATCGTCTTCCGCCACGAGCACCCGCACGGCGGCTCCAGTCCTCGCGACCGGGAAGGTGCTACGGCTGGATCTGGTCCGAGAGTGCGAGGTCCCAGACCGCGAGGCCGTGGATCTGCTCGTTCGCGGCCATGGTGCGGCGCAGAGCGAAGGATCGGGCGTCGGACCACCAAAGGACGGTGCCGTCGGACAGCGTCGCGGTCCACTCCCCGGCGGCGTCGTCGAATTGGGCGGTGGCGCCGTCGGCGGCGACGAGGTCGCGCGCGGCCTGGTCGCTGACCTGGGTCGCGGCGCCGCCGGCCGGCCAGGAGTAGCCGTATCCTGCGACGCCCAGGTCCACCTTGGCGGCCGGGACCTGGCTGACGAGTGCGTCCAGGCCCTGCTGCTGCCAGGACAGCGAGCCGACCGGGCCGGGGTCCGAGGCCTGGGTGTGCTGGTCGTAGGCCATCAGCACCAGGTGGTCGACGACCTGGCCGAGGGCCGGCAGGTCGTATCCGAGGGCTGCGTATTCGTCCGCGCTCTGGCCGTTCATCAGGTCCAGGCTGACGGTCTTGCCGGCCGGCAGCGCCTGCTTCAGCGCGGTCATGAAGGCCGTGAGCCCTGCGGTGTCCCGGGCCTGCAGGGACTCCATGTCGATGGTGACGCCGTCCCAGCCCTGGGAGGTGACCGCGTTGGTGAGGGTGGCGACCACGGTGTCGATGTTGGTCTGGTTGCTCAGCAGGTTGTAGGCGGCCTGCTCGTCGAAGTCCCCGATGCTCTGGCTGAAGTTGCCGGCCAGGAACTCGGCTGGGAGGCCGTCGGCGTGTGCGGCGGCCAGCTGGTTCTGTGCGGCACTGCTGGGTTGACCGACGCTTGTCCCGTCGGCGGTGATGTTGACACCGTCGGCGCCGACGGAGCCGAGGGCGCCGGCACTGGCGTCGATGAGCGAGGTGGCGTCGCCCTCTTCCTGATAGCCGACCACCGGCAGGCCGGTGACGGCGGAGGCGGACGAGGAGGCTTTGGCAGCGGGGAGGAACCAGGGGTTGCCGCCGCCGAGCGACCACACCGAGACCTTGGTGACGCCCAGATCGGTGAGGACTTTCAGCTTGGCGGTCAGGGAAGCGCTGTCGACGTAGTCGTAGAGGACCCCGCCGGAGGTCCAGCGGATCTCGCCCGAGGAGGGGTCGCGGCGTGCGGCGATGACGGCGGGGCCGGAGGAGAAGCCGGGGCTGCTCTTCATGTCGCTGAACTGGACGTTGCCGGTGACCGCGTTCAGGTCGCAGGGGTCCAGGGCGTGGTAGCCGTAGGACGGGAGCCCGATGACCAACCGGGAGTGGTCCGGGACTTTGCTCTGGGCGTAGGTGGTGACCTGCTTGAGCCAGCCGTACGGCGTGATCGGCAGGCAGCGGGCGCCGGGCTGGGTGTCGAACTCCTCGTCGTAGGCCATGATCACGAGCTCGTCGACGCCGGTCGCCGAGACCTGCGCGTAGTCGTAGAACGTGGCGTCGGCGGTCATTGCCGGGGCGTCTACCTGCAGCCGCTTGCCGTGGGCGTGCAACGAGGTCGCGAGCTGGGTCAGGAACTTCTTGTAGTTCGTGAAGTCCGCCGGCGACCAGGACCAGTAGTCCTCCAGGTCCACGTCGACGCCGGACAGGCCGTTGCCGACGATCAGCGAAGTGAGCTGCGAGACGGCCTTGGACCGGTTGCCGGAGCTGCTGACCAGCGCGTGGACGTCGGCGGTCGTCATCCCCGAGATGGTCGGGTACTGATACGCCGAGTGAGCCTTCACACTGGCGACGTTCGCCGCGCTGTAGGCGTTGCACAGCCCTGAGGCCGCGGTCTCCAGCTTGACCGAGCCGTTCGACTGCACGGACCAGTACTCAGGCTTGAGCGCGCCGTTCAGGACGCGGTTGTCGGCGTACTCCTGCGGCGCCGAGCAGGTGGAGTCGCCGGGGGAGCCGGGATACAGCCAGGTCTGCAACTGCACGCCGGCGGTCGGCGCGGCGGGCTTCGGCTTGGAGACGGCCGCCATGGCGGGCACGGTCGTCGCGACGATTCCCGCCGCCGCACAGGCGGTCAGGATGGTGAGCGGTCTTGTTCGGCGAAGCATGTGTCCTCCGGAAAGCGTGACTGATCACCACGCGGACCGGGTGGTCCGCGCGGGGCGTGGCGGTGGTTCCGGTGGTGCCTGTTGTGCCTGCGGGTGCGCGGACCGCCGCGCTGACCGCCGCGCCGACTGCTCAGCCGGACCAGTAGGAGTCCAGGACCAGCGTGTCGGCGCCGGGGACGGCCGAGGCCGTCGACCAGGAGCCGCCCAGCACCCGGCCGCCGCTGCCGTCGTCGTCGGCGGCCAGCGACAGCTGCGTCACGATGCGGTAGCGGTCACCGCGGTACACCGAGTGCGTGAACTCCACGACTCGGCCCTCGGTGTCGGCGGTCGCCCGCTCGAACAGCAGCGCCGGGGTGTGGACCGGCACTCCCAGCAGTTCGGCTTCGGCGGTGTCGACGACGGTCGGTTCGATGATCTGCGTGGCGGTGGCCAGCCCGATCCCGTACCGCTGTCCCAGGATCTGGTAGAACGAGCCGGTCTCAAGGTCCTGAGGAGTCAGTCCGGGCACGAGGACGGCCGGCACGTGCAGGGTGTCGACCGACATCGGGTCCCCGTCGGCCAGCCGCAGCCTGGTGATGCGCAGGACCGGTTCGGCCGGCGACACGTTCAGGCGTCGGCTGATCCGGGCTCCGGCCGCGACGGCTTGGAAGTCCACCATCCTGCTGGTCCAGACCCCGTCCACGCCGCCGACGGCCAGCGGTCGGCCGGGAGCGGTGGCCGGGGCGCCCAGGCGCTGGGCCACCTTGGCCTTGGCCACGAAGACTCCGCGACCGTGCTCCCTGACCAGCAGGCCGTCGCGGACCAGGTCGTCGACGACCGAGCGCAGCGTCGGGCGGGACACCGAGAGCTCGTCGCTCAGCTGGCGCTCGCCGGGGATCGCCCGGCCCGGGCCGTACTCGTCGACCAGGTCCAGCAGGTGTCCGCGGATGCGCTCGCGTTTCTGCCAGCGGCTCTCGCCCACGTTCATCGGTGCTCGGTTCCCTCTCTGTCCGTCGTTCCGCCACTAGTGATCCGGAACCCTTGACGTTGACCAAATAATGACCCACGATAAGCCCACTGGTCAATGGTTGGTAAGTTTTCGGCCCTGGATGTGGCCGTGGTCCGCCATAGATGACCCGAATCCATACCACTTCTGTTCCACCCATCCCTGGGTCGGAGGCCCCCATGTTTCTGCACCGCCGCACACCCGCAGGCTCGCCGAGCACCCGGAACAGTACCCGGGCCCGCCTGGCCGCCGCCGCCGTCGTCCCGGCCCTCGCCCTGGCACTGACCGGGACGACAGCCGCGTGTTCGGCCGGCGGCGGCTCCACCGCCAAGGCCGACACCGGCGCCGAGGACACCACGCCGGTCACCATCACCTTCTGGCACGGTCTGAGCTCGCCGCACGAGGTCGCCTCCATCGACGCGGTCCTGGCCAAGTTCCACCAGAAGTACCCGTACATCACCGTGCAGGCGGTCAAGGCCCAGGACGACGACAAGATCAACCAGGCGATCCGCGGCGGCACCGCGCCGGACGTGGCCTCCTCGTTCAACGCGAACAACGTCGGCGGGTGGTGCGCCAGCGGCGCCTTCCAGGACCTCGGCCCGGACATCGCCGCCGACCACGTCGACATGACGCAGATCCCGCAGGCCGTCCAGTCCTACACCGCCTACGCCGGCAAACGCTGCACGATGCCGTGGCTGGCCGACACCTTCGGGCTCTACTACAACAAGAAGCTGTTCGCCGCCGCCGGGATCACCGCACCGCCCAAGACGATGACCGAACTGGCCGACGACGCCAAGAAGCTGACCGTGCGCAACCCGGACGGCTCGATCAAGACCGCGGGCTTCATGCCGTATTTCGGGGCCTACGAGATGCTCACCGAGCACCTGCTCCCCAGCTGGGGCGGCAGCTGGCTGAAGGCCGACGGCACCTCGAACACCGCCTCCGACCCGGCCTTCGTCTCCGCACTGACCTGGCAGAAGAACCTGGTCGACTGGTTCGGTGCGGACAAGCTGGCCAAGTTCAAGGCCGGCATGGGCGACGAGTTCTCGGCGCAGAACGCCTTCGAGACCGGCGCGCTGGCGATGATGGTGGACGGCGAGTGGCGCACCGCGTTCATCAAGAACGACAAGTCGGACGTCGACTACGGCACGGCGCCGATGCCGGTCGCGGACGACAAGCCCGACCTGTACGGATCCGGATTCGTCGGCGGCAACGTCATCGGGATCCCGCGCGGCGCCAAGCATCCGGCCGCCGCCTGGAAGCTGGTGAAGTTCCTGACCACCGACCCCGACGCGGTGGCCTCGTTCGCCGACGCCATCGGCAACGTCCCGACGACGCTGGCCGCGCTCGACTCCCCGGACTTCACGCTGGCCAAGGACCCGAACTTCGCGACGTTCCTGGAGGTCTTCAAGAACCCGAAGACCTCGACCACCCCGGCCAGCCCGAACGGTGGCGCCTACCTGACCAACTTCGGCCCGTTCGCCGACAAGTGGCAGAACGGCAAGGTTCCCGACCTCAAGGCCGGGCTCGCCGACATCGACAAGCAGAACGACGCCGCGCTCAAGCTCAGCCAGTGAGAACCGGAGACCGGCCCCCATCATGAGCACACCGATACTGCCCGCCCGGACGTTCCGCCGGCGGCCCGCCCCGTCCCTCCTCGTCCCGCCGGCCCTGCGCGCCCAGCATCGGCGCCGGCGGATCCGGGTCCTGCTGTTCCTGTCCCCGTGGATCGTCGGCTTCGGGGTCTTCCTGGCCTACCCGCTGGTCATGACCTTCTGGCTGTCGTTCACGAACTCCGACATGATCTCCACCCCGCACTTCGTGGGCTTGCGCAACTACCGCTACCTGCTCCACGACGACCCGCTGATCTGGCAGGCGGTCCGCAACACCGGCTGGCTGATGGCGGTCATGGTCCCGACGCAGGTGCTGTTCGCGCTCGGCGTGGCCATGGTGACCGCCCGGCTCAAGGCCGGCGCGGGCCTCTTCCGGACCGTGTTCTACCTGCCGGCCCTCGCGCCGCCGGTCGCGGCGACCGTCGCGTTCGTGTGCCTGTTCAACCCCTCCACCGGACCGGTGAACCGGGCCCTGGGGCTGCTCGGCGTGCACGGGCCGCTGTGGTTCGACTCGCCGACCTGGTCCAAGCCCGCCTTGACGCTGCTCACGCTGTGGGGGAGCGGGACCATGATGGTCATCTTCCTGGCCGCGCTGCTCGACGTGCCCGCCGAGCTCTACGAGGCCGCGCACCTCGACGGCGCCGGTCCGCTGAAGCGGTTCCGCTTCGTGACGCTGCCGTCGATCTCGCCGGTGCTGCTGTTCGCGACCGTGACCGCGGTCATCGCCACCTTGCAGTACTTCACCCAGGCGATGGTGGCCTCCCAGACCGCCAACGGGAACATCCAGGCCTCGCCGGGGTTCCCCGGCGGATCGACGCTCACCTTCTCCCAGCAGATCTATGTCGCCGGGTTCAACCAGTTCCACATGGGCTATGCCTGCGCGCTGGCCGTCGTGATGTTCGCGGTGGCGATGGCGTTCACCGTGGTCCTGCTGCGCCGGGGATCCGGTTTCGACATCGAGGAGGCCGCGAAATGACCACCCTGGCGCCCACAGCGCGCGACAGGTCCGCCCGGACGGCCGCCTCGCCCCACCGCGCCGCGCGCGGCCGGTCCCGGCGCCGTCGCGTCCTGATCTGGATCGCCGAACACGCCATCGCGGTCGGGCTGGCCGTCGCCTTCCTCGGACCCGTCGTCTTCATCCTGCTCACCTCGGTGATGACCGACCAGCAGTCCCTGACCTCCGACCTGTGGCCGAGGCACTGGCAGTGGTCCAACTACACCAAGGTGTTCTCCCAGGCCCCGACCGCCACCTGGATCACCAACACCGTCGTCTACGCCGGACTGGTGACCGCCTGCACGCTGGTCTCCAGCATCCCCGTCGCCTACGCGCTCGCGCGGTTCCGTTTCCGGGCCCGCAACGGCGTCTTCCTCGCCGTGATCACGATGATGATGCTGCCGCCGCAGGTGCTGGTCGTCCCGATGTACATCATGTGGGCCCGCCTGCACCTGACCGGCACGATCTGGCCGCTGGTCATCCCCTGCGCGTTCGGGGACGCGTTCTCCATCTTCCTGCTGCGCCAGTTCCTGCTGACGATCCCGGAGGATTACCTGAACGCGGCGCGCGTCGACGGATGCAGCGAAGTGCGCGTCCTGCTGCGTGTGGTCCTGCCGATGATGCGTCCCGCGGTCGTCGCGGTCGGCCTGTTCGCGTTCTTCAACGCCTGGAACGACTACTACGGACCGCTCATCTACACCGGCGAGAACCCGGACCACTGGACGCTCGCGGTCGGGCTGGCCGGCTTCAAGACCGCGCACGCCGTCCAGTGGAACCTCACCATGGCCGCGACCGTCATCGCCATGGCGCCGGTGATCATCGTGTTCTTCTTCGCCCAGAAAGCCTTCATCGAAGGCGTCACACTGACAGGAGTCAAGGGTTGAAAATCGTCGTCGTCGGTGGCGGATCCACCTACACCCCCGAACTCGTCGACGGGTTCGCCCGGCTGCGCGACACCCTGGCCGTGGACGAACTGGTGCTCATCGATCCCGACGCCGAACGCCTCCGCCTGGTCGCCGGGGTCTCGGCGCGGATCCTGGCCAAGCAGGGGCATCCCGGCCGGCTGGTCACCGGGACCGATCTGGACGAGCACCTGGACGGCGCGGCCGCGGTGCTGCTCCAGCTGCGCGTCGGCGGTCAGGCCGCCCGGCACACCGACGAAACCGTGCCGCTGATGTGCGGATGCGTCGGGCAGGAGACTACCGGGGCCGGTGGGCTGGCCAAGGCGCTGCGCACCGTGCCGGTGGTCCTCGACATCGCCGACCGGATCCGCGAGCGCGCCCCCGAGGCCTGGATCGTGGACTTCACCAACCCGGTCGGCATCGTGACCCGGGCCCTGCTGGACGCCGGACACAAGGCGGTCGGGCTGTGCAACGTCGCCAAGGGCTTCCAGCACCTGTTCGGCGAGTACTTCGACGTCGATCCCGAGCAGGTCCAGCTCGACCACGTCGGGCTCAACCACCTGACGTGGGAGCGCGGGGTGCGGATCAACGGTGTGGACGTACTGCCGCAGATCTTCGCCGAGCACAGCGAGGCGCTGGCCGCGCGCGTGCAGATCCCGGTCGAGGTGATGCGGCGGCACGGGGTGATTCCGTCGTACTACCTGCGGTTCTTCTACGCGCACGACGCCGTGGTCGCCGAGCAGTCGGCCCAGCAGTCGCGGGCCGAGCAGGTGGCTGAGTTGGAACGGGAGCTGTTGGCGATGTACGCGGATCCGGGGCTGGATGTGAAGCCGCCGCTGTTGGCGAAGCGTGGCGGCGCCTACTACTCCGAGGCTGCGATCGCGTTGGTCGCCGGGCTTCTTGGCGAGGGCGGCGGTGACGACGGCGACCGCGGCACCGTCCAGGTCGCCAACGTGCGTAACGGCGACACCCTGCCGTTCCTGTCTGCCGATGCCGTCATCGAGGTGCCGTGCCGCGTCGACGCCACCGGTGTGCACCCGCTGCCTACGGCACCGGTCGCGCCGTTGCAGGCGGGACTTATCGCTCACGTCGCGGCGTACGAAGAGCTCGCGCTTCAGGCCGCCCTGCGCGGAGGCGCCGGTCGGGTCGAGGACGCCCTGATAGCGCATCCGCTGATCGGGCAGACCGAGCCGGCGCAGAAGCTGGCCGCCGAGCTGATCTCGGTGAACCGGCGGTACCTGCCCTGGGCCGCGTCGTGAACGAGCTCTTTCTCGCCGTGGACGGCGGCAACAGCAAGACCGATGTCGTCCTCGGCGACCTTCTCACCGGAACGGTCCACGCCCGGGCTCGCGGCGGCCCCTTCCGGCCGCAGGTCACCGGAGTCCGAGCGGCGCTCGACGCCCTCGAAACGGTGGTCGCGCGGGTGACGGCGTCGGTCGGTCAGGCCGGGCAGGCCGGGCAGGCCGGGCACGTCGACGGCCTGTCCGCGTTCGTGGCCGGTGCCGATCTTCCGAGCGAGGAGACGGCGCTTCAGGCGGCTTTCGTCGAGCGGGGCTGGGCCCGGCGTGTCCACGTCGCCAACGACACGTTCGCCCTCCTGCACGCCGGGTCGCCGAGCGGTACCGGCGTCGCAGTGGTCTGCGGAACCGGGATCAACTGCGTCGGCATCGGGCCCGACGGTTCGGTGGCGCGGTTCCCGGCGCTCGGCGCGCTGTCCGGGGACTGGGGCGGCGGCCAGGACATCGGCACCGAGATGCTGTGGCACGCGGTGCGCGGCGAAGACGGCCGCGGCCCGCGGACGGCACTGACCGCGGCGGTCGCCGGCCACTTCGGGCTGCGCACGGCACTGGACGTGACCTTGGCGATTCACACCGGGGAACTCGCCGAGGGGGAACTGCGGACCCTGACTCCCATGGTGTTCGCGCTGACCGACGATCCGGTCGCGCGATCCGTCGTGGACCGCCAGGCCGACGAGGTCTGCGCCCTGGGACTGGCCGCGTTGCGCCGGCTAGGTCTGGAGCAGACACCGACACCGGTCATTCTCGGCGGCGGCGTCCTCGGCGCCGCGGATCCCTACCTCCTGGGACGGATCACCGAAGGGTTCGCGCAGCGGTCGAGAGCTGAACTGCGGGTCGTGACCGACGCGCCGGTGGCCGGTGCCGCTCTGCACGCGCTCGGCGCCGAAGCCGGCACGGCGATACGCGAGCGATTGCTGGACCAGCTCCGGGCTGCTCGGATGGGGTGAAGCACGTCGCCTCTGGCCGATGGACGCATCGGCTAGAGGCGACTTCCGGTTATGCGGGTTTCAGGGCCCAGTCCAGCGCTGCCTCGATGTGGAGCAGGGTCGTGTCGTACACCGGAAGTGGACTGGTTTCCCGGTCGAGGAGCAGCCCGATTTCGGTGCAGCCGAGGATGACGGCTTGCGCGCCGTTCTGTTTCAGCGACTCGACCACCGAGATGTAGGCCTGTCGTGAGTGGTCGAGGACTTTGCCCAGGCAGAGCTCGTCGTAGATGACGTTGTGCACGAGGGTGCGGCCGGGCTCATCGGGCGTGACCACGGTCAGGCCCCGACGTTCCAGGATCGATCGGTAGAAGTCCTGCTCCATGGTGTAGCGGGTACCGAGCAGTCCGACCGTGCGGACGTCGTCCGCAAGCAACGCGTCGGCGGTGCCCTCGGCGATGTGCAGGATCGGAATGGTGACCGCCGCGCTGATGTCGTCGATGACGCGATGCATGGTGTTCGTGCACAACACCAGGCACTCGGCCCCGCCGGCTTCCAGGCGCCGAGCCCAGGACGCGAGATAGGCGCCCGCCTCGTCCCAGGCCCCGCGCTCCTGCATCCGCTCCACTTCGGCGAAGTCGACGGACGCGACCAGACACCGTGCCGAGTGCAGACCACCCAGGCGCTCGCGAACCCCGCGGTTGAGGCCCTGGTAGTAGGTGAGCGTGGATTCCCAGCTCATCCCGCCGAGCAGTCCGACCAACTTCATGACGCCATCTCCTCATCTCCTGCACCGTCGGCACCTCTCAGTATCGTCGTGGTGCCGGTGATCACGGAGGGGGCTGCGATGTTCGGTGAGCGAGGGTTGTCATTCGGGGTACTCGGGGCGCTCGAATGCCGGTGGGACGGGGTGCCGGTGCCGTTGGGCGGGCCGACGCAGGAGCGGCTTGTGGTCCTTCTGGTCTCGGCGGCCGGGAGGCCTGTGCCGATGCCTGACCTCGTTCGTGAGGTCTGGGACGAACGTCCGCCCGCCACGGCTGTCCATCAGATCCGGAAGATGATCGCCGCGCTGCGTCGTCGGATCCCTGACGGCGCCGGGGTGCTGCGGACGGTTGGCTCGGGTTATCAGCTGGTGACGGCGGACGCGCAGGTGGATGCGATCCGCTTCGCCGCGCTCGTCGATCGGGCGCGGACTGCGCGCCCGAAGGAGGCCGCGGAGCTGCTGCGCGAGGCGTTGGGATTGTGGCGGGGACCGATTTCCGCTCAGGGGGCTGTGATCGAGGCGTGGGCCGCGGGCTTGGAGGAACAACGGCTGACGGCCGTGGAGGACTTGCTGGCGGCGCGGCTGGCGCTGGGTGCCGGGTCCGAGCTCGTCGGCGAGGTGCGGCAACTGGTCGGACTGCACCCGCTCCGGGAGCGGCTGCGCGGGCAGCTGATGACCGCGCTGTATCGCGGGGGCCGGCAGGTCGAAGCCCTCCAGGAGTACGAACGCGTCCGCTCGGTGTTGGCCGAGGAGCTCGGCGTGGACCCGGGGCCGGAACTGCGCAGGCTGCACACGGACATGCTTCGCAACGCGCCGGACGTCTCTGCCGGCCACCCCCGTCGCTCCGCTCCCTGCTCGCTGCCGTACGACCTTCCCGATTTCGTGGGCCGGGTCGCCGAACTCCGCGAGCTGACCCAGGACCACCGGGACGGCGAGCACGTGCGGATCATCCTGATCGAGGGGATGGGCGGCTCCGGGAAGACCACCTTGGCCGTGCACGCCGCGCACCGCCTCGCCGAGCGGTACCCGGACGGCCAGCTCTACCTCGACCTCGGCGGCTTCACCGCCGGCCGCGAGCCGCTCGACGTCGGCGGCTCGCTGGCCGTCCTCCTGCGGGGTCTGGCCGTCCCGGTCTCCGACATCCCGGGCGACCTGGCCGCCCGCACCGCCTTGTGGCGCATCACCACGGCCGATCGCAGGATTCTGCTACTGCTGGACAACGCCGCGGACGCCGAGCAACTGCGGCCTCTGCTTCCGGCCTCGCCCGGCTGCCTCGTCCTCGCCACGAGCCGGGTCCGGCTGGCTGCCGTGGACGGGGCCCGGGTCCTGCCGCTCGGCGCGTTGACCGAGCACGACAGCAAGGATCTGGTGGCGCGGGTCGTCGGCCGGGACCGTGCGGACGCCGATCCGGAGGCGCTGGCCGCGTTGGTCGAGCAGTGCGGACGGCTGCCCCTGGCGCTGCGGATCGCGGCCCGGCGGCTGGCCGATCGGCCGCTGTGGAACCTGGGCTACCTCGCCGACCGCCTGAGCCACGGTCCCGGCCGGCTGTCGGAGCTCGCCTCGGGTCAGCGCAGTGTGGCGGCGAGCATCTGCCTGTCCTACGAGGTGATGGACGCCGACGCCCGCGAGTCGTTCCGCTTGCTGGGTCTGTTCCCCGGCCGCGATCTGGACGCCCGGGCAGCCGCCGCGCTGCTCGGCGCACCTGTTCACCGGGCCGAGCGGTGCCTGGAGGCCCTCCTGGACGTGAACCTGCTGCAGCAGCACGTTGCCGGGCGCTACGTCTTCCACGATCTGGTGCGCGACTTCGCGCGATCGCTGCCGTCGCCGGACGGAGATCGCGACGCCGGCGCCGTCGGCAGGCTGACCGACCACTACCTGCGGTGGGCGACAGCCGCCGTCGGTGTGTTGTTTCCGGGGCGCTGCGCGTTCGACAGCACGCCGGCCGACGGCCCGCATCCGGTCTTCGAGAGCGGGGAAGCGGCGTCGGCGTGGTTGGAGCTCGAACAGGACAATGCGACGGCGACGGCGCTGCGGGCCGGTGAGTGCGGGCTGGGGCGCGAGGCCGTGGCCTTGTTCTCCGCGATCGGCCGCAACCGGCTCACCCGCCGACCTGAGCGCGCCGCATGGGCCCGGCACTGCGAGTCCCTGCTGGCCGTGATCCGCCGGTCCGACGATCCGGGACTGCTGTGCGCCGCACTCAGCCAGACGGCGGCCGCCTACTGGTCCGTCGGGCTCGCCAGGGCCGGACGGGTTATGGCCGAAGAAGCACTCGCCCTGGCGGAGAAGGAGGGAACGCCTGTTGCCCTGGCCCAACGGCTGTCCACTCTCGGATGCTTCGTCAGCACCCTCGGCGACTACCCGCAGGCCATCTGGATGCTGACGCGGGCCGTACAAGTCTTCCGCAGCTGCGACAGCGCCGCGATGTCCGCCCTGACGCTGGTCAACCTCGCCTCGGCCCAGCACGCGATCGGCGACCACGAGGGCAGCCTGGCCAGCGCGGTGGAGGCGCTGCGGATCTATGAAGGTACGGGGACCCATCCTCATATGGCCCTGGCCCTGCTCGACATCGGCAACGCCGAGATCGCGCTGGGCCGCTGGGAGACGGCGCGCGACCGCTTTGCCGAGGCCTATGCGGTCGTGGACCGTACCGGAGCGGAGTCGGACCGGCCGATCGTCATGACGGCTTTGGGGCATGTGCATCACCTGCTCGGGGCCGAACCACAGGCGAGCCTGTGGTTCGGCCGCGCCCGCGAGTGTCTGCGCGGACCCGTCGAGCCCTTCGCCGCCATCAGGATGCTGAGTATGCTCGGGGCCGCCGAGTGCGATCGAGGCCGGTACGAGTCCGCGCTGCGCGATCACCGGGACGCCCACGCTCGCGCCGTGGAGGTGGAGTTTCGCCGGGGTGTCGCGTTGTCCTTGCACGGTATGGCCGCTGCTGAGGACGGTCTCGGACGGGCCGCGGAGGCTCGTGCGCATCGCGCTGAAGCCGCCAGGCACTACGCGGCGATGGGCATCCAACAGGACGTTGAGCTGCCGTTGGTGCGGTGCTGATCCGACGGGTATCGAGTCGGGACCGTGAAGGTATCGACTGCCGCGACCCTGGTGGCGAGCGCCCTCCGATACCGGCCGGCGCCAGTCACCGAGTAGGGATCCGCATGAGTTACGAATTCCCGGTGGACGCCGCCGCCCTCTACGGCGAGCGGCGTCCCCAGTTCATCAACCAGGGTCTGCCCGCCGCCGATCTGGACGAGGCGATGAGCCGGGTCACCGATGTCTGGTCGGATCGGCCGGGAGGCTGGACGTACGAGTTCTCCGCGCTGGCGGCCCGCTATGCCGAGGCCGGCGAGCACTATCAGTCCGCCCTGGCCTATGGCGTGGCGCGGTTCCCGACGCTGGCCGACGAGGCGAAGCGGGAGGCCATGACCCGGCAGATCGAGCAGTACGTGAAGGCCGCGCCGACGTTCCCCGTCGCCTTCGAGCGCCGCGTGCTGGACATCCCCTACCTCGGCGGCACGACCCCGGTGCCGGTGCACATCTTGTCCGCGACTGCGGACCCGTCCGCGCGGCCGGTGGTGATCCTCAGCGGCGGTCTGGACAGCTGGAAGGTGGACCTGCACGTCCTGGCGGTGGCCTTCGCCCGGACGGCGGACGTGACGGTGGTGGCGTTCGACCACCCGGGCACCGGTGAGACAAGCGCCCGGCTGGACGAGCACGCGGTGGACGTGATCGACGGCCTCATCGCCGTGGCCCGCGCATTGGGCGACGGCCGCGTCGCGCACGCGGGGTTCTCGTTCGGCGCCAACCTGTCGGGCGCCTCGGGGCTGCGCGGCGTGGTCGACGCCGCGATCGACCTGGGCGGACCGATGGTCGGCTCGTTCACCCCGGCCAACTTCGAGCACCTCATGTTCGGTATGCGCGACATCGCCGGCAACGCCTTCGGCTTCGACGCGATCCCGACCCTGGACGAGCTGATGGCGGCGGTCAGGCCCTTCGAGCGCTCCGACCTGCTGTCCCGCGACGAGAACTGCCCGATGCTGGTGGTGAACGGCGCCGACGACGTGCACGTGGTCCAGGCGGACACCCTCGTGTTCGAAGGCCGCCGGGACACCGAGGTCCATCTGATCCCGGGCACCGGGCACTGCGCCGCCTCCAAGCTTCCGGAGGTGGTCGACCTGATGGCCGAGTGGCTGCGGGCCCGCTTCGCCTGACGTTCTTGTCTGACGTTTTTGCCTGACGCTATGCCTGGCGATCTCGTCTGACGTTCCCGACTGCGGAGGGGATGCCGGGCCGGTTGGGGTGACCGGCCCGGTCACTCCTCCTGGGGCGGCGGCCAGTCCACCGGTGCCGGCAGCGTGCCGTGCGCGATGATGTTCGCGTAGACGCTCTCCAGTGCCTGGCTGAGCGGCTCGACCAGCTCGCGCGGCAAGCCGTCGAAGAACAGGCGGCGCACCAGGTCCACGTGTCCCACCGCCGCGGCTTCGAGCACTTCGCGGCCGTGTCGGGTCAGGCTCACCTCGGTCACGCGCCGGTCGTTCGCGGACGGACCGCAGTTCACCAGGTCCCGGTCGGCCATCCGCCGCACGTGGTGCGAGACCCGGCTGCGCTCCCAGCCGATCTGCGCGGCCAGCACCGTGATCGGCATCAGGCCGCCGTCGGCGACGCTCAGGGCCGTCAGGACGTCGTAGTCCGGCAGGGACAGATCGCTGTCGGACTGGAGCTGGCGATTCATTTCGTAGGTCAGCCGCAGCTGCACCCGGATGTACGCCAGCCAGGCCCGCTGCTGGTCGCCGTCGAGCCACCCGCCCTCGGGCACCGGCGCGCCGCGGTTGGCATTGCGTGACATGTCACCTATGCTTTCTGTTGAGCACCACGTGGAGCCGTGCCAGCCTCATTCTCGCGCGGGCCGCCAGGAGCAGGAGGTACCCATGCCGTACGCAGCAGTGCTCACCGGATACGGGCCGCCCGAGACGCTCGTGTGGTCGCAGGTCGCCCTGCCGGAACCGGGACCGGGCCAGATCAGGATGCGGGTCCACGCGGCGGGGGTCGGGCCGACCGATCTGAAGATCCGCCGCGGCGACCTCCGGGCGGTCTTCCCGCTGCCCGACCCGGCCGTGCTCGGCTTCGAGGCCGCCGGCACCGTCGACGCGCTCGGCCCGGGCGTGACCGGCGTGTCGGTGGGTGACGAGGTCGCCGCCCAACTGCCCGCGCTCGGCGGCTACGGCGAGTACGCCCTCGCCTCGGCCTGGACCGTCAAACCGGGCACCGTCGGCTGGGCCGACGCCGCAGCGCTGCCGGCCTCGGCCGAAGCCGCCGTCGGCGTCCTGCGCCAGCTTGGCGTCACCTCCGGCGAGACCTTGCTCGTCCTCGGCGGCGGCGGCTCGGTCGGCGTGATCGCCACCCAGCTGGCCGTATCCCAGGGCCTCACGGTCTTCAGCGCCACCGGTCCGAACGACGAGCAGTTCGCCAAGGAACTCGGCGCGATCCCGGTCCGCTACGGATCGGCGCTGCTGGCGCAGATGCGCGCGCACGTCGAGACGGTGGACGCCGTCTTCGACGCCGCGGGCAAGGGCGGCCTGCGCGACGCCGTCGAACTCGCGGGTGGGCCGGCGCGCGTGATCACCCTCGCGGATGAGCACGCGGCCGACTTCGGCGTGGCCCTGTCGGCCCCGACCCCGGACCGCGCGCCCGACGCGGTCGAGCTGACCATGCCGCTTCTGGCCGCCGGGCGGTTGCGCCTGCGTCCACAGCGGCTGCTGGCGATGCGGGACGCCGCGCAGGCGCATGCCCTCCTCGAAGCGGGCACAGCGCACGAAAAGCTCATCCTCGCCGCCTAGCGCGGCTATCGCAGCGCACTGTCACCATCGACGGCAGAACTCAGACCGTAGACCGCAGACCGCAGACCGCAGGAGGAGCCAGATGGAAAGCCCCATCGAGCTGGTGCGCAGGTTCTGCGCGGCATGGTCGGACAACGCCGGCGCCGCCGAGCTGGCAGCGTTTTTCACCGACGACGCCACGTACCACAACATCCCCCTGGAGCCGGTCCATGGCCGCGAGGCCATCGCCGAAACCATCGCCACGTTCATCCGCCCCGGCACGCCGGGCATCGAGCGCATCGATTTCCGCGTCATCAACATCGCGGCCAACGGACCGATCGTGATGACCGAACGGGTGGACGTTTTCACGCTCCCCGGCAAATCGTTCGAGCTGCCGGTCATGGGAACCTTCGAGGTGACCGACGGCAAGATCGACGCCTGGCGCGACTACTTCGACATCAACCAGTTCACCAGCCGGATGGGATGAGTCCGGCCCCTGAATCAGTAGCCTGACCTCAGAGTTCGACCACCATCTTGCCCCCGGCGGTCCCGGCCTCCATCCGCCGGTGCACCGCCACGATGTCGTCGACCGCGAACGTCCGCGGCGGCCTGACTCGCAGCGTGCCCGCGGCGACCTTGGCGAAGATGTCGTTCAGCGGTATCCCGGCCAGCGGATACTCCGGCGTCCCCAGCACGAACGCGCTGCCGAAGAAGCTCAGCTGGACCCCGGTGGGCAGGTCGGTGAGCGGGTTGAAGTCCGCCACCGGCGCGAGTCCGCCGAGGAATCCGAGCTGGCAGAGCTGGCCGCGCGGGGCGAGGCACGCCAGCGAGTCCCGCAGAACGCTGTTGCCGACCAGGTCGGCCACCGCGTCGATGCGCAGTCCGTGCCCGGCCACCCGCGCGGCCAGGGCGCCGTCGTCGACGAGGACCGTGTCCGCACCCAACTCCTTCAGTGCGGCGGCGCGCTCGGCCGAGCGGCTGGTGGCCACCACGGTGGCGCCGAGGTCGCGGGCCAGGTCGACGACGGCCTGGCCGAGCGCGGAAGTCGCACCGCGGACCAGGATGGTCTGGCCGGGCCGGAGCTCCAGGTTGGCGTGCAGAGCGCTCCAGGCGGTCGCGTACACCTCGGGGATCGCGGCCAGGGTGGTCCACGGCAGGTCCGCGGCGATGCCGGTCACCGGGACGACGTTGGTCGCCGGGACCGTGACGAGTTCGGCGTAGGAGCCGTTGCGGGACCGGCCCATGCCGCCGAGGATCGCCACGACCGGCGCGCCGGCGGCCAGCGTTCCCGACGGGTCGGCCGCGACGGTGCCGGCCGCCTCGATGCCGGGCACGTCCGCGACCTGGCCCCAGGCTCCGGAGCGCATGTAGGCGTCCGCGTGGTTGATCCCGAAGGCCCGGACGCGGATCAGGACCTCCCCGGCGGCGGGCACCGGGTCGGGCAGGTCGGCGAGGGTGAGGACTTCCGGGCCGCCGGGGCGGGAGATGGTGATGGCGCGCATGCTGATCGGTCCATTCTTGAATAGGTGTTCAACTATCGGGCCTGAAAACGGCCGCCGGACTCACACCGGCGGCCTGCTCGTTGCCATGCTCAATGCCATGTTCATTGCGATGTTCAGCGCCCTGCGGCGCAGCGGTCAGACGAGGTTGCCGAACGCGCCCTCGACGATGGCTGTCAGCATCGCCTCGTCCGGATTCGCCTTGCCCACGACCATCAACCCCTGGCACGTCGCGACCAGCACCCGCGCCGCACTCGTCGGATCCACGTCCTGACGCACCTCGCCGCGGCTTCGCGCGTTCTCCAGCGCCGCAGCCATGTTCCGCTCCAGCCGTGCCAGGTGCCCCCGCACCACCGCCGCGGCCGCATCGTCCTCGGCCGCCTTCTCGATCGCGGTGTTCACCAGCAGGCAGCCCTGCCGCCCCTCGGGGGTCAGCAGGTCGCGCACCAGGCCGTCGAAATAGCCGCGCACCTCCGCCAGCCCGGCGTGCGCCCCCTCCAACTCGCCCAGCTTCTGCGGCACGACGAGCTTGGAGTAGCGCTCCAGCGACAACAGGAACAGGGCCTGCTTCCCGCCTGGGAACGCGCTGTAGATGCTGCCCGGTTTGACCCCGGTCGCCTTCACCAGGTCCTCGATCGAGGTCGCACGGTAGCCGCGCTCCCAGAACCGGTGCATGGCGACGTCGAGGACGGCTTCGGGTTCGAACTCGCGCGGTCGGGGCATGCGCCCACGATAGATGAATGGGTATTCAAGAACAAGGGGGCCACTGACCTGCCTGTGTGGTTCAGGAACCCTGCTATGAGGTCTCACCTGCGCGGATACGGTACACCGGCGGCGCTGGAACTGATCCTGCGGCTGGCGCGGGACAATCCGTCGTGGGGCTACACCCGAGGTGGGCTCAATTCGCGCGGATCTGGCGAAGCCCCGGGAGCTGTTAGGGATTTCTGCACGGGGAGGTAAGGCAAAGTGGCTTGGCGGCCGGCTGAAGCTGCGGTCGCCAAGCCACTTTCGGGGCTAGGTCAACCTCCAAATCTGGTCATTGTTGGAGTTGCAGTCCCAGATGATCGCAGGCAAGCCTGCCCCATTGCTGCCGCCGTCGATCCCAACGCATTTACCATCTTTGTCCGTTAGGTTCCAACCGATGCCGATGTTGCTGCCCCAGAGCCAAGTCTGGGAGTAGCTGTTGCTGCAGGTCCACAGCATCACGTATGCGCCATCGGTGCCGGTGGCTCCGTATGCGATATCAAGGCAATTGCCGCCCTTGGCGTTTACGAACCAATAACCGTTGCTCGCCCCATGCTCTACCCAGGCTTGGTCGGGTTGGCCGTCACACGGCTCCTGGCGTGCTTGTGCGCCATTGCCGGTATCCCCGTTCTGGAATCCGATGCACGCGTTCCAGGCGTTTCTGAGCTCCAACCCGTAAGGGTTGCTATTGGGTCTGAAGGAGAGTCCGCTGACGCCGTTTCCGGTCAGGGTGGGTCCGGCGCCGGACTGTGCGCTGAGCTTGAGGCCACTGGCCGTGGGTGCGGCGCTGGCAGCAGAGGCCGGGGATGTCGTTGCGATCCCGATGCCGACGGCGAGCAGTACGCTCGCGACGGCGGCCACAAAGCGGGGTGTCTTCAAGGGAATCCTCTCAGAGCGATTTCAGGCGAAGGCATCATCAGGCCTAGGTCAACTCCGTCTCACACGAAGCTGGCGGAACCACTCTCGTGCGAGCCGGTCGCTTCCGGGTCGCTTCCGGGTCGCTCGGCTGTCCCAGGCTTCTGCCACGGCGCATCGGCAGAGCGGCTGACGGCTGACTCGGCCCGACGTTCCTGAGCCGGAACCGCGATCACGTTCGCGTCAACCGGCGGACAGGGGCTCCAGGGCTTTCACACCTTTCTGCGATTCCGGCACCGCCATCCTCGCCAGGCCCGGCGGCGGACGCATTGACCATCCGTGCGCGCCTGTCGGCTGTGAGCGCGGCTGCGTTGTAGCCGTACGTCGCCTTGAAAAGCCTGCTGAAATGGGCCCGGATCGACGACACCCCAGCGCGTGGCGACAGCCGTGACCGTGCGGTCGGGGCTGGTCTTCGAAAAGCTCGCGCCAGCCCTCACACCGGCACGCTCACCAGCACCTGCTGCGTGTCGGTCCGCACCTCGACGTGGTCGATGTCGCTCTTCGCCATCGACGAGCCGCCGTGCAGGTCCAGCGGGGCGGTGTGGCCGGGGACGCCGTAGCCGTGCGGCGGCACGTACCAGTTGGTGACCACCTGCGTGCTGCCGTCTTTGCCGACGGCGACCAGGTCGCAGGTGAGGGGGCCCTTCACGCCTCGGAGTTCGACCGCGATGTGGGTGCCCCAGTCGCGCTGTTCGAGGCCGATGATGGCGCTGACTCCGTTCGCCGTGTTCGTGGCGGTGTGGCGCTCGCCCATCATCACCAGTTCGGCCGCGACGCTGTCGGTGGGTGTTGAGGTGCTCGCCGAGTGGCGGCCGATCGCGATGCCGACTACCGGGCCGGCCACGATCAGCGCTACGGCTGCTGCCAGGGCCAGCAGGTTGCGGCGGCGGCGCCGGGTGCGGGCGCCGGAGACCTGGTCCAGGACTTTGGGGAGCAGCTCCGGGCTCGGCTGGGCCACGGCCAGTGGTTCGGCGTCGTCGTCCTCGGCTACCAGCGGCTGCAGCAGCGCCGGGAGATCCGAGAACTCCTCCAGTTCCGCGGAGCAACGGTCGCAGCCGAACAGGTGCTCCTCGAAACGCTCCGCCTCGTCCGGCTCCAGCAGTCCCAGGACGTAGGCGCCGATGTCGGTGTGTTCGGGCTCGGTCACCGGGTCAGCCCCCTTTCAGCCGCCGCCAGCTTCAGCGCGCGCAGCGCGTAGTAGACGCGGGACTTGACGGTGCCTGGCGGTACGCCCAGTTCGGCGGACGCCTCGGCGACGGACTTCCCCTTGAGGTAGGTCGCGACCAGCACCTCGCGGTGCGGGGCGCTGAGAGTGTCCAGCAACTCGGACACTTCCATCGCCGACAGTGCCTTCTCCACGCTCTCCTCGCTCGGCCGGTACTCCAGCGACGCGTCGGAGACCTCCGGCGGCCGGGCTTTGCGCCGCCGGTGCTCGTCGATCACCAGGCGACGCGCCACCGTCAGCAACCACGGCCGCAGCGAGCCGGTCTCCCCGTCCAGGCGGTCGGCGTGCCGCCAGGCTCGCACCAGGGTCTCCTGGACCACGTCCTCGGCGTCCTGCCGGGCGCCGCCGTTCAGGCTCAGGACGAAGCGTAGCAGCGGCGCTGCGTGCTCGCGGTAGAGATCAACCGCCAGTTCGTCCCCATGGCGCATGGCTTTTCCGCCGTTCCAGGTCGAGCGGTCGGCGTGGTCACGGTTCTGTCGTGTCTGACCGGGGCCGGCCAGGTCCGCCCCAGGCAGAAAGACGGCGGCGTCCACATTCCTCACCCGGCGGGCTTGATGAGCTTGCCGTCCGCACCGACGGCGAACCACACGCCGTCCACGCATTGTCCGTCCACGTCACCGGCCGCGGTGTCGCGGACGTAATAGTAGAGCGGCCACTTGGCGCAGGAGCTGCTTCCGTTGTTGTCGTTGAGGAACGCGCAGAGTTTGCGGCCGTTCTGGCCGGTGGGGATCGGGCCCAGGCCGGAATCGGTGAGAGCTCTGACGGTGAGGCCCGACCGGAAACGCATGATCGCTCCTTGAGTTGGAACCGTGACGGTTCAACCCACGCAGCGGAACCCGAGCGGGTTCAAAGGAATCCTCCATCGATCGGCATTGAACCGGTCCGGGTCCGGCTGCGTAGGTCGCCGGAGTCCAGGCGCCCCGTCCATGCGACGGGTGTGGCCGGCCGCGGCCTCAAAAAAAGAGTTCTCCGGGCTTTGAACCGGCCGCCGCGGGGCTGCGTAAGTCACCCGCAAGGTTCACCACGAACCAGTATCAGTCCTGAGATGAGGGGAAGATCAAGAATGATCCGGATTCGTACTGCTATGGCCGTCTCCGCAGTGGCAGCCGGCGCGATGTCGTTGACCGCGTGCAGCAGTGGCGCCGCGAAGCCCGCCGCGCAGCCGGCCGGCGCCGTCGTCGCCGCCACCAGCAGCACTGCGGGCTCGCCCTATGACAGCAGCGACAGCTCCGGCGGGGCGGACGCGAATGCGAACGGTGACACCCTGTCGACGCAGATGCAGTACCAGAACGGCACCGCCAAGCAGAACAACGCTCCGGCCAACACCGGCGACTTCTACTCAGGTCCGCGCACAGACCCGGCCGCGCTCAACTGGGTCCAGCTCAGCGCCGGCTCGGCCAACGGACTCAGCCCGATCGTCCACGACGGCGCCGGCTTCACCATGTACCGGTTCGACAAGGACACCCCGAACCCGTCGGCGTCCCACTGCGACGGTCAGTGTGCGGTGACGTGGCCCCCGGTTCTGGTGCGCCCGGGCTCGAAGGTCTTCGTGGACGGCGTGCCCGTCAAGCAGATCGGCGTCATCAAGCGGGACGACGGCACCCTGCAGCTGACCATCGGCCACTGGCCGATCTACCGGTTCAGCAAGGACACCGCCCCGGGCCAGACCAACGGCGAGGGCGTCGGCGGCACCTGGTTCGCGGTCTCGCCGACCGGTAAGAAGGTCCTTCCGGCCGGCGGATCCGTGCCGTCGGGGACTTCGTCCTCGTCCGCTTCGGCCCCGTCCTCGGCCGCGTCCTCCTCGTCGGGTGGCAGCACCACGCTCGGGAACGGCAGCGTCATCCTCGACAGCGGGACGAACTTCAGCGAGCCCAACGGTTCCGAGGGCGTCGCCGGACCCGGCTGCGTGAACGTCCGGCAGCCCGATGCGGCGTCCTCGCTCCAGCTCTCCGGCGGCCCGATCAAGATCTGGACCGGACCGGACTGCTCCGGCACGTCCCACGTGGTCACCGCCGACGTGCCGGACCTGGGGGCGATCGGCTTCGACAAGAAGATCGTCTCGATCCGCTTCGGCGGCTGAGCTCGTCGGTAGTTATCGGCCGGCTGGTGGAGCGCGTCAAGGCGCGCTTTCCCGGCCGGCTAATTCGCGCGCCCGGTGTCTCAAGACACTGCCGACCGCGACACCGGCCCGTTGCAACGCAGCCGACTACGCGACAGGGCGACGACCGGGTGAACGTGCCCGCCTAGAACTTCGGGAACACCTGGCGCAGGAGGTTCAGGTCGGCCACGCCGGTCGCGGTGATCCCGTCGGGCGTGTACTGCGGCTTCAACCGGCCTGTGACCAGCCTGAGCCAGGCCTCGGCGGGCAGGGTGAGCGTCCCGTCGGCCTGCTCGGGGGCGCCGATCGTGGCGCTGATCTTGTCGCCCAGCGTCAGGGTGAAGGACTGCCCCGGGTCGGTCGTCGTCACCGCGATCACGGCGGCCAGGCCATCCAGTGCCTCAGGTCGGCCGATGTAGCCGGCTACGTCTGTGCTCAGGGCCAGCAGGTGCGCAGTGGCCGCCGGGGTGACCGTCGCCGCCGGGTCGAAGCCGACGCGCATGTCCCAGGAGTGCAGCGCGAGCTCGTTCAGCCGTGCGGTCGCGAAACCCGCTACGTCGATGGGGTCGGGGAGGTAGCCCGTGTCGATTCTCAGGCTCTGCCGGGTTTCCTCGCCGAGTGACTCAAGGGACTGGGTCAGCGCCTCGTTGGCGGCTAGGAACCACTCCAGCCGATCCCGCGGGTCCGCCGCGTCGTATCTCGCCCAGATCGCTTTGCTGAACTCGATCCCGGGATTCGGCTTGCCTTCCAGCGATACCCGCAGGGTGTTCTGGTTGATCTCCGCGCCGCTGCCCAAGTGCGAGAGAACCTGGGAGACGTCCCATTCCTCCGCGGCGGTCGGCGCGGCGAGCTGCTGGTCGGAAAAGCGGGACGACAGTCCGGCGAGGTCGTCGAACTCGCTGCGCAGGGTGGCGATGACAGCATCAGCGTTGCTCATGTGCCGAGCCTAGTGCAGCCCCAGCCGTGCGCCGGGGCCGGCGTCGCGTCGCCGAACGATGGCCACCGGTCGGCTGCCCATTCGTTCCAGCTATGCCAGCCCTTTGGCGGATCGATGATCTGCCCCGTTGAGAGTTCGGCATCATCGGGCTCCTGGAAGTAGGCCCTAGCGTCGGCCAGCTCTTGGTCGGACATGGGGAACGTCTCGTGCGGCGCGGTCGCCTGCCGGTGGGCGACCCTGACCCGCTGGGTCTCCTCGTCCACGGGCATGTACGCGAGCTCGAACGAGCCGCCTGCATCCTCCACCAAATGTCGGATCGCGTAGCGCTCATCGCGCGACCAGCAGCCAAAATCCAGGACGACGGTGTTCCCCAGCCGCAGTACCTCGAGCGCGAGTTTCAGCAGCTGTCCCTCCAGGACGTCACGCTTTCCGTCCGCCTCCGGCTCTCCAAAGAGCGGGATCATCCACTCATCCGGCGTGAGCCGCAGCGCGTTCAGCTTCGTGGCCAACTGCCGTGCCCGCGTGGTCTTTCCCGCGCCCTGCAGGCCGACAGTCAGAATCAGCATCGCCATGAGCGGAGCCTTTCAGCCGACCCTGCGCAGGGACAACAGATTTGCCCCCACTTGCCAGAGGGTCTCAACGGGGCCTGCGGCTGATGGTTGTCAGGGAACGCAGAAGATCAGTAGGTTTTTTCACCATCGAAGTCTGAGCCGCCAGGAAGAGGTAGAAGGTCATGGCCGCCGCATGGGGGACTGTCATATCCACGGCCACTGGAGCCGGCGCGACCATCCTGGGCATCCTCGTCGGCACCATGGCTGGACGGCGCAACGAAGCCCGACAGTGGAGCCGCGATCGGACGATTGCGGCGTATGAGCGTTTTCTTCAGAGCTTCGGCGCGGTGGAGATCGGCCTGCGCCACGCATACTGGGAGGAACGAGTCCCCCAGGGAATCGATTGGGAAGAGTGGAACGCCGCGCTGGTGTCCGTCAGCCTGGTAGCCGACTCCGGCACCGGAATGGCGGCCCTCGAACTCAGCGAGGCCATCGGAGAATTCAGCACCTTCCCGTTCGGGCAGCCGAAAGACCTGGAAAAGCTTCGCCAGATCCACCAGAGACTCGACAGCGCACAACGGAACTTCGTTCAGGCTGCCAGACGATCGCTCCATGCCGCGGACAAGCAGCAGGTGCCCTGGCGTCTGGGTGGGCCGCCGCCCTGGTCCGAAATCATGGAGATCCACCAGCGAGACCAAGACACCGGCCACGTCATCCCCTGAACGCCTGTCACCGTCACAATGAACGTAAGTGGAGCTGGCGCGCAAGAATCGTCCTCGCGAGGGAAAACGCTGGTGCCGCCGAAGCGGCCAAGTCACGAATACGGGGCGACCGACCATATGTTTGAGATGCCCGCCCTGGTGCGCCAGAAGAGCGCGAACCTCGGACAGGTCGGCGAGCGGTGGCTGGCCGCTCTGCCTGACCTCGTTGCCGACCTGCGGCACCGTTGGTCGATAAACCCGGTCGCGGCGTTGAGCGGTGGGTCGGCTTCCTGCGTATTGCGCGTGCGGACGGGAGACGGCGGCGAGGCGGTCCTCAAACTGGCGATGCCGGAAACCGGCTTCGACGATCAGGTTCGGACCCTTGCCGACGCACACGGCCACGGCTACGCGCATCTGCTCGCTGCGGATGCCGAACGTCACGCGATGCTGTTGGAGCTCTGCGGGCCGTCGATGGACCAGCTCACCCTGCCGCCGGAACTCGCGATCGAGAACCTGTGCCACACCCTCGCGCAGGCATGGACGGTTCCACGACCTTCCGGGGCGGCCGTCGACCCCGAACAGGAGAAGGCGACGCGGCTGGCCCGGTTCGTCCGCGACACTTGGGACCGGCTCGGCCACCCCTGTTCCGAGGCGGCGGTCGCGACTGCTCTCCGCTTCGCGGAACGCCGCGCCGCCGCCTTCGACCTGGACCGCTGTGTCGTCGTCCACGGCGACCCGCATCCAGGGAACGCTCTGCGGGCGGCGGCGTCGAGACCGGGCGCCGAGTCCGGTTTCGTCTTCGTCGACCCCGACGGGTTCCTCGCCGAGCCGGCTTACGACCTCGGCGTCGTTCTTCGGGACTGGTGTCCTCAGCTGCTCGCCGGCGACGCGAAGCCCGTGGCTCGTCGCTACTGCGCCCTGCTGGCCGAGCACAGCGGCGTGGACGAGACCGCGATCTGGGAGTGGGGCTTCCTGGAACGAGTTTCCACGGGCCTGTTCGTGCTGGCGTTCGGCGCCGAAGACGTCGCGCGGCCGTTTTTGGAGACGGCTGAGCTGCTCCTGTGAGGGCGGCCGTCGGGTGCTCGGCAGTGGTTGCCGTTCTCCTGAGCCTTCCTCGACGCGCCTACTCCTGCGCAAGCCCATCCCCATCATCCCTCGTCCCGTGAGAGTCATCAGGTTACTGATATTGACGGCTCAGGCAGACGGCGTGAGGGCCGATGGCTGATCGCGCACGTTTGTTCTGGGGCAGTCAGGACACCAGGCCAAACCGATGTTCTGTGGCTTCGCGAAGTGTCGCCACTCTTAGGGAGGGTCAGGCGTGACTGACAGTGGGGCGGTTCTGCCGTCGGCGACCATCGCGGCGCACGACGATCTGCGCGCGACGGAATCGCGCATAGCGGGGGCCGCGGAGGAGTCCGATGCGTCGGACGGGCAGCGGCTGTGGGTGCCCGGCCGGACCGTGCGGCGGCTGCCTGCGCAGCGGTCCTGGTTCCAGGTCGGCTATGGGTTCACCGCCGGAGCGATCCTGGCGTATGCGACTGCTGAGGCGATCCTGCGGTCCGCGCAGGTTCTGATTCTGGTCCTGCTTTCGGCGTTCCTGGCCGTCAGCCTGGAGCCGATGGTGGTGGGTCTGGAGCGTCTGCGGTTGCGGCGCGGGTTCGCGGTCGCCGTGGTGCTGATCGGATTCACCGCTGTGCTGGGCGGTTTCCTGGCTCTGGTCATTCCGCCGGTGAGCAACGAGGTCACGGCGCTGACCAAGGAGATCCCCACCTGGCTGCAGGAGATCCACGACCACCACTCCCAGTTGGGGAAGATCGAGGACCGCTACCACCTCGTCGCCAAGGCCAAGGCGCAGTTCGCCTCCGGCGACGTGGCCGGCAAGCTCGTCTCCGGTCTGATGACCGCCGGGCAGATCATCGTCGGCGCGGTCACCTCGACCTTCATCGTGGTGACGCTGACGATCTACTTCCTGGTCGGCATGCCCACGGTGCGGGACTTCGGGCTGCGGTTCGTGAGCGCGCGCAACCGGCCGCGCAGCCGGGACCTGACCGACCGGATCCTGCTGCAGGTCGGCCGCTACATGCTGGCCAACCTGGCCACCTCGGTGCTGGCCGGCCTGGCCACCTTCGTCTGGTGCCTGGCCGTCGGGGTCCCGTACGCCGCTGTGCTCGGCTTCCTGGTCGCCATCATGGACATGGTCCCGGTCATCGGCTCGACCGTTGGCGGCGCCGCGGTCAGCCTGGTCGCGCTGGCGGTCTCCGTGCCGACCGCGATCGCGTCGTTGGTCTTCTACACCCTGTTCCGGTTCGCCGAGGACCACCTGATCAACCCGCTTACGATGAAGTACACGGTGCGGATCCACCCGATCGCGACGATGATCGCTGTGCTGGTGATGGGGACGCTGATGGGTCTGGTCGGCGCGCTGATCGCGGTGCCGACGGCCGCTGCGATCGGGCTGATCCTGCAGGAGGTGGTCTTCCCGAAGCGCGACCAGGCTTTGTGAGGTCGCCCCGACGATCCGTCGGCGTCGTTGAGAGGGTCGTCGCCTACCCGTCGGTGACGGCGGCCCGCACCTGCTTGAGATGCCAGCCGGCGTAGGTCACGGCGCCGAGCGGTATCGGCAGCGCGAACGTCACGGCCCGGGTCAGCAGGATCGCGGTCGTGACGCGCGCCGCGGACACCGGATCCAGGGACGCCGCCAGGTAGGTGGTGAGGCCGAGTTCGATGACGCCGAGTCCGCCGGGCGTGATCGGGACGGTGGAGATCAGCCGGGCCAGGGCGAAGCCGGCGAAGCAGCGGGCCCAGGAGACCTGGCTCTGCGGTACTCCGCAGGCCAGCAGGCAGGCTTGGAGCACGACCAGCCAGCCCAGGTCGCTGGCCACGGTCGCCAGCGTCAGTCGGCCCCCGCGCTCGTGCAGCAGGTCTCTGGCCTGGTCGCGGAACCCGATGACCGCCGCGGCCACCCCCATGGGCGCCGGGCGGCGCAACACCTTGAAGACGGCCCCGGCCGAGCGTTGCGCCGCCCGGCCGACGGCCTGCGCCACCCGCTCGTCACGCAGGCCTCTGCGAAGCACGACCACCGCCACGGCGAAGACCCCGAGGCTGATCGAAGCGCCGGTCAGCAGCGTCGTCGTCGCCCCGAGGCCGGAGGAGAGGCGGCCGGTGAAGAGCAGCACGAGGACCGCCGCACCGGGCGTCGCCAGCTTCGCCAACGCACTCCAGACCCCCGTCACCCCCGCGTACGCCGCGAATTCCCCCGAGGTCACGCCCCATCCGGCGAGCATGCGCCAGCTGATCCCCAACGCGATCGCACCGCCGCCGGGAACGGTGTTGGCCACCGCGGTCGAGGCCAGGTTCGACGCCGCCGCCCGCGGCAACGACAGCCCCGGGACGGCCGACATGATCAGCGCCCAGTTCGCCAGCAGGTTGACCAGCGCCGCCACGGCGACCATCGCGATCGAGGACGCGGTCATCGTGCGCAACGTGTCGAGCACCTGGCCGTAGGAGGCGAGGCGGGGTATCGCGAAGCCGAACACGGCGATGATCAGGACGACGGGGATTCCGATGGTGAACACGCGCCGCAGGGGCCGGCGGCGGAGTTCGGCTGCCGCGGGCGGGTTCGGCTCGGGCGTGTCTGGCTCGGGCGCGTCCGACTCGGGCACGTCCACGCCGTCCTGGCTCGCCTTCGAGATTTCCACGTCTCACTCTCCCGTGCCCGACGGTAATGGCGCGCCCCTGATACCTCGGCTGTCAGTTTTCATGTGCCGTCCGCCGAGCCTACGCTGCGCAAGCGGGGCGGGCGTTTCCCAGAACACGACGTCGGCCAGGTCTACGGCCTGCCGAGGTCGACCTGAAACGTCGGAAGGCGACGAGGAGGCTGAGACCGGCAACCGTTGGTCCGGGGCCGCCGGCGACCGCGACCGCCTCGCACTCGAACTGTCGGAGACCCGGGGTCGCGGTGGGCGGGTGACCGTTGGCAGGGAAGCGCGTCCGCAGCCCATCACGGCAGGCATCACAGTCCCTCAGGTCCAATGCGGGAACGAATGCCGCCGCCCCGCCACGACGGTGACGATGGTGGGGATCATGATGGCCGCGGACGCCCAAGGGATGGACAGCACTCCAAATCCGGTGAGAAGGAGGCCCCCGAAGACTCCTCCCGCCGCGATGCTCAGGTTGAACACCGTGACGATCGCGGCCTGAACCCCGTCGGTGCCCGCCGCTCGGATCCCGGCGGTCACGAACAGGGTGGCCGAACCGCCGAATCCCACGCCCCACGCCGCGACGCCCAGATAGAGGATCGCAGGGCTGACGAAGGCGACCCCGAGCACGGCGGCGCTCACGCCTAGGAGACAACTGCTGACGAGCATCAGCACGCGGTGGTGCGGGTCAACGAAGTGCCCCGTCGCCCAGATACTCAGCAGAGCCGCGACCCCGAACACGAGCAGCACCCATTCGATCCGGCCGGTGCCGGATCGGCTCGCCAGCGGCTCGATGTAGGTGTACAGCAGGTTGTGGGCGGTGATGAAGCCGGCGACGACCCACAGGATGGTGCGGACGCCGGGAGCACGAAGAATGGACGGGAAAGACACGTGCGCGTTCTTTGGTTCGGCTGCGAGGTTCGGCACCGAGGCGAAGACCCAGGCGATCAGCGCCACGGACAGTGCCGCCATCACGCCGAACGTGGCGTGCCAACTGGCCGCGTCCCCCAAGGCGGTGCCTGCGGGCAGCCCGAGGCAGAGGGCCGCGGGTGTGCCGGCCAGGGCGATCGCGATCGCTTTGCCCCGCGCGTTTTCCGGGACCAGCCGTGCGGCGATTCCCCCGATGTTGGACCAGATCAAACCGGCGGCCACCCCGGCGGCGAGCCGGGCGATGAGGATGACGGTGAAGTTGTTTTCGAGGGCGATGACGAGGTTGGCTGCTGCGAACGCGCTGAGGGACCAGACGAGCAGGGTACGGCGGCCGACGCTCTTCAGAGCAGCGTTGAGTGGGATCGCCGTCAGGGCGGTCGCGAGGGCATACACCGTGATGGTCTGACCAGCGACCGAATCCGACAGGCCGAGACTTGCGGACATCTTTGGCAGCAGGCCCGCGGGCACCGTCTCGTTCAGGATGCTGAGGAAGCCGGCGATGAACAGGGCAAGCAGGCTCAGCATCGGGAGCGTGCTTTCGGTCGTGATCGGTCGGTCGTCGTGCGCGACAGATGACACGGTGGCGCTTCTCCTTCTCCGTACCGGTATCAGAAGTCGTCCGGCGGGGTGGACCGGTGCAGGACCAGTTCGCCGTCGCCGGCGCAGAGGAATTCAGCGGGTAGCTGAATTCCTCTGCGTCGACGCCCGGTGTCAGCGTTCCGCGGATGTGGTCTCGGCCTGGCGGGATCGACGCAGGATGTCGAGTGCCGTCGTCCGGGATACGACCGGGCGGTAGCCGAGGTCCTCGACGGCCTTGTCAGTGCGCAGCGTGCAGGTCTGCCCGATGAACCAACGGACCGGCACCGGAACGACTCGGGCCGCGGTGTCGAGGTCTATGTCAGGGATAGGGGTCTCGACGCCGTAGATGTCGAACACGGTCTGCATGAACTCGCGGAACTGCACGGGTTCCTGGTCTGTGACGAAGTACGCCTGGCCGGGCTTTCCGCGCCGCCAACCCAGGAGCAGACCCTCGACGGCGTTGTCGACGAAAGTGATATCGGTGGTGTGACGTCCCCCCTCGATCCACGAGAACTGCCCCGCCGAGGCGACGGCGGCGAGGCCGTCGGTCACGGGGCTTCCGGCACCCCACACGAATTTGGGGCGGATGGAGACGGTGGTGAAATCATTGGTGTTCGCCTCCAGCACGATGGCCTCTTGCTGCGCCTTGACTGCGCAATACGGTGCGGATGAGTCCGGCCGCAGCGGTGCTGTCTCATCGACATCGATGAGCGGGTCGCCGGCCAGCAGTGCGGCCTCGCTGCCACAGCTCACGAAGCGGGCCACCTGGGCCTCGCGGGCGACAAGCAGTGCAGCCCGGGTCCCCTCGACGGTCACCAGCCGGTGCCGGGCGAGGTCGGCGTCCAGATCGGTCTCGGCCGCCAAGTGGAACAGCACCTCGCTGCCTGACACCGCGTCGCGCCAGGTGTCAGGCTCGGTCAGCACCCCCCGCACCGGCTTCGCACCCAATGCCGCGACCGTGTCTGCTGCCGTCGTGCTCCGGACGAGAGCTCGGACGTCGTGCCCCTCGTCCACCAGCCGACGGATCAGCGCCCGCCCGATGAACCCCGACCCGCCGGTCACAAAGACTTGCGTCATGGGAACCTCCTGATTTTCGCTCGTACACGCCCGATGCGGGCGCTGAGATATTCAGCGACAAGAGCCCGCCAGGCCTTCCCATCGCGAGATTCATAGTTCCGAGAGTTGACATAAACTCTGTCTATGGCATCCCTTCGTGCGCTCGAGTGTCTGGTCGCCGTCGCCGACTGCGGGTCGATCACAAAGGCCGCACGGCTGCTGCACCTGACCCAACCCGCGGTCTCGCACCAGCTCGCCGAGCTGGAACGGGAGACGCGAACCGCGCTGCTCAACCGCCGTCCACGCGGCGTGAGTCTGACCCCGGCAGGCAGCGCCGCCCTCCCGCACGCCCGCCGGGCGCTCGAGGCTGCCGCATCGGCCATGCACTCGGCTCGTGCGATCGGTGAAGGCACGGGTGGGAGCCTGCGCGTGGCGTGCGCCCAGAGCCTTACCGTTCCCCTCGTCGCCCCGGTCCTGCGCGAATGGCACCGCAGGCGTCCGGGCATCGTCGTAAGCCTGCGCGAGTCCGCCGTACTCGCCGAGTTGCTCGGCTTCATCGATACCGGCGCAGTCGACATCGTGCTGCTACCCGCGCCGGTCCCGCAGGGCTACGTGACCAGCGTGATCGCCGAGGAGGAGATTGTGCTGACGGCGCCGGTCGGTCACCGTCTGGCCGGCCCGAGAGACGTGCAACTGCACGAACTCGATGGCGTGGCGCTGGTGCACTTCGCACCGGAAAACGGACTGCGCGACTGGCTCGACCGCTCACTCGCGGATGCCGGGGTACGGCCCGAGCCGGTGATGAGCACCTCGATCACCGCAGCCGGGCCCCAACTGGCCGCCGCCGGTCTGGGTGTCTGCGTCGCCCCGGTGAGTGCGGTGAGCGCCGGCCTGCCAGCCGCGATCCGGTCCTTCTCCCCGAAGTGGGTCAGGCAGCTGATCGCGGTGACGCCGGCACGGCCGGATCCGCTCTCCGCCCGCTTCATCACCGACCTCCGCACCCGCGGCGTACGCGTTCCCCGCGACATCGCCCGGCAACTCGCTGGCGGCGACCGCGATGCGGGCCGCTTCTCGCCGCCGCACCCGGGCCAATCCAAACCGCAGCAATCAATCCTGTGAAAAATCCTGTGACACCTGCGTTGCGTGGTCCAGATTCGTTGCGCCGACGAGCCCGAACACGTGGCGGCCATGGCCACCGTGGTTCAAGCGTCGCGCCGGACGGCGAGCAGCGCTGCGTCGTCGGTCATCCCGTCGGCGGAGTAGGCCACCACGTCCGCGAGCAGTTCGTCGAGAACCGCGTCGGGCTCTCGCGCGCCGATCGCCGCGAGTCTGGCGGCGAGCGGGTAGAACCGGCCCTGGAGGTCGCGCGTCTCCGAGACGCCGTCGGTGTAGAGCAGGAGGAGGTCGCCGGGCTCCAGGTCGATCGTCTTGCCGCCGATGGCGTCGGGGATGAGTGCCTGCAATCCCAGCGGCGGTACATAGGACGGTGGCTCGATCTCGCTCACGGCTCCGGAGCGGTGCCGCAACAGGGGTGGCGGATGGCCGCAGTTGACGATCTCCACCAGGTCCTGCGCCGCCGGGACCGCGAGCAGCACGGCCGTGACGAACCGCTCGTTGTGCTGGCTCTGCTCGAGCGCGCTGTCCAGGTGTTCGGCGAGTCGGGCGAGGTCTGGTTCCGTTCGGGCGTCCGCTCGGAACACACCGAGGACGTCCGCGGCGGTCTCGACCGCGGCCAGGCCCTTGCCCTGCACGTCACCGAGCACAACCCGGGTGCCGTACGGGGTGTCCAGGACCTCGTAGAGATCCCCGCCGATCCTGTCCGGGACGGGACGGAGCAGGGCCCGCTGGGCCGCTTCGGCGACCGTGCGGACCTGCTGGAGTTCTTGTTCCCGGGTCTTGGTCAGCACGACGCCGGCGGCGCTGGCCAAGGTGACGGCCGCCACGGCGGCCACCGCCTCGAGGTGCACGGCGGCCGACACGTCCTGGTTGCCGAGGGCGAGCAGCCCGACGCCGACGGCCGCCAGCGCCCCGGCGACCAGCGGCACCCGGGCGGACCTGGCGCCCGCCGCCGCCAGCACCGGGACCGCGGCGAGGATCGGCGAGACCGTGGTGTGCGGCCCGGTGAGCAGGTCCGCCACGATGGCCGCGGCGATCAACAGGTACGCCGCGGTCAGCATTCGGCGCGACCGCCTGGGCATCGTGGCCGACGCCGCCGCACCAGCCTGCGCGGCTTCCGCCACGGCCCCTTCGGGCGCGCCGACTCCTCGGAAATGGCCCACATCTCTCACTCTCGCGCCTTCCGCACCCTCCGGCGACACGAGGAGGCGCCATGCGCTCGCCACGTGCGGGGCCGGTGAAGCGGTGCGGGCCGGGAGGACGGATGCGGACGGACGCGGTTCAGGCGATCGAGAGCCTGCGGATCAGCATCCCGCAGCTGGTTCGCCCGGACCGTGTCCGTCATGAACGGCCCGGATGTGGACTCCGGCGACCGGGGCGACGACCACGGGGGCGACCGCGTCCGCGACGAAATGTCACGGCGGAGGAAGCGATCCGCGAGCGGTCCGGCCTCGGCGTCTGAGGAAGTCGCGCTCGGCGTCCGGGTGTCGATAACCGGTGTGAGCTGGGACGATGTCGGTTTGTGGGGTTGAGGCTGGTGTACCTGGTCGCGAGCCGTCTGTTCGCCTGGATGCGTCAGTGCGTGAGTGACGCGACGGCCAAGAACGTCGACACTGCTGGGCTGGCAGGGCTGCGCACTGCGCTCGGCGGCATGCTCGCCTCTTCCATCGACGTTTCGACCGTCGCGCTCGACTGGATTCAGTCGGGAAGATCGCGGGTTCGCCGGTCCACTTCGAAGGCCAGGCTCAGCTCGGCGTTCGCTCGCGGGTCGGACAATGACCGGCCGGTGCGCTCCTCCAGCCGGCGGAGACGGTAGCGCACGGTGTTCGGGTGCACGAACAGACGCTTGGCGGCCTCGTCCGCCGAGCCTGCGCAGTCCAGCCAGACGCCGAAGGTGTCCAGTAGCGATGTGCGGTCCTCGGGCGGTAGTTCGCTCAGGCCGGACAGGACTTCTCCGGCTACCCGGGACATGATGTCCGGTGCGCTGGAGGCCGCTGCCGACAGTGGGTCGCGGCCGAACACCACCACCTTGCGGTGGTCCAGGGCGCCGTGGAGTGCGATCCGGGCCAGGCGTAGCGCCTGGGAGGTCAGGCGCAGGTCGTCGTACGGCGGGCTGACGCCTACCCGGCCTTCGCCGCCCGCCTTCAGCGCCGTCACCAGCTGCTCGAACACCACCGGGCCGGTGCGCGGCAGGCGCGCCACGCCGATCTCCACGTCGTGCATCAGGCGCCAGGCCGAATCGATGCCGAGGCCGCCCAGGCCGCGTTCGATGCTGGGCAGTGCGTGGCTGCCGATGCCGGGGACTCGGGCGGCGATGACGACGTATGGTCCCCGATGCGGAAGTTGCAGCAGATCGGCCGCTTCCCAGAGATCGGACTCGACCAGGCGGCCCTCGATGAGTGCCTGGACCAGGGCGGCCCGGCGTTGCTCCTCACTCCGTACCTGAGCGCCGATCTCCTCGCGGTAGCCGCGGGTCATCTCCTGCGTGAACAGGTCCAGGAGACGGAGGAAGCTGGTGGCGACCCGCAGCACACCGGCGACGGACACGTCCAGCGCCGGCGCCATCGCTACGAACAGCTCCCAGCCGGAGACCGCCGCGACCCGGAACGCGTCCAACAACGCCGTGAGCGGGATGCCCGCGATGGCCACCGACCGGCCGGTACCGTCGAACAGGTCGAGCGTCGGAGCCTCGCCTCGGGACATGGGCTCCAGGATGTGGGCGATCATGTCCAGGCAAGCCCGGCGCACGCCTGCCGGATCGACGCCGCCCTCGGCGTAGGCCGGCACCGTCGTCATGATCCGCTCGACCATCACGTCGGCGAGTACGTCGGCCTGCCCCGCCATCAGCGCCGCGAGCCGCGCCTCCTCCGCTGCGGCCTCGTCATGTATCGACGAAGATTGATTCTCCACACAGCTGATCGTAGGCACTGATTGCGCTACGCGCTAAGGACACAACTGTTCGTAGCGTCGAGCTTCGCATTGGACTCTGGCGGCCGTGCCGTACTGGACGTCCCTGACACGGCCGATCCGCGACGACCGCGGCGGTCGCCCGGTCGCCCCAAGGAGCCCGGGGGCGCGATGCCCCCGGGCGATCAGCTGCTGGTTAGGCAGTCGCGTCCTCGCTGAAGACGATCGGCCGGACCTCGATGCCCAGGCCCTCGACCGCGGCGTCGGGGATCAGGGCGGCGAGCTCGTGGGCGCGCTCGCGGTCCTTGACGTCGATGATGTAGGTGCCGCCCACCGTCTCCTTGGCGTCGCTGTACGGGCCGTCCGTCACGGCGGGCACGCCGCCGCGGACGCGGACCACGGAGCTCTGGTCGGTGCCGGCCAGGGCCACGGTGCCGACGAACTCGCCGGAGGCCTTGATCTTCTCCATGAAGGTGCCGTGGCCCTGGAAGACGGCGTTGCGCTCGTCTTCCGGCAGCGCGGCCAGGACGTCGGAGTTCGGGTACATCATGATCAAGAACTTCATCGTGTCATTCCTTACTGCGTGAGACGCCCGGTGCGCCCTTCTACTCCTTAGTCGGCGCCGAGTCGAAGGTCCCGACATCGCTGCGAAAGATTTTTTCGGTTACGGGGAGTCGGGGCCCGCGCCAAGGACTCCTTGTACTCGACGTACTCGGCATACGTGGTCAGTACTGGACGACGGCGCGAAAGCGCACGTCGCCCTTCGCGGCACGGTCCAGGGCCTCGGCCACTCGCTGCATCGGGAACAGTTCCGTGCGCGGGGTGACCCGTCCGGAGGCGACCAGGTTCAGTGCCTCGGTCAGCAGGTGCAGGCCGTCGTGGCCGGCGCCGAGGATCCGCTGTCCGTTGGCCCAGAGGAGCCGTTCCGGCCCGATCTTCAGCCCGCCGGAGACGTCGATGTTGGCCAGCACCATCCGGCCGCCGGGGCGCAGGCCCGCCAGCGCGTCGGCGGCGGTCTCCTGGGACAGGCCGGTGACCAGGATGACGTCGGCGCCGCCCGCGGCGACGAGGCCGGCGCCGTCGGACACGACGAGGTCGGCGCCGAGTTCGCGGGCCGCCGCGGTCTTGTCGGGGGAGCGGGTGACGGCCACGGTCTCGAAGCCGCAGGCCTTGGCGAACTGCACGGCCAGATGTCCGAGCCCGCCGATCCCGACCACGGCCACGCGGTCGAGCGGCTGCGGCTCGGCGGCGCGCAGTGCGCTCCACGAGGTGTAGCCCGCGCAGAGCACCGGCGCGGCGTGCTCGTACGACAGCGCGTCCGGTAGCAGCACCGTGCTCTGCGCGGTGACCGCGATCAGCTCCGCGTGGGCGCCCTGGGCGGTCATCCCCGTCATCACCGGCTTGGTGCAGTTCATACCTGTTCGCCCGGTCAGCAACCCCGGGTTCTTCCGGCAGAAATCGCAGCGGCCGCAGCCGGCCTGGATCCAGGTGGTGCCGACGCGGTCGCCGACCTGGCGGGCGGTGACGCCGGCGCCGACCGCCACCACCTCGCCGGCCGCCTCGTGCCCCACGATGACCGGATCGATCCCGGGCAGGTTGTAGACGCCGTTGGTGAGCCAGACGTCGTTGTGGCAGACCCCGCAGGCATGAACCTTGACGAGGACCTGGCCGGGTCCGGGTTCCGGATCGGGGACGTCACGCAGTTCCCAGCGGACACCCGGCCCAGGGACGACAGCGGCTTTCATAGCGATACCTTTCTTCGGTTGCGGCGCATGCGAAGACGGGGACGGCGAACGGCGTCGCGCGGATCGTGCGGGCGCGACGCCGTTCGCCGTCCCTGCTGGTCGTGGTGGGTTTCTCGGGTCGCGAAGGGCGGTGGTGTGACAGTAGCCTGTGTTACGGCAGCACCTTCTCCGTGCGCGTGACCGAGGCCTCGCTCGTCCGGCGGCGCCGACGCGGGGCGAGCGAGGCCTCGGTCACGCGCTTCGAGGTGAACTCCAGCCAGATCTGGACGAGCGCCAGGTTCACGATCCAGCCGAGCCAGCCGGCGATCTCCAGGAAGATGTCGGTGTCGTTGATGGCCAGCGCGGGGACGTGCTGCCCGAGCTCGCCCAGGACTCGGCCCCAGGAGGTGCCCAGCGCCAGCGCGAAGCTGTAGTACATCCACCGCCGGTGCTCGAGGTAGCGGTGCTGCCGGATCCTGACATAGCCCATCGCGGTGGTGGACAGCCACAGGACCGCCATGGCCACCAGCCCGACGTTGCCGATCGGGGCCGTCGAGTAGGGCACCAGGATCAGCGCGAGCACCGCCGTGGGCAGCACTCCGCCGAGCATGTAGACCCGGCCGCTGATCCGGTGGATCTTCGGATGGTTGCGCCGGATCCAGGGCACGAGCTGGACGAACATCGTCACCATCGCCAGGTTGCCCGCGATGACGTGCACGACCACCACGGCGAAGTGCCCGTCCCCGTGCCCGAAGAAGGTGGGGTCCAGCGGGACCCGGGACAGCTTGGGGTTGAACTGCAGGTAGCGCGGCAGCGCGTAGAAGAGGTTGAACACCACCACGGCCGCCAGCGCCGCCAGCGCCCACGGGGTGCGCCACCACCGGCGCGCGGCGCGCCGGCCCTCGGGCCCCGCGCCGGGATTGAGGCGGCCCGCTCCGCCGACATCAGAATGCTGGGTCATTTTCGGCTCCTCGCCCTGGCTCCGGTGTCTGGGCCGACGGGGTCGGACCACTGAGGCGGTGTGCCCGAAGGGAGCCACCGCAGTCCACTGTGCTGGCACGCGCGCGCGTCGGCTTCTCTGTAGTTGCGTTCTGTGCGCAGTTCCCGCCGGTTGCCGAACAGCGCAATCTGAAAGAAGTCGCGGCGGCGGGGCGATGCGATCGTGTCCACACCGGCGCGCGCGGGAAATTCGACCTCATCTTGAAGCCGACGACAGTAAGGCAGGACATGACCGAACTTCCCGGCGTAAACACGAATGCACGAGCCTCGACCCGCAGACTGCGGTACGTGCTCGCCGCGGCGGTGCTCTGCGCGCCGCTCGCTGCCTTTCCCACCGGCGTCTCCGCCGACCCGGCCGCCGCGGCCGCCCGCGTCGACCCGTCGCACGGGTCCCACGGCACCGACTGGCCGAGCGCCAACGGCAACCTGCAGAACACCCGCGCGACCACGCACACCGCGATCGACGCCGCCAATGTGGCGGGCCTGTCGAAGGCCTGGGGCTTCCCGCTGACCGGGCCCGGGACTTTCGCCGGGCAACTCGTGTCGGCCCCGGTCGTGGTGGGCGGCACCGTCTACTTGATCAACACCGACTCCGACGTCTTCGCGATCGACCGCGCCACCGGCACCCTGAAATGGAAGCACGCCTTCACCAGCCCGACGGTGGGCCCCAACGGCTTGGTCTATGCCGACGGGCTGCTGTTCGGCACCACCGTCGACAGCGCCTTCGCGCTCGACGCGCGCGACGGATCGCTCCGGTGGTCCCGACTGCTCGTCCAGAACGGACTGGGCGGAATCGACGTCATGCCGCAGGTCGTCGGCGACAATCTCATCGTCTCCACCGTCCCGACCACGTTCTCCGACTACGCCGGCGGCGCGATGGGCATCATCTACGCCCTCAACGTGCGCACCGGGGCGATCAGCTGGGACTTCAACACCGTCAAGGACGGGTACCTCTGGGGCAATGCCGCGGTCAACAGCGGCGGCGGTACCTGGTACCCGCCCGCCGTCGACAGTGCGGGCCGGATCTTCTTCGGCACCGGGAACCCGGCTCCCTTCGGCGGTCCGGTGCAGTATCCGAACGGCTCCAGCCGGCCCGGCGCGAACCTTTACACCGACTCGCTCGTCGCCCTGGACTCCCGGACCGGCAAGCTCCTGTGGTACCACCAGGCGGTGTCGCACGACTTGCGCGACTACGACTTCGAAGACTCGCCGATCGTCTCCTACACCGAGATCGACGGGGTCCGCACCGAGGTCGTCGTGGGTGCGGGCAAGAGCGGCCAGGTGCTCGCGTTCCGCGCCGACGACGGCAAGCCGTTGTGGACCGTGTCGGTCGGCAAGCACGAGAACGACACCGGCCCGCTGCCCGACACCCCCGTCACGGTGTACCCCGGCGTCTTCGGCGGCGTCGAGACGCCGATGGCCCTGTCGGACGGCCTGCTGTTCGTGCCCTGGTGCGATGATCCGTCCACGTTCACCTCCACGTCCGAGGGCGACCCCGACATCAGCATCGGTACCGGCGGCATCGCCGCGATCCAGGTGGCCACCGGGCACGTGGTGTGGCAGCGGAGCTTCCCCAAGATGGACATCGGCTCCGCGACCGTGGCCAACGACGTGCTGTTCACCGGCACCTTGGACGGCACCGAGTACGCGCTGGACACCAGGACCGGCAGCACCCTGTGGACCGCGCAGCAGCCGGCCGGCATCAATTCGCCGCCGGCGGTCATCGGAAACAGCATCCTGATCGGCGCGGGCTCGCCCGCCGGCGGCACGACGCCGGAACTCGTCGAGTACTCCCTGCCCTGAGTACCCGAGGCGCGGCCCGTGAGCAAGCTGGGGATCCGCGGCGTATACGCCGCGGATCCCCAGCTTTGTGCCATCAGGCGCGTGCGAGTGGTCGCGACGGTCCGGGAGAAACTCAAGGTACTGCTGTCCGCCCGCATGCGGCGGTTCGTCGTGATCCGCAGCGGGATCGGCACGCGGCGCGCAGCACGGAATCGGCTGGCACGCCGCGCGGCGGCTGGTCGAGGACGCGGCGCCGGATCTGTTCGCAGCGGCGCGAGAGAGAACGTGTCGAGCGTGGCCTGAACCGCCGTCGCCCGCAGCCCCCGAACTCAGGCCGAGGCCGGGTCGTCCCAGTCCGGCCACCGCCACAGCCGTCCGCTGCCGGCCTGGGCCTGCACGCCGTCGGCGGACATCTCGAAGGCTCCGAAGTCCAGGATGTACAGCGCGCCGTCGACCGGGCTGAAGCCGACGTCGATCGGCCGGTGCAGCGGGGATCCCGGCCACAGCCGGTGCACCGACCAGTCGGCCGGGTCGACGCGGACCAGGTGCCGCCCGGCGCGCGGGGAGTCGGCCGGCGCGGTCATCGGTGCCTCGTCGCCGAACAGAGTGATCACCAGCTGCCCGGCGAAGCGCGTGTTCGACGGCGCCACCGCGAAGCGGGTGGCCGCCGTGTGCGGCTCGAGGGCCAGCAGCGGCCGCTGCGGCTCCGGCAGCTCGTCGTGGTTGGCCAGCAGGAAGCCCGGCTGCGGGCCGCGCTGCGGCTTGAGGCTCGGATCGGTCACCGGCACCCCGCCGATGAAGTCCGGCCAGCCGTACCAGGCACCTGCCTGGACCTCGTAGAGCAGCTCCGGCACCCCGCCGACCGGGCGGCTGCCCCGGTCGTCAGCACCCTGATCGAGGGCGAGCAGCCGGCCGTCGGGCAGGAAGCCGAGGCCGAACGCGTTGCGCAGCCCCCACGCCACCAGCTCCAGGCCGCTGCCGTCGAGCTCGCAGCGCATGACCGCAGCCGTGCACGGCAACCCCGCGGCGATCCGCTGCCCGGCCTCGGTGGAGGTGCCGAAAGGCACGAACCCGCCGGTGAGCACCTCGGCTTCGGACGCCCCCTCGCGCGGGTCCGGGGTGGCCGAGTCGGCGCCCGTGAGCACCACGTCCAGACCCGGGATGTCGTGGGCGTGCGGGACCCGGCGCAGCCAGCCCAGCTCGAAGGAGTCCAGGCCGATGACGCCGAGATTGGTCATCGAGCCCTGACTGAAGTAGAGCTTCGCGTCGGGCCCGACGACCGCCATGTTGGTGTGGTAGTTGCCCGGCCCCGGCATGCCCTCGACGACGGCTGTACGACTGCCGTCCGGGTCGATCCGGGTGATGCGGCCCGCGCCGCCCTCGGAAACGTACAGCTGCTCCCCATGCCGGCACAGCCCGGTGACCGGACCGGCCAGCCCGTCGGCCACCAGGCTCCGCTGCGCGGCGCCGTCGGCCCCGTCGGCCCCGTCGGCCGCGTCCAGCCGCCACACCTGTCCGCCGGGCGGGGCACCGCCGAAGGGAAGGCCGGACTCGGCCACATAGACCCGGCCCGCCGCGTCGAAGGCGAGACTCGTCGGGAATTGCAATCCTTCCGCCACGACTATGGGTTCTGACACGTACGGTCCTTTCGTCATGCCTCCGAGGTCGAACCCCAGCATGACAGAGTACTTCGATACGGTACAGATCCCATCAAGCAGTTTGTGGGCGCATGAAAAGCGCATTTCGGAAGAACCGCTGGGGGTCGGATTCCATCACAATCTTCAGCCAAAGACCGGGGCTCGAATGTGGCCGCCTGGCGATCCGGAGTGGATCGCCAGGCGGCCGCTGGTCTTGTCTGTCACCGTGAACGCGCGTTATCGCGTCATCGTGCTACGGCGACTCGTGGTGTCAGTTGACGTTCAGCGCGGTGTCGTCGAGCACGAACGACGTCTGCAGGGACGCGTCCTCAGTACCGGTGAACTTCAGGGTGACGGTCTGGCCGATGTAGCTGGCCAGGTTGAAGGAGTGGGACACGAAGCCGCTGGCGGCGTTCAGGTTGCTGTACGTCGCCAGGGTGCCGAGCACAGTGCCGGAGGAGTTCAGGACCTGTACCGACAGCTTGTCGTAGGCGGTGGTGGTCGTGGTCTCCGCGGTGTCGATGTGGACGAAGAACGAGAAGTTCGCCGTCTTGCAGGTGGACGGGATCGTCACGCTCTGGGAGAGCGTGTCGGTGTGGGTGGTGCCGTAGCCGTCGAGCCAGGCGTTGTAGCTGCCGGAGTGGGCGGGCTCGGAGGTGGTGTCGCTGTTGATGACACCGGAGGAGGCGCTCCACGGGGCGGCGCTACCGGTCTCGAAGCCCGGGTTGCCCAGCAGTTGCGTCGCGGTGCAGCCGCCGCCACCGGAGGGGTTTACCGTCCAGGTGAAGGAGGTCGAGCCGGAGGCGGTGCCCGAGGACGCCGTCACGGTCACGTTCGAGCTGCCGGCCGCGCTCGGGGTGCCGGTGATGGCGCCCGAGGAGCTGATCGACAGGCCGGCCGGGAGACCGGTGGCCGAGTAGGTCAGCGACTTGCCGGCGGAGTCGGTCGCCGAGATTTGCAGGGTACTGATGGCAGTGCCCTGAGTCGATGTCTGGTTACCGGGGCTGGTGACCGAGACCGTTTCGCTGCCGGAGCCGTTGACCGTCAGCGTGAACGTGGCGGTGTGTGTCGCCGATGCGCCGGTGCCCGTGACGGTCACCGGGTAGCTGCCGGCGGGCGTGGTGCTCGCCGTGCTCAGGGTCAGCGTCGAGGTCGAGCCGGAGGTGACCGACGACGGGCTGAACGAGGCGGTGGCGCCGGACGGCAGGCCGGCCGCGGTCAGGGCGACCGACTGGGCTGAGCCGCTGGTCAGGGTGGTGGACACGGTCGCCGTCAGGGAGCTGCCGGGGTTGACCGAGCCGGAGGTGGGGGAGAGCGCCATCGAGAAGTCGTTGGTGCTGGCGGTGCAGGTCGGCTCGCCGGACTGGGCCGGGACGCTGACCGCGGTCCAGGCCGCCTTCACGGTGTTGAACTCCGCGCAGGTCGGGTCCAGGGTCTTGGCCGCCTGCAGGGTCCAGACGCGGTAGGTCAGGTACGAGGCTCCCGAGGTCTTCAGCAGCATCGCGTTGTACATGATCTTCTCGGCGTTCTGGATGCCCAGGCCGGTGACCGTGGAGTTGTTGCAGGTCGGGCTGGTCGGCTGGCCGTTGGTCGGGTTGGTTCCCTCGGCCACCAGGTAGAACCAGTGGTTGCCGGGACCGGCCGCGGCGTGCACCTCGTCACCGGGGATGGCGCTGGAGTAGCAGTTCGGGTCGTTGTTGATCAGCGACGGGTTGTACATGTTGCGGATCGGCCCGGTGCCCTGGAGATTGATCTGCTCGCCGACGGTGAAGTCCGGGACGTCGTACGGCGCGGGCTCGTTGGCGAACCACTCGGTGGACGCGCCGAAGGTGTCGGCGACGAACTCCTGGGTGCCGTTGCCGGATATGCCGCCGGGCGTGTGGTCGTCGACGCCGTGGCCCATCTCGTGCGCGATGACGTCGAGCGCGCCGATCCACTGGCCCTGCGAGTTGTAGCCGATCTGGACCTGGGTGCCGTCGTAGTAGGCGTTCTCCTCCTGGTCGCCGACCCGGATCGGCCAGGCGCCGCCGTTGCCGTCCATGCCGTTGCGCCCGTCCCACTGGGCGAGCATCTTGAACTCGGTCTGGGCCCCGAACAGGGCGTCCACGCAGCCGGTCTCCCGGCTGGTCTTGTCGGTGCTGCCCCAGACGTCGGTGGACTTGGTGAACGTGGTGTCGTTCGCAGCGTCCTGACAAGGCATGTTGGTGATGTTCGGGGTGTTCATCGAGAACGAGCTGCCCGAGCCCGAGGTGTCGATGTGGACCGGGTTGGGGCCGTTCCAGGCGCTGGTGCCGCTGCCGTGCTCGACGTGCTCCTGGGTGTGCAGGACCGCGCCGGTCCTGGCGTCGACGTCCACGCTCAGCCGGCTGACGCCGTCGTCGCCGATACCGTCGACGGTGGTCTCCCAGGCCAGGGTGGCCGGTGCGGAACCCAGCGCGTACACGACGAGCTGCGTGCCCTCGACCTTCGAGACCGACTTCAGCTGCCCGGAGGCTGCCTTGACGGCCTGAGTGCTGCTGAGTGTCGGGGTGGTGGACAGCGCGCCGATCGCGTGGTCCTGGGCGACCGACTGGAACACGACCTGGCCGGCGCTGTTGGTGGCGATGACGAAGTCGCCGCCGACCACGGGCAGACCCGAGTACGTGCGCAGATACGGCACGTACTGGGCACCGTTGGACGAGATGACTTGCTGGCGCACGAACTGGTCGTTCGCGCTGGCGTGCAGGAACGCGGGCCGGGCGGCGACGAGCGTGTCAGCGCTCTGGGCGGCCAGGGTCTGTGCGTTCGGGGTGACGACCGGTCCGGCGGCGGCCGCGGTGACGGCTCCGGCGGTCAGCGCGGTGACGCCGGCCGCGACGGCGGTGCCGACGGCCAGGCCGGCGGCGAGCAGTCGGGTACGGCCGCGCTTGGTGTGGGGGTGTTGCGATCTCACGGGCTTCCTCTCGCGGGAGTGGTGCGAAGGGGGTGCGGGGAGAGCGCGCGCCGATGCTTGGTGGCATGGCCCAGCGCAGAACGTCAAGGTTTTGCACAGGATTTGCTATGAGTGTTCTAAGAACCCTGACGTTTCGGAGGAAAGTAGTGGCCTGATTGCGGAACGTCAACGCTTCGGGGGCATCGAGGCGGACGGCCAGACGGTCGTGCGGCCGGATCGGAGGCGCCGAGGCGCTTCTGGACGATGATCCTGCGGGTTGTGTGCATCCCCGCCTTAGTCGAGCTGGCGGGCACCACAAAAGACGCCGCACTGAGATCGAAAACGCCCTCGACCGCACCTTGTCCAACGCATTCCATCGGGCACGCGAGCGGCAGTCACGACGCGATCATTCGCATTCTCATCAGTACCCTGATCTGCGAGGCAGCCTGGTTTTTGTGCCGCGCCCAAAAGCGGGTTTCGCATCCGCGGAGTCCCGGTTCGGCACAGAGAACTCCCTACTTGTCGCCCACGCTTCCTGCCCCGACTCTTGATGCGTCCATCACAGCAATCGGCTATGGAACGAAGAGGGGTGCTCGGCGTGAATCGACAGAGCAGGAATCGCGATATCGCGGCGCGGGCCGTACTAGGGTTTGCAGTCGCGGGTGTGGCGGCGGCGGGGAATATACCGGGTGCGCTGGCCGCTCCGGCCGCTTCGGCTGCCAATACATCGGGCGCTCACGCTGATGTGGTTGCGGCTGCGCACGGAGTCGCGAATAACGGCGGGCTCTACTACGCCAAGCAGGTCGGGTCGACCACTACTTTGCGGTCCGTGGACGCCGGCGGCGACCACGCGACGACGCTGCCGTATCCCAACGGCGGGATGTCGTGGTCGCCGGACGGTTCCAAGTTCGCCGCCTCCGAAGGCGGAACGATCTCCGTGTTCGATGCCGACGGCAGCCACCAGGTGACGGTCTACACGCCGCCCTCGGGCAAGCACGCGTTCCAGCCGCGCTGGCTTCCGGACGGTTCGGCGATCGCGTTCCTCCAGCAGAATTCCCTTGGCGGCGCCCAGATCTGGACGGTGCGTCCGGACGGCACCGGTGCCGCGCAGGTGCCCGCGCCCGCGCCGACGAGCACCTTCGGGTACATCGGCTACGACGTGCTTCCCGGCGGCGGCTACCTGTTGGAGCAGTACTTCAGCACCTACAGCACGATCTCGGTCTGGCACCCCGGCGACGCCGCCCTGCGACAGGTCGCTCAGGGGCTGTTGACGCAGTTCGCCGCCGCGCCGGACGGCAGGTCGTTCGCGGTCCTTTCCGGGACGCCGCAAAGCAGTGGCAGCGTCGTGGTGGACCTCGTCGACATCGCCGGCGGACAGAGCACGCAGATCGCGTCGGGCACCGAGATCGCCTACCTCGTGTGGTCGCCGGACGGAACACGGCTTGCCTACCCGGTGGTCGACGCGACGTCCTCGTCCGGGCCGACGGAGACGCACGTCGCCGTGCGGGACATGCGCACCGGGACGGTCACCGCCGCGGTCGCGCCGGCGCCGAACGTCCTGGACCTGCCGATGGCCTGGCGGCCGGTCCCCACCCCGGTGCAGGAGGACCGGGTCGGGGGCGCCGACCGGATCGGGACCGCGATCGCCACCTCGCAGCTCGGCTTCGCCGCCACCGGCGCCGACGGCCGCCAGGCGCAGGCGGCGGTGCTGACCCGCTCCGACACCTTCGCCGACGCGCTGGCCGGCAGCGCGCTGGCCGCGGACAAGCACGGGCCGCTGCTGCTGACCGGGACCGCGGGACTGGACCCGGCGGTCGCCCGGGAACTCAAGCGCGTCCTGCCGCCGCACGCGAAGGTCTACCTGCTGGGCGGCGTCAACGCCCTGTCCGACCAGGTCGCACAGCAGGTCGCAGCACTCGGATTCACCCCGTCCCGGGTCGCCGGGCCCGACCGGGACGCCACCGCCGTGGCGATCGCGCAGCAGATCACCGCCACGCCGCACACGTTCCTGGTCGCCACCGGCCGGAACTTCCCCGACGCGCTCGCCGCCGGAGCCGTCGCCGGGGCGATCCCGAACGCGGTCGTCCTGCTGTCCGACGACAACACCCTGTCGGCGACGACGAAGAACTACCTGACCGCGCACCACCACAGCGGCGACACCCTGCTCGGCGTGGGCAACCAGGGCAGCAACGCGCTGGCGTCAGCCGTCCCGTCCGCCACGATCACCTCCCAGTTCCGCGGCTACGACCGCTTCGACACCGCGGCCAAGCTCGCGAACCACTTCTACAGCGGAGCATCGAAGCCCTCGACCATCGGCGTGGCGACCGCCGCCAACTGGCCCGACGCCCTCGGCGGCGGCGCACTGCTGGGCGCCCACCCCGGCCCCCTCCTGCTGACCGGCCCCGGGACGAACGGCCTGTCCGCCGGCGAGACCGCGTACCTGACCGCGAACTCCGCAGCCGTCGAGGAGATCGTCGTGTTCGGCGGCCACAGCGTGGTGCCGCCTCCGGTCGCGGCGGCCGTCGCCGACACCGTCACCGTCACTGACAACTGGGGGTACGGCGAGAACCGGGTGGCGCCGGGGCTGCCGTAGGGCTGGGCGTGGGCCGCTGTGGTCGGCCTTGGGGGTACGTTCGGTAGCGAAAGGGTCCCGCCTGCACCGCCTGCACCGCCTGCACCGCCTGGCCACGGCGCCAGCAGTGCAGGCGAGTGCCCTTGTCCGGTGCAGCCGGTCGGGGTCGGTGACGAGGGTCAGGCGCTCTCGTCTTTCGCGTTCTGGAGGACCGTCTGTAGCGCCCGGCGGAGCTCGGCCGCCCCGGTGTCGCCCAGGCTCGACGTGAACGCTTTCTCGGCTTTGGCGTAGCGGTCCTCTGCTTGCCGGAAGACGTCGCGTCCGTGGCCGGTGAGCTCGACGATGTTGCGGCGCCGGTCTCGTTCGGACGGCTTGCGCGCGACGATGCCGCGGTGCTCGAGTGCGTCCAGGAGCGCGACCATCGATGTGGGGTCGACGCCGAGGACGACTGAGGCCTCTTGCTGCGATTTCGCCTCGCCGCCTGCGATGACCCGCAGTACGCCGAGGTCGCGGGGGGTCAGGTCCAGGTCGGCGAGCGCGGCTTCGGTGCGCTGCTCCAGCGCGCGCTGCGCGTGCTTGAGGAGGTACCCGAGCACGTCGTCGTGTGCGCGGATCTGGTCCGCGTCGTCAGAATTCGGCCTCGACACGCCAGTATCGTATCGTAGACTTATCGTCGGTTGCTCCGATGATTTATCTGGCAAACGAAAGGCGTCGTCATGATCCTCGTCACCGGCGGGTCCGGCTTCATCGGCTCCCACACCGTCCGTGCGCTGCACGGCCTCGGTGAGGCGAGCGTCGTGGTGCAGCGCGGGACGGACCAGGTCCCCGACCACCTCGCAGATCTGCCCGTCACGGCCGAGCGGGCCGACGTGGCCGACCTCGACGCGCTGCGCGGAATCGGTGCCCGCCACCGGATCACCGGCATCGTGCACCTGGCGGGCTACCCCGCGCCGCGTGGGACCGTCGGGGGCATCGAGGCCACGCAGGGTCTGCTGGACGGGCTCCTCAACATCGCCCGCGTCGCCCAGGAGTGGGGCGTGCGCCGGGTGGGCCTGGCCAGCACGCTCGGGGTCTACGGCGGCGTCGAGACGGATGCTCCGCTGACCGAGGATCTGCCGGTGCGGCTGACCGCTCCGCACCCGATCCCGCGGTCGAAGAAGATCGCAGAGCTCCTCGGAGAGCAGTTCGCCGAGGCGACCGGCGTCGAATTCGTCAACCTCCGGATCTCCGGCACGTGGGGCCCGCTCGGCCACGAGGACCCGTTCTTCGCCGCACCCGCGCTCGTCCACGCAGCCGCCAGCAGGCAGCCCCTCGACCTGTCGGGCCTGCTCGCCCAGCCGTACCTCGGGGACGGGCTCGATCTGTGCTACGTCAAGGACACCGGCCGGGCTATCGCGCTGCTGCAGCTCGCCGACAACCTCGAGCACCGCACCTACAACATCGCGTCAGGGCGGGTGACCGACAACGCCGACGTGATCGCAGCGATCCGCCGGACGCTGCCGGACGCCGACCTCGAACTCCCGGCAGGCACGCGCCGGCCCGGAGCCGCCCTCGACATCAGCAGGCTTAAGCAGGACACCGGCTTCGAGCCCGAGTACGACACCGCCCGCGCAGCCGCCGACTACATCGCTTGGCTCAGAGCAGGCAACCCGCGCTGAGGTCGGTCGCGGCGGCGGCCTACCGAATGCCTCAGGAAAGAGCCCACCTCTGAAGAACTCTTCCGCGAACGACAACCCTCCGCCGCTCGTCGGTCCAATCCGACGCGTGCAATGGCTGCGCCGTGAACTGCCGAACCTGGTGATCGCCCCCGCCCATGACTACACCGACTACGGCCGGCGGCTGGTCGCGGCCCTGTCCGACGACGAACTGGGCGAACTCGGCGAACTGGCCGACTCCGACCTCGCCGGGCTCAAGGCTCCGCACTGATCAGAGTTCGCACTGATCAGAGTTCGAGTCCGTAGAGGGCTGCGGCGTTGGTCGCGGCGAACTTCTGCCGGTCCTCGTCGGTGGCGAAATGCGCGAGGAACGCGGTGATCTCGTCTCGGGTGGGGTGTTGGAAGGGGTAGTCGGTGGAGAAGATGAGCCGGTCGATGGTGGTGACGGTCAGCGCGTACTGCAGGAGCGCCGGGTTGAGCATGCCGGATGCGGTGATGTGGAAGTTCGTGCGGATGTAGTGCCTGACGGGATGCTGCAGGCCGGCGACGCGCGAGAGGCTGTCGGCGCGGTCGAGCCAGAACAGCAGCATCTCGCCCCAGTGGCCGAGGACGATCTGCAGCTCCGGGTGCCGGTCGAAGGTGCCGGCCAGGATGAGCCGGAGGGCGGCGGTGGCGGTGTCGAGGTGCCAGCCCCATCCGAAGGTGGCCAGGCCGAGGTTGGTGACGGCGTCGAAGCCGCGGTACGAGGCGTCGCGGACGGCGTCGGAGGGGATCTGCGGGTGGATGAAGACCGGCTGGCCGAGGCGCGCGGCGGCGGCGAAGAAGTCCTCGTAGACCGGATCGTCGAGGAAGCGCTCGCCGCAGCGGCCGTAGACCATGGTGCCGACGTGTCCCTGCGCGGCGGCCCGGGCGAGTTCGCCGGCGACGTGCTCCGGGGCGGACATCGGCAGCGTCGACAGCGCCCGCAGCCGCGTCGGGTGCTTGCCGACGGCTTCGATCGCCGTGTCGTTCGCGGCGCGGCTGAGCCGCAGGGCCTGGTCGGGCGGCAGCGGATGCGTCCCAGGCGGGGTCAGGGCGAGGATCGAGACGTCGATGCCCTGCTCGTCCATCGCGGCGATCCGGCCGTCCCCCAGGTCCTCCAGCCGCTGCCGGTGGTCGCCCATCTCGTTGAAGGCCAGGCTCTCGTCCGGCCGCGGCAGGGCTGTGAGGGCGGAGGTGAGCTCCGGCATGATCCAGTGTTCTTCGATGGCGATGAGAGTCATGGTGGCCGCCCTTTCCATCGGCGCCGCCGGCGGCTCGGTCGACCGCCGTGCACCGCGATGCTTATCAATTGACAGCAAAGCTAGCCCAGGGCAGAATTCGCTGTCAATTGATAGCGATCACGCGATGGCAATCACGCGGCGACGACGGAGGTCCCGGGCGGATGGACGAGGAACAGACTTCGCGGCTGTTCGAGCTCGCCGACCTGATTCTGGCGGTGGGCCGCCACATCCAGGCGTCCAAGGAGGCCGCGGCCGAGTCGGGAACGCCGATGGAGGGGGCGGTGATGCGCTACATCGACCGGCACCCGGGCACCACGGCCAGTGCGGCGGCGGAGGCCACGCAGCTGATCTCCAGCAACTTCAGCCGGGCGGTGCGGAACCTGGAGAAGGCGGGCTACATACGACGCGACGTCGATCCCCAGGACGCGCGGCGCGTGCTGCTCTTTCCCACAGACAAGGCGCAGGAGAACCTGCAACGACTGCGTACGGCCTGGAGCCACCTCATGGAGGGGGCTGTCACCGACTCCGAAGAGGCCGAGATCGACGCCGCGATCTCGACCCTGCGGAACATCGAGGCACGTCTTGTCGCCCGAACGCGCGGCGGGAGCTGATCGGCGGGACCCGATCGGCGGGACCTGACGAATCCGGTGAGCCGGCGCGCTGGAGTTCCTAGACGGCGGCGAAGTCGGTCGACAGGGCGAGCTCGCGCCACCGGTCGAGTTCTTCTGCGACGCTCGCGAGCTTGCCCTCGACCAGCTGCACGCAGTCGCCGCCGAGGTGGAGGCGCGCGGCGGCTGGTCTGCCGTGGCCAGTTGCCGGATCGCGGCCACAGCTTTCGCCGGGTTGCCGTTTGCCGGGCTGGCGGCCGTTGTTGGCCACGATCGCCTCGTTGAGTCGGCCGAGCGTGGCGGCGTAGGCCGGGATGTTCTCGGCTGCGTGGCGTCTGCTGCCGGTGCTCAGGAAGTCGGTGCGGCCTCGGTGATTCCCTCCACGGCGAACTTCGAGCGCTGTAGAGAACCTTGAGCAGGCCGAACACATTGGTGTCGAACAGCGCGCGGACTTCGGCGTCGGTGACCTCTTCGATGCCGCTGAACAGGCCGTAGCCGGCGTTGTTGACCAGCACGTCGATCCGGCCGAAGCCAGCGGTGACGGCCTTTGTGGCCTGCTGTTCGTGGTGACGTCGAGGGGCCGGCCAGCAGTGCGCTGCCTGCTTCGCCTGACCCGCTTGCCTCGCCCGCCTCGGGCAGCCATCTGCGAGCTCTCCATTATCGTTCTGCGGCGCTGTAGCTGCCGAGCAGCTTCAGCACGTCAGCCTTGTCTAGGCCGTGTCTGAAAAGTGAGGTGTGAGCGCCTGAGCCGTCACGGCTCGGGCGCCCTGGTGTTGCAGGATGCTGACAAGCAGGTGAGGTCTC
>NZ_JBGCCU010000047.1 GCF_041261445.1 Catenulispora sp. EB89
ACAGGACTCGAAGTCCTGGACACACAAGTGCTCACCTGCCAGCGGCTGTCCACCCAGGAGTCTGCCGGATGGCTCACTCCCGAGAATCATTAGGACCCCCTGTGAAGCTCACAAAGCACGCTCATGCCTGCGTGACCGTCGAGAAGGACGGCACCCGCTTGGTCATCGACCCCGGCACCTTCGCCCCGGACGCGGCAGATGCCATCGCCCAGGCCCACGCGGTCCTGATCACCCATGAGCACTTCGACCACTTCGACGAAGGGGTCGTCGCGGCCGCCCTCCAAGCTCAGCCTGACTTGCGGGTCTTCGGCACCGCCGCGGTCGCGGCCGCCCTCGGCAGCCACGGTGGTCGGGTCCGAGCCGTCGCCGCCGGCGACACCTTCACCGTCGGCGCCATCAGCGCAGCCGTCCACGGCGACCGCCACGCGCTGATCCACCCCGACATCCCGTGCCCCGACAACGTCGGCTACCTCCTCGAAGACGGAGCGCTGTACCACCCTGGCGACGCCTACTTCGCGCCCGACGCCCCTGTGCACACTCTTCTGCTGCCGACCAGCGGACCATGGACCAAGCTCGGCGAAGCCGCGGACTACGTCCGTACGATCAAGCCCGAACGGATCGTCCAGATCCACGAACTCATGCTCAGCGACCTCGGCCGGCGATCCACCGCCAACCTCCTCGGCGAGAAGGGCCTGACCGGGATCCCGATCGAGCTCGTCGAGCCCGGTGTCGACGTGCAGCTGTAGCCCCGCCCAAGACTCCAGGGAGCGGGCGTCACCCTGCCAAGCGGTGTCCCGTCTTCTCATCGAAGAGGTGGAAGCGTGCGACGTCGGCACCTCCGGCCACGCCGACCACCACGTTCTCGCCTTTGACGGGAAGTGGGCCGCCGGTGTGGCGGACGACGAGGTCGACCTCATCGCCGCCGACGGTCGTGCGGGTGGTGACCAGGTGGTCGCGGCCGGTGTCGCGGACGAGGATCGTCACGGCTCGGATGCCCTCGCCTTCTCCTCCGATCGTGAGGTCTTCGGGTCGGAGGCCGACGACGACGCGGTTTCCGCTCAGCGAACTGAGCTGCGCGGCGGACACCGGGACCGCCAGGCGGCCGACGCGAGCCGTTCGGCCTTCCACCGCCGCGGTCACCAGGTTCATGGCCGGTGAGCCGAGGAACTGGGCCACCGCGATGGAGGCCGGTTCCAGGAACACGTCCCGGGGGGTGCCGACCTGGTGGAGCGTTCCCCGATCGAGGACGGCGACGCGGTCGGCGACGGCCCAGGCGTCCTCGGACGAGCACGTCGCGTACAGCATCGTGACCCCCAGCTCGCGCTGGAGCGACCCGATCGGGCTACGGCCCCGCATCATCAGCGGGACCCCCGGGCCCGCCAGCGGCTCGTCGAGGCAGACGACGTCGGGGCGGCGGACGATGGCACGGGCCATGGTCGTCCGCTGCCGGATGTCGAAGCTCAGCCCCTCGGGCCTCGATGACAGATGGTCCGTCACGCCGCAGAGCTTCGCGACCTGGTTCACCCGCGCCGCCGCCGACTTCGCCGACGATTTACGCATCGTCAGCGGGAACGCGATGTTCTCCCGCACGGTCAGGTGCGGGAAGAGGGCGAAGCCCTGGAAGATCATCGAGACGGCGCGCTTGTCCGGCGCCGTGCGGCCCACGTCGGAGCCGTTGATCAGGACGCTGCCCCGGTCCAGGGGTTCGAGGCCGGCCAGCAGGCGCAGGAGCGTGCTCTTCCCACTGCCGGACGGCCCCGTCAGCACGAGGAGCTCGCCGTCTCGGACCGTCAGGTCGACCCCGTCGACCGCGGGCTTCCACATGCCGTGGAAGACCCTGGTGGCATCGATGAAACGCACCTCCGCCACGCGCGGTGCCTACGAGCGGGTCCAGTCGATGGAGGGTGCGTAACTGGTCGGGGTCTTGTTCACGGCCAGTCGAAGGCGGCTGGGCTGGCTGGTGTCGGCGCCCAGGAAGCAGTAGTAGCCGCAGTTGGTCGCGAAGGGGTCGAGGTAGTAGCGGATCGCTCCGGAGTCGTACTTGTCGTAGCTCTTTATCCATCTCTGGAAAGGGCTGCCGTTGCACGGCGCGGATTCCACCGTTTGATCGGCGACGTTCGCCTGCAGGCACAGCGACTGGTAGCTGTTGAGCTGGTCTCCGTTGCTATACGCGATCTCGTTCCATTCTTGCGGCAGGGAGCCGGTGCACGAAGTCACAGAGGCCTGGTTGACCGTGCCGCCGAGCGAGGCGGTAACGCAGTTGCCGAATGCGACGTTCCGGATCTCGTAGTATCCCGATCCTGGCTGGGCGTCGGCATGAGCGGCGCCGGAACCCGACACGAGCCCGGCGGAGGCCGAAGCGGCTGCGATCAGCAGCGCGAGAATTCGGGCTTTCGGCCGTGGCGAAAGAACCCTCGATTGTGTGGTCACGCGACTTGCCTTCCTTGAGTAGTCCTGAAACCCGTCGGGCCGCTCGGGCCGCTCGGGTAGCTCACCCGGCGAAGCAGGATCGCGACGATCGCCAGCAGAGGCGCCACGATCTGGGCCGCGGGCCTCGATCGGTTCGGGCCGGTTCCGGTGCTCCTATTGGTGTCAGGCGTGTTGTCATGCACTTTTCCCCCAGTGGGTCGATTCGTACGAGCTCAGCAGTTCTGACGCGACCACGCATCGAGCTGATCGAGATCCGATTTCACGCCGTCCGTCCCCAGCTCTCCCCCCGCCACCTCCGGGTGTCTGACAGAGACGACCAGCGGGCCGGTGACGCCTTGAGCGGGCTGCTGGATTTCAGCGGGAGCCTCCTGGACGAAGTCGTTGGCCCGCTTGGCCACCTCGGCTTGGTCGCCCGGCTGTTGGCCCTGCTGAAGGCCGCGGATCACGCCCACGATGTACTTCTCGTCCCCGCACGCCGAACCGCCACCTCCCGGCGCGGGGGCGGAGGACGCCGCTGCCGACGATGTGGCGGCAGAGCTGTCGGTCGCGGAGGGTGCGGAGGATGCGGAGGATGCGGACGTCGTGGCGGCACCGGTCGTACCGGAGCTCGTACTGCCCGCAGCCGACGAGTTGTGCGAGGAACTGCAGTCGGCCAGGCCCAGAACCAAGGCCGGGGCGACGAGTATTACCGCGAATGCGGTCGCCGAGCGGGACATGATGAGAACGCCCTTCGAGGTCGGATATCTTGCGTCGACCACGGTTGCCGACAGGGGTTTCAGATCCATTGCAGTGCCGCTCCGCCACGCCCGGCCAGCCGTAATTCGGCCAGCTCATCGGCACAGCGGCCACGCGGCGGCGACAGGAGGCGTGGGATCGAGTTCGCGCAAACACCTGAGCTCGTCATCGAAGTAGAGCAGGCCGTATTCCGACATCCGCTCTCGCGGGAAACCGTGCTCGCTGATATCGCCGTGTCCCCAGCGATGGACGACCATCCGCGGCGCGGCTTCTTGCAAGTCCTTGGTACTCGAACCCATGGTTCAGCACACCTCGGATGCTTCGCCGCCCGCGGCGCGAAAGTGTCGTTCGAGGAGGTCGTTGAACGGTTTTCCGGTGTCGGGGATGAGGTGGCCCGCTCCTGGACAGACCGCGCGACTGCCGGCCGTCTCCGCAGCGATGACATCGCAGATGATCTCGTTGGCCTCGAGATGTCCGCCGGAGACGACGAGCGTGTGAAACGGCGCCGCACGAAGCTGTGCCAGCGGCGGCTCGGCCTCGTCCGGAGGCCGGGCGCCGAGAAGCTGCCGGAGCCCTTTGCGCAGGCTGGGCGGAATCGGCTCCGACACCTCGGCCGGAGCACCGACGACGGCGAGGAACTCCCGTAGGGCGTCCGCGTCGGTGGCGTCGCGCAGTTCCAGAACGCGCCGTACCTCTTCGCCGTAGGCATCGACGGCCGGCACTCCGGCAGCCACGGCCGTGCACGGCGGCTCGACGAGGGTCAGCGACCGCACATTGTCCGGACGGAGCGCGGCCGCGTACATCGCCACGATCGCGCCGTACGACATTCCGACGACGTGCACCGGTCTGTCCAGCAGCTGGTGCGCGACCAACACCGACTCCGATTCGAAGTCCTGCCGCGCGGGGGGCGACTCGCCGTGGCCGGGCCGATCAGGGGCCAGCAACGTCCACCTTCGGGTCAGCGGATGTTGGTGGCGCCATCCGGCCTGGCCGCCCCGCAGCCCCCCGTGCAGCAGGAGGACCAGCGGACCACGCCCCGAACGATGGACGTGCATGCGGTAGGACGCCGGCCCGGACGGGGACGGCACGCCGAGTTCGGGTGGGGATTCGGCCGGCGGTTCGCCGGTCACGATTCCTCCGTCGGTCATGATGCTCCTCGGGGTGGCAGTGGCTGATGCCACGACCATCGCGGGAGGTGGTTTCAGTTCCCTTCCAACCGTGCTGAAACATCGAGCGCCGAGGTCCTGAAGAGCTCGATCATCTGGTCCCAGGTCAGTTCGCGTCCGGCTTGTTCGGCGCCAGCCCGTTCGGCGGCGGAGAGCCCGGCCGCCGCGTTCCGATCCCTGGGCGAAGCGGTGGAGTACCGGTCCACCGTGCCGATACGGGCGGCATGCTCCAGTGCGGCTGATCGCAAGGTGACCGCGACGTGCGGGGAGTGGTCGGCCAGAGCGCGCGAACCGGTCCAGACGACGCCCAGGAGGTCGGCCAGATTGCGCTGGCTCTGGAAAACCTCGACGGCTCGGCTAAGCGCGAGAAGCACCGAGCGTGCTTGCGACTGCTCACCGGAGCCGAGCATGCTGCGGGCCAAGGTGAGATCGGCGGTGCCCCGCGCCCAGCCGAAGCCACACTCAGCGGCCTTGTCCCGTGCGGTGTGCAGCAGCTCTTCCCCGCGTGCCTGGTGTCCCTGCTGGACCTCCAGAAGCCCCTCGCACAAGATGGCACTCGACTCGATCCACGCGGGAGCCGGATAGCGGGCGGTCTCTCCCCGATAGCGTTCCAGGGCAGCCTGCGTGGTCGGGATATCGCGCACAGCCGTCGCACCGGCGCCCACGAACACGAGCGCCTTCACCAGCAAAGCGCTCTGCTCGGCGTTCTTCGTCTCGCCGAGCAGATCGGCCGCCGACGAGGCGAGTCGCACGGCCTCGGCGGCATCACCGCAGTGGAAGGAATCGATGGACAGCGCCAGCAATCCGCTCACGCGATCGTTCACGGGCGCCTGCGGGCACGCCCGCATCGCGGAACGGATCAGCCGCATGCCTTCTGCCAGCACGCCGAAACTCGGCCAGACGTATTCGAGCGCGGCAGCGGTGCGCAGCGCCTGGACGGGGTCGTGTTCGAGATCGAAGGCGATACCGGCCCGGATGTTCGGCAGCTCCGCGGAGAGCACGCCGAAGGCACGCACCTCCTCCGGTCCGGTGATCAACGGAGCGTGAGCGGCGACCAGTGCCCTGATCCATCGCGCGTGCACCACGGCGGTGGTGTCGGCGTCGGGGTCGACGTCGTGGCAGTACCGCCGGATCGTCTCCAACACGCGGTACCGGATGGGGTGCTCTGAGACATCCGCCATCACCATGGAGCGGTCGACCAGCGCGGCGAGCGAGGCCGACACGGCCGCGCCCTCGGGCGCGACGGCCTGTGCCGCGTCCCAGGAGAAGCCACCTTCGAACGGCCAGAGCCGCAGCAGCAGCGCCTGATCGTCCTCGGCGAGCTGGTCGAAGCTCCAGCCGATGGCGGCCTGGAGGGTGGCGTGCGGCGTGAGGGAACCGCGGGGCGTGGATCCGAGCACATCCAGGCGTGCCCGCAGATGGCCCGCGAGAGCGCGCAGACCGAACGCCCGCTCCCGCGCCGCGGCCAGTTCGATCGCCAGCGGAAGCCCGTCGAGCAGCCCGCAGATCTCGCGGGCGGCCAGCCGCTCGTCCGGATCGGCGTGCCAGCCGGCGGCGGCGGCCCGGCCGGCCCGGATCCGGTCGAACAGGAGCTGGAGCGCGGCGCCGTCCTCGCCCTCCGGGGTCCGCAGCGGAAGCGGCCTCAGCGGGTACAACTGCTCGCCGTCCACATTGAGCGGATGGCGGCTGGTGGCGAGCACCGTGAGCAACGGGCAGGCCGGCAGTATCTCGGCGAGCAGACCGGCGACCGCCTCGGCCAGGTGCTCGCAGTTGTCGAGGACCAACAACCCGGCCCGGTTGGCGAGGGCCTGCTCGATGAGTGCGACCGGGTGATCGGCCAGATGGGTGATACCGACCGCCGCCGCGACCGCCACCGCGACACCGTCGTCGGTGTGCGCGTCCGCGAGCCTCACCAGCCAGGTCTCACCCGAGTTCCTGGCGGCGGCGTGTTCGACCGCCAGGCGCGTCTTGCCCACTCCGGCCGGACCGTACAGGGTCACCAGGCGATGGTCCGCCAGGACCTCGGCGAGCCTGGTCAGATCGCCGGCGCGGCCCACCAGGGAGGTCGCGGGCCGGGTGAGCCGACGCGGTGCGGACGGCAGGGACCGGACGGCGGGGACCCGCGCCCCCGCATCGGTCGCCGGGGGCATCAACACCGGATCCTGATCGAGCATCCGTTGTTCCAGGTCGCGCAGCGCCGGGCCCGGGTCCACACCGAGTTCGTCGACCAGCAGCGCGCGCACCCGGCGAAGCTCGGCCAGCGCGTGGCCCTGCCTGCCGCTGCGGTACAGCCCGAGGGCCAACAGCTCCCAGCGCCTCTCGCGATAGGGCATCTCGGCGACCGCCTCGGTGAGGTCGACGACGGCTGCCGAGGTGTCGCCGCAGGCGAGTCGGGCGGCCTGGAGCTCCTCGGCCGCGACCGCACGCAGTTCGCTCAGCCGGGCGCGCGCTCCGGCAGCCGCGACGGTCTGGCCGAGGTCTGTCCAGGGGTCTCCCCGCCACAGCTCCAACGCGGTCCGGAAGGCCTGCGCCGACTCGGCCGCCATGCCATCGGCCAGCAGCGCACGTCCACGCTCGACGAGCTCGGCGAACCGACCGTGATCGGTCTGATCGGAGTCGAGAGCGAGCCGGTATCCGGCGTGTGTGCGCTCGATGATGCCGCGTGCCTCCGCGCCGAGCGCCGACCGCAGCCGGGAGACGACGACGCGCAGCGCGTTCACGACGTTCGACGGCTGATCCTCGGCCCATACGTACTCGGCCAGCACGCGATCGTCGACCGGCGCACCATCGGCGATGGACAGCCCGGAGACCACACGTCGCGGCACCGGCCCGCCGAGATCGATCCCGATGCCGTCGACCTCCACCGCGCAGGGCCCCAGGATCCGACAGAACACCATGCCGTCCAACCCCCCGTGACCCGGCCTTCCCACCCCCTCAGCTTACGGGTCAGGCCGAATCGTCAGGTCAGCGCACGGCGCGGTGAACGACGTAGGACGCCGAGACGCGGAACCCGCGCGGGTCCTGGTTGGCCCCGGCGAGCAGGTCGACGGCCGCGGCCCGGACGCTGTCGAGCAGGCCGGCCTGTTCCAGAACCGGCAGGAACGCTGCGCCAAGCGGGTGACGGACGAATCGCGTGGTCCAGAAGTCGTCGACCGAATCCGCGGTGACGACCAGATCCCGGGCCTCGGTGGACAGCGTGAAGCCGTGCGGCGCGAGCAGTTCGCCCACCGCGGTGTGGTCGTGCCAGGCGAAGGGAGCGGCGGCCGGGGCGCCCGCTCCGATCTCTCGCAAAGCGGCGAGCGGAATGGCGGTGATCGCGGGGAACAGGCCCGCCGGGTTCCACGCGGTGATCACGATTCGCCCGGACGGACGGAGCACCCGCGCCATCTCGGCGGCCGCCCGGGCGGCGTCGGAGGCGAAGATCACCCCGAAGACCGACAGCACGGCATCGGCGCAGCGGTCGGGCACCGGAAGGGCTTCGGCGGTGCCGTCCAGGAACGCGACCCTCTGACCGGCGGCAGCGGCGGCCTTCGCGCCGACCTCACGCAGGCGCGCGGCCGGATCGACGCCTGTCGTGTCCGCACCGAGCTCGGCCGCCAGCAAAGCGGCGTTCCCCGATCCGCATCCGACGTCGATGACCCGCTGCCCAGCGGACAGCGCCGCGGCTTCGACCGCTTCGACCGCTGCGGGACGCAGGTCGGTCGCCGTCCACTCGTACTCGCCGAGACTCCAGTCGAGCTGGCTCATGTGCGCCTCAACTCCTCTGTCAGTAGCACCTGGCCGAAGTACCTCGCGGCGACGGACGGATCGCCATCAACGGTAGGCAGCCTGCCTTTCAAGAACACTTCACTCTGATTGTGCTGCGCCGGGATCCGTTCACACGATCCCGCCGCGGGTGGCGGCGCGACGTAAAGGCTTCTTCAGAGGCGAGTCGTCAGATCTACCGATGAGGCTTGCTTGTGACCGCGGCTGAAGACGATTGCCGGCCGACGCCCGGGCGGGGGCGATGACGGTGAAGGCGGCGACGGTCCCTTCGAGCATGGTGCGCAGATCGGCCGGGTCCAGCTCCGGGTCGAGCAGCCTGGTGGCGCACTGGTGCCGCAGCGCTCGGCCCAGCACGGTGGCCGACTCTGTGGTGAGTGCCGGATAGGCGAGCCGGATCGTGTCGACCAGGCCGACGACCTCGGTCGTCAGTGCCTCGTCGAGATGGGCCCGCAGAGTGGGGACGCCCAGCTCGGCCGCCGCCAGGACGGACGGCGCGACGAAGGCGCCGGCCGCTGACGTCAGGGTGTCCAGGCTGATCGCGAGGAGAGCACGCGGATCGGTCGCCGCCAGGTGTCCGTGCCGTTGCCTGAAGTCCGCGCAAAGGCGCTCGAAGTTGGCCGGCGCGATGCCGAAGAGCAGGAGTTCGCGTTTGGTGGAGAAGTAGTGGTAAAGCCCGCCGACGGACATGTTCGCGGCCCGCGCGGCCCGGGTCATGGTGACGGCTCGCCCGCCGTACTCGCCGATCAGCGGGGCGACAGCGAGGAAGATCTCCTGTTGCCGTTTGATCCGGTCCTCAGCCGGGCGGCCGGGTTTTCCGAACATCTGGATCGATTCCTTTCGGCAATCCCGCCCATGCTTGCGTCATTTCCCGAACGACGGCGAGGCTTTGAGAAGCGGTCCCGGCGAGCCGTGAGACCGATCCGACGACGTTCAGACAGGGGACGATTGTGTCCGCGAGCACCATCGACACTATCAAGCAGGTTTACAAGGCGTTCGAGACGCGTGACTTCGGCGTGATCGGCGAGGTCTTCGACCCCGACGTGGAGATCCGCCAGTCGGAGCTGCTGCCCTGGGGCGGGCAGTTCAAGGGACACGAGGGCGCGGTCGAGTTCTTCACCGGCCTGCTGGGCCACATCGACCCGCAGCTGACCGTCGAACGAATCATGGACGCGGGCGACCGGGTCGTCGAGATCGGGCGCAGCATCGGGTCCACCGTCGCCGGCGGCGTGCGTTTCGACGTTCCCGAGTTGCACATCTGGCAGATCCGTGCGGGCAAGGTCACGAGCATGGAGATCTACATCGACGTCCCGGCGATGCTGAAGGCGCTCGGCTGACGAAGCCGAGCGTGTGGACCCATATTCGAGCCCTGATTCAGATTGGCTGGCAGACCCACAGACCCCTGCCCGAACCCGGCGGTCTCGGCTGGAATGTTCCCGATACGGCACGGGCGCCGGCGCCCCGTTTTCGGGAGGGGATCTCACAGCGCTACCGCATCCACGCAAGGTGAGACGCAGGTCAGCGTTGTTGACGTCGGCCTTCGCCCGGGCTGTCACCGGGCTGGTCGGCGCGACGGCCGCGCCCTGCGCATGCCGCGACGGCGGACCTGACCCTGGCCTAGCCTGGCCATGGGCTGCTCATGCTGGTCAAGGGCATCCCGGATATCAGGGCGCTGCGCGCGCCCGACCCGGCGATCGCCGCACAGATGCTGGATCTGGCGCCGTATCGGCCGGTGTCGGCGATGCCTGCGGTCCGGCGCGACCCGTCGGTGGCCGTGGGTGCCGGCACCGTCGGCGAAGACCTGGGCGATCGGGTCCGCGACGCCCTCGGCGAGGATGCGGTCGCCGTGGAATCGGTCGAGATCTTGTCCCAGGCGCTATCCCGCCTCGGCGCAAGCGTGGATCAAAGGAACCTGCTGGTGCGGGTGGTGCTGCGCCGCTTGGACCGGACGCTGACCGATACCGAGGCGAACCGGCTGCGCGACCGGGTCTACGCCGCGATCCACGAAGGCACCGTCTTCCAATGGGCCGCAGGTCCGACGGCGCCGTAACACCGTGATGCAGCACGGCTGTGCTGTCGGCGCCTGGACGTCGGACTTCAAGGACGTGTCGCCGGTGAGCACAGGCCCGGGTCGAGGTGGTCCAGGCGGTTCAGCGGGCTGGGATCGCGCGGCCGGTAGGGCGCCGAGCTCCGCGATCGGCTCCAGGCCGTTGACGTGCAGCCAGTTCGCCGCAGCGAGTCGTCGCATGGTCCGCGGCGGTTCGATCAACTGCGTGATCCGGTGGGTCAGCGGCCCATCGGGTCGGTTGCCAGCCAGGACCGCACGGCTCGAGCAGGCGCCGACATGCGCAGGCATGGTCGAGCGCGTCGTCGTCGAGCTGCCGCCCGCTACACCGCGTTCGGCAACGATACCGGCATCCCGGGGCTGGCAATTCCTGCTGGCTTAGGACCGGACAGCCTCCCCATCGGGGTGATGCTCTACGGACCGCCCAACCAGGACGGACTCATGCTGCAGTTGGCGAACCAGCTGCAGCAGCCCAGACCGGACTGGTTCGGGCTGGCGCCTCTCAGGCTTGACGGCTAAGAGTTCGCTCGCGGCCAAGAGCTTCCAACGACTCGAACAGCGGGAATCCGACCGTTCGACCGGTCGTAGCAACTCGCACCGGTGCCTGGGCCTTGCCCATCTTCAACCCCAGTGGAGCTGCGACGGCTTCCAGAGAGGACTTGGATGTCCGCGGTGCGCCAGTCACAAGCTTTACCGCCTTGGACCATGACTGCTCATCGTGGACTGGCTCCGACAGGAACAGGAAGTCGACGTAGTCGACGACCTCGCCCAAGACCGTGATCCTTGTCTGGACGAGCGGTGCGACATGCTCGAACACGGAAGCGTCAAAGTCCTCCGGCGCCCAAGGTGCGCGCGGTGACCGAAGCCAGGGCTGACACGCCTCAATCAAGTCCGCGGCGGTGAGCGCTCGGATGACAGCACCCTTGTGAGCCACATACCCCAACGACGCCGTATCCGAGTGTTCGCTCATCGTCTTGGCGCGGAGCTTGACACGGATGGAGTATTCCGCCAGATCAAGCCAAAAAAGTCTCAGAGAAAGTTCCGGGAGTTTCCGGCTTACCGGCTAGGGGGGACTCGATAGCACGAGCCCCGGCTCATTCTCCGTGTATCGCGGCACGGCTCACCGTATCTGGAAGCGTCCTGTGGGAGGTCGGCGTGTCGCGGTCGGATCGTGGAAGAGAGCTGTTGCCTCAGCTGGAGGCCGCGCGGCGGGATCAGGGCGACGTGGTCCGCCTACCGCACACGCCGGTCTGTTTCGCGGACCCCGAAGCGGCCAAGGCGGTGCTCGGCAACCCGGACGGGCTGTTCCGTGAGCACTCTGACTTCTTCCACATCCGGCACGGGATCTTCGGACCGCGGCAGGCCCAGGTGGATATCGCTCGGGCCGGTCGGGTCTTCCTGCGCGAGCGGATGGCCGAGGTGTTCGCCGCGGTGCCTGAGGCGGTGGCCCGGAGTCTGGTCGGCGTCGGCAGCAGCGTCGGAGCTGGAATCGGAGTCGCAGAGACCGAGTGGCCAGACGCCGGGAATCGCCTGGTCTACGACCTGACGGCCGACCTGCTCGTGGGGCGGCACCGCGACCCGGCGCAGCGGGCACTGCTGAACGAGATCTTCGAACGCGGCGTGCTGGCCGGAGCGCGAGGCCGGTACTCGCGGCGGGAGCGGGCCCGGTTCCGGAAGCGGGCGTTCGACGGACTGGCCGAAGCGGTGCGGCAGAGCCGGCGCGCCGGCAGCGGACATCCGCCGGGCGACCTGTTGGACGTCGTCGCGCTGAGCGCCGGGGATCAGCCCGACCGCGACGTCGCGGAGGTCTTCATCTCGCACGTGTTCGCGCTCACCGGATCGGTGGGCTTCGCGCTGGGCTGGTCGGTGCTGCTCACCGGCGGCGTCGCGCCGGAGAGCGCGCGGCACGGCTGGGTGGTGCGGGAAGCGCTGCGGATGTGGCCGGTGGCGTGGCTGTTCGGACGGACGGTGGCCCAGGACCACGAACTCGCCGGGACCCGGCTGCGCCGCGACGACGACGTGATCGTGTGCAGCTACCTGGTGCACCGCCATCCGGAACACTGGCCCGAGCCCGACGCCTTCCGCCCGGAACGCTGGGCCGACCTGACCGGACCGCCCGCGTACCTGCCCTTCGGCTGGGGCCCGCACAGCTGCACCGGTGCGGCGATCGCGCTGGAGCTGGTCGAGCGGCTGCTCGAGGAGATCTTCCGCTACGAGGTTCGCGTGAGCGCCCGCGCCGACCGGCCCGACATGGGCCCGGCCCTGGCGCCGCCCCTGTTCCGCGTCCGGGCGACCGCCCGAACGTCTACCTGCTGACCGTGTAAGGAGGTGACCATGAGGAAGATCGCGCATGCAACGCAGCGGGCGCTGTCAATCAGGACCCGCGGGTACTCGCGGTACTTCAACTGGTACGTGTACCACAACATGTAGAACGGCTGCCTCGCGCCGGGAGGGCGGATCCGCTCTCCCGGTCGAGCGCGCCGAGCACGCGGGGCGCGCCGAGCACGCGGAGTCGATAAGGCTAGTCGAGCGCTTCGAGCACTTCGAGCAAGCTGAGGAGACACATGGAAGTGCCCGCAGCGGACAGCGCCGACCAGAACGCACGCGAACCGGAGTCCCCGGAGCAGCGCGAGTTCATCAGCACCCTGCGCCGGCGCTACCACGACGAGGGCAGCGTCTTCTGGGTCGACGACGGCGAACTCGGCATCTTCGACCCCGACCTCGCGCGGCGGGTGCACACCCACAACGTCGTCGGCTCGCCGCTCGGCGACCGGCTGATCGACCTGCTGCGCCGCCGCCCCAGCCCCGTCGTCACCTGGGATCAGGTGCGGGGAGCGTGGCTGGGCCGGATCCGCGCGCTGTCCGGCGCCCAGACCACCGCGGGGCTCGAAGAACGCATGCGCGCCGTCTTCCACGCCCGCCTCGGCCGGGAAGTGGACTTGGTGTGGCTCGCGCACGAGACCATCACGCGCGCCACCGTGCCCGTCATCATCGACGGCCTGTCTCCGCGCGCCGCGGCCGTCGTCCACGCCGACCTGATCGGCAAGATCCGCCACCTGCTCGCCACCGCCGAGTCCGGCCACCTCGACAACTCACGGCTGTCGACGTCGCCCATGACGCAGATCCGCGCCGGGCTGGCCGTGCGGATGGAGCTCCGAGGGCGCTCACGCGGGAGCCGGCCGGGCCGGCTGGACCTGACCGAGCCGATCGTCCGCGACCTGCTGCCCGACCTCGGCATGGACCGGGCGGTGGACGCGGTGACCGCGATGCTGACCGCGGTGGCCGGACCGCCGGGGTCCGCCGCCGCGAGTGTGATGTTCGAGTTGCAGCGGCAGACACACTGGGCCGAGTTGCTTCGCAAGGAGCACCTCGATGTGCCGGACGAGGAGTTCCACGCCTCGCCGACCCGCAGCGCGCCGGTCACGCATCGGTTCGTCAAGGAGGTGCTCCGGCTGTGGAACCCGCCGTCGCTGCTGGCGCGCGTCGTCCGGCGGGAGACCAAGGTGGCCGGTCACACGTTGCATCCCGGCCAGCTGTATCTGCTCAGCTCGCTCATGGTGCACCACGATCCGGCGTACTGGACGGATCCGGAGACCTTCGACCCTGATCGCTGGCTGCCGGAGGCATCGAATGCGAACTGTCCGAACGGTCCGAACGGTCCGAACGGTCCGAACGGTCCGAACGGCACAGGCGAGCCGACCGCGCGGGCGCCATACATACCGTTCGGCTGGGCGCCGACGTCCTGTGTCGGGGCCACGTTGGGAACCACACAGCTGATCCTGCTGTGTCGACTGCTGACGACGCGATACGCGCTGACCCCACGGCCAGGCGGGCACGCACGCATGATGCTCGCAGCCGTGCCCACGCCCACACGGTTCTACGGACAGGTGACACTTCGCGGCTAGTCCCGGCCGTGTGGCCGGAGCAGTGCAGAAGGGGATCGTCGCCGAGATCCCGCTGGCGGATCTGCCGGAACCCTGGCTGGAGTGTCCGCCGTCACGACGAGCTTGGGACGGATCATCCCGGGTCGAGGCACACTTCCTCTACGGGGACTCAGGACTCCGATTCGCGTGATGAACGCGCCAGGCTAAGACTTTCTGCACGGGGAGGTAAAGCAAAGTGGCTTGGTGGTCAGCTGAAGCCGTGGCCGCCAAGCCACTCTAGGGGCTAGGTCGTGTACCACTGCTGGTCATTGTTGGCGTTGCAGTTCCAGATGATTGCGGGCAAGCCTGCGCCGTTGCTGCCGCCGTCCGGCGACGGACTGTGCGCTGAGCTCGAGGCCACTGGCCGTGGGTGCGGTGCTGGCAGCAGAGGCCGGGGCTGTTGTTGCGATCCCGATGCCGACGGCGAGCAGTACGTTTGCGACGGCGGCCACAAAGCGGGGTTTTCAGGCCAGGCCGAACGCTACGTGCCGTGACGTTTCGGTCAAGCCCAGGACGGTTTAGCTCAGTCTCACCCGAAGCTGACGGAACCACTCTCGTGCGAGCCGGTCACTTCCGGGTCGCTTCCGGGTCGCTCGACCGTCCCAGGCTTCTGCCACGACACTCCTTGGCCAACGCCCACACGAGCTCGGCGACGTCGAACCCTGACTTACCTGAATGGTCCCCGTCGGATCCGGCCTGGCGAGGTGGTTTCCGTGGAGCTTGAGCGTGGCATCGACGCCTGGCAGCGATCAGCGGGCGATATTCCGGGCACCAACGGAGTTGTTCCGGCCGGGGGCGGCGCCATGGCGCGATGCCGCGCATCAGGCTCGTCGCGATCGTTTCCCGATCGGCCCGTCAGTGCTTTGGCGTCTGGTCGACAGCCCCAGTCGCGCGGAACGTCCGCCGGTAGGCGAGGGGTGAAATGCCGATCGCGGCGTGCAGGTGTCGGCGGAGCGAGGCCGAGGTGCCCAGACCGGTGCGGCGGGCGATCTGGTCTATGGGCAGGTCGCTGGCCTCCAGCAAGTGTCGGGCGAGTTCCACGCGTTGTTGGATCAGCCAGTCGCCGGGGGTCATCCCGACTTCCTGCCGGAAGCGGCGGCTGAGGGTCCGCACGCTCATCCGGGCGTGCCCGGCGAGCTCGGCCAGCGGCAGCGGACGCTCGAGTCGCTGGAGTGCCCAGGCCTGCGTGGCCGCGGTCGCGGCCGTCGACGGGCTCGGCACCGGACGTTCGATGTACTGCGCCTGCCCGCCGTCGCGCCAGGGCGGCACGACGCAGTGGCGGGCCGCGCGGTTCGCGGCGGCGCTGCCATGGTCGCGTCGGATGATGTGCAGGCACAGGTCGATGCCGGCGGCCACGCCGGCCGAGGTGAGCACGTCGCCGTCGTCCACGAACAGCACATCCGCGTCCCAATCCACGCGGGGGAACAGCCGTTGGCAGTGCTCGGCCTCCTCCCAGTGCGTGGTCGCGGACCGACCGTCGAGGAGGCCGACGGCGGCGAGTAGGACGGCTGCGGTGCAGATCGACACGACGCGCGTGCCCGGCCGTAGCGTGGCGAACACGTCGGCGGGGAGGTCAGCGGGGAGGTCGGGCGGGAGGTCGGGCGCGTTCTCGTCCGCGGGTTCCCACGCGAACGGCAGGACGACCAGGGTGTCGGCGGTCTCGAGCGCCTCGATGCCGTGTTCCACCACGACGGCGAAATCGGCGGCGGTGGTGACCGGTCCGCCGTCGAGCGAACACGTGACCACCTCGTAGAGCTGCTCGCCCGCGGGGCCTCGGGCCGCGCCGAAGACCCGCGCGGGGATCCCGAGTTCGAAGGGATAGACGTTCTCCAGAGCGAGCACGACGATGCGGTGCATGGCCAGATCTTTGCACATGATGTCCATCGGGACACTTTCCGTCGTTCTCCGGTACTAGCAGGCTGGTCGCAGTCGTACGCGCAGGGCGTGCCGTGAGGAAGGAAGCCGTTGATGCGCGCGATCAGCCAAGAGGTCCTGGGCGGTCCGGGGGTCCTTACCGTCGTCGAGCTCGACCGGCCGACACTCGGGCCCACGGACGTCCTGGTCCGGGTGCACGCCGCCGGCGTCAACCCGACCGACTGGCTGCACCGCAAGACCGGCCTCTACTTGGGCGCGCCGCCCTTCGTCGTGGGCTGGGACGTGTCCGGCGTCGTCGAGGCCGTTGGAGAGGGCGTGACGCGCCACAAGACGGGCGATGAGGTCTTCGGCATGCTCGACTACCCGCGGGGCGCCGGCGCCTACGCCGAGTACGTGGCCGCCCCCTCCCGGAACTTCGCTCGCAAACCGGTGGGAATCGACCACGTGCAGGCGGCGGCGCTGCCGGTGGCCGCGCTCACCGCCTGGCAGGCGCTGGTGGACACGGCCGACGTCCAGCCGGGCCAGCGGGTGCTCGTCCACGCCGCGGCCGGCGGAGTGGGCCACCTCGCCGTGCAGATCGCCAAGGCTCGCGGCGCACACGTGATCGGTACGGCCAGCGCGCCCAAACACGATTTCGTCCGCGGCCTGGGCGCCGACGAAGTGGTCGACTACACCCAGACCGATTTCGCCGAGACGGTCCGGGACGTCGACGTCGTGCTCGACGCCGTCGGCGGCGACTACGCTCCACGGTCGCTGCGAACCCTGCGCCCGGGCGGCATCCTCGTCGCCATCGTCTTCTCACAGGTCGAACACATGAAGTCCGCGGCCAAAGAGCATGGCGTCCGACTGGAATACCTGACCGTCGAAGCCGACCACGCCGGCATGACGGCGATCGCGGCACTGGTCGACAAGGGCCTCCTGCGCGCCGAGATCGACGGCGTGCTGCCGCTGGAGCAGGCCGCCGAGGCACACCGGCGCGGCGAGACCCGTCGCACGGCCGGCAAACTCGTTCTCATCGTGACCGAGTGATCAACCTGAATCTGAACCAGGCGCTTGCGCAGCAGGCGTGTCATCAGACTGAGCATCGACTTCCACACGACGGCTCGGTTCGACGCGGCTGGATCGTTCTGCGATCCGGTCCGTCAGGCCTTCGAACATCGCGTGCCGTTGCGCCGGCATTAGGCTGTGACCTGCGGCCACCGTAAGGCTTTCAGTCTTCAATAGGAGCACTGCGTGCGGGTGCACAGTCGCCAACATTGACCGGTGTGGACCTCCAGTCCGACACCACGTCATCGATCGGCGACGCGGTGGCCGCTGTGGACGTTGACGGCACGGTCTACCGCTCGGGTAGTGCCGCGTGGATCAGGGACGTGTGGTTCCTCATTCTTGGCCCACTGGGTCTGCTGCTGTGGAGCTGGACGATCACCTTCGACTATTCCGGACATCGCTGACACCGGCATCATGAAAATCCGCGCGCAATCAAGACCGCCGGTCACGTAATTTTCTCTGCCCCGACGGTGCAACCGATTCGAGTAGATCGCAGGGGCTGTCTCCTGGCAGGTCAGCGAGATCATGTCCGCGTCGCCGGGCAGGTTGGGCTGTTCAGCGGCGAGGGCGGCGAGGAATGCGTGGGCGAGCATGGCCAGCTCGGTTCAGCGCGCCCAAGAGCGAAGGGGCAGCCCTGGTGTTCATCGAGGCCTGTCAGGCCCTTTCCGGCTTGGAACGATTCCTCGACCCGCCAGCACGACCGCCTCCGGCGTGGCATTCAGTCGCTGGCCGACTTACCTTCGGTAGCGGACGCTGCGATAGCGGATGCGAAGTCGGGCAGTACGCCTATCTGCGCGAACATGGTGGTCGTGCCGATGTGGCAGTTGAACTCCTGGATCTTGCCGTCGCGCACGTACCAGAAGTCGGCGGTGGGGATGTCGAGGCTGGCCCCTGTCGGCTGGATCGCGCCGGCGGGTGTGTCGAAGGGCCCGAGGAAGGTGCCCTGGATGGACAGTTCGATGGCGACGACGTCTCCGAGCACGTTGACCCGGTGGAGTTCCCGGTGGACGTCGGGAAGGAAGCTGCCCATCCAGATGATCACGTCGCCGAGGTGCTCGCCCCGGTAGCTTTCCTGGCCGGTCACACCGCCGATGCCGTTGAAGACGCCGTCCTCGGTGAACAGTTCGGCGAACCCCTGGGCGTCCAGGACATCGCCCTCTGCCAGGTGGTACGCGCGGCGCACGAGTGCCTCGATGTCGGTTGTCATGTAGATCTCCTGTCGGGGAGGCGGTCCGTCGTTTGGTCTGTCGGGCGGACGAACGATGCAGGACAGGACTACGGCCTAGGGCCTGAGGACGATCTTGCCGTGCGTGTGGCGCCGTTCGAGCTCGGTGTAGGCCTCGCGGACCTGCGTCAGCGGGTAGACGTTCGCGATGGGCACCTCGAGGTGTCCGTCGGCGATCAGGCCGGCTAGCTCGGCGAGTACCGCGGCGCCGGGCCCGGCCGCTGTGCCGCCGTCGGTCTTCACCCCGTACTTCGCGGCGGATGCGAAGTCGGCGATAGTGTCGATCCGGTCGGGCGCGACGCCGAGGGCGAGGGCCAGCTCGACGTAGCCGCCGCCGTGGGTGTCGATGAAGGCGTCCACGCCGTCGGGTGCGGCGGCCTTGATCCGGTCCGCGACGCCGTCGCCGTAGGCGACCGGGATCACGCCGTGGCCTTTCAGCCATTCGTGGTTGCTTTCGCTGGCCAGGCCGATGACTGTGGCCCCGGTGCGGCGCGCGAGTTGGACGGCGAGGGATCCGACTCCGCCGGCGGCCCCGGAGATGACGACGGTTTCGCCTTCCTTGAGCGTGACCGAGTTGACCGCTCCCCGCGCGGTCACGCCGATGACGTACAGGCTGCCGGCCACCTCCCAGGAGACGTTCTCCGGCTTGTGCGTGAGGTCGCCGGCCTCGACGAGGGTCAGCTCGGCCTGGGAGGCCCGCTTCTGGTTGAAGCCGATCACCTCGTCGCCGATCGAGAACCCGGTGACGCCAGCGCCGACCTCCTCGACGATCCCGGCCAGGTCGCTGCCCTGCCCGGACGGGAACGTCGACGGGAAGATCTGTGCCACCGCCCCGGTCCGGATGGCCGCTTCACTGGGGTTGATGCCGGCCGCTTTCACGCGGACGAGAACTTCCCCGTCCCCGGGTACGGGCCGTTCCACCTCCTCGACCCGCAGGACGTCGATCCCGCCGAACCGGTCGTATCTGACTGCCTTGGGCATGTTCCCTGCATCTCCTTCGGGGCAATGGCTTTCGTGTGGCGCGGGAAAGGGATCTCTACGCCCGGCTGAGTTCGAGAACGGGAATGGTGCGCACGCCAGCTGTTTGGCGTTCGTACTCGGCGAAGCCCGGGTAGCGCCGCGCCTGTTCGGCGTAGATCCGGTCGCGTTCGGCGCCGGGGACTTCGCGGACGCTCACTTCGTACGTCTCGGTTCCGCGTTCGACACTGCCGCTACCGGCGGCGGTCAAGTTGAAGTACCAGTCCGGGTTGGTGGGCGCGCCGCCCTTGGATGCGAAGACGTAGATGCGGTCCGGATCGGTCTCGTGTGCCAGGTACATCATCGGGGTGACACGGTCCTGCCCGCTCTTGCGGCCGCGGTGATGTAGCAGGACTATCGGGGCGCCTTCGAAGGGACCGCCGACCTTGCCCTCGTTGGCACGGAACTCCGCGACGGTGCCCGCGTTCCAGTCGGTCGCCTCGCTCATATCGGACTCCTGTCGATCAGTGATCTGCTATCAGTTCTTTGATGTGCTATTCGGCGTGAGCGGTGACGCGCTTCGCGCCAGCCAGGTGCGCCGACAGGCGCTGTCCGGCCCGGTCCAGCGCTACGACGGCTTCGTCGAGGATCGCGTGATAGGCCTGGAAGACGTGCGTCACTCCGGGGGTGACGTCGAGGACGACCTCAACGTCAGCGGCGGCGGCCGCGCCAGCCAGGCGGATGGCGTCGTCGAGGAGCACCTCGTACGTTCCCACCTGGATGACCAGGGGCGGAAGGCCGGACAGGTCGGCGAAGATGGGGCTGATCAGCCCGAAGGCAGCGTCCTGTCCCGATGTGTAGTTCGCGATTTGGGCGAGGAAGCCTTGCCGACTCATCAGCGGGTCGACCGCCCCCTTGGTCTCCATGGTCGCCCCGGCCAGGGTGAGGTCGACGTACGGCGACATGACATAGGCCGCTGCGGGCAGCGGCAGCCCGTGATCGCGGGCATTGACCATGGTGGCGACGGCGAGTCCGCCGCCGGCTGACTCGCCTGCGAAGACGATGTCCGAGGCGGCTGTACCGTTCTGCAGGAGTCCTTCGTAAGCCGCCAGAGCATCGTCCACCGCTGCCGGATACGGGTGCTCGGGGGCGAGCCGGTAGTCGACGGAGATCGCCTTGGCGCCAGTCCGGCGAGCAACCTGCGAGGCGAGGTCGGCAGCGGTGAACGCATCCCCCATCACGTACACGCCGCCGTGGAAGTACAGGACTGTGTGGCGGGGTTCGACTCCGTCGACGGTGACCTTTGCGATCGGGACGCCGCCCAGCGTGGACGCGGTCACGGTCACGTCGGCTGGCAAAGGCTGGGCTGACAACAACTCCCGCAGCAGTCGCCGCTGCTCCTCGAGGTCGATGTCGGCGGGGAAGGCCGACTGCCGCAGGATCGCTTCGAGGTTCTCTCGCTGTTCGGCGCTCACGGAGAAGCTCCCTTCGGTCGGAGTTCGCTGGACGGCGGCTCACATCCAGGCTTTCCGACAGGCAGGTGAGCGGGCATCACTGGATCACGGCGATTCGCGCGACCTGAGCGCGGCAGAAGCGGGGGCATATCGCCGGACAGGTCCTGGCGGCGGACCCGGATGGCGGCGGACCCGGATGGTGGCGATCGCGATGACCAGGGCGAGCAGTCCGATCCCGGCGGCGACCGCGAACGCCCGGGGAAAGCCGACCGTCAGCGCGTGGTCGTCGATGGACGCAGGCACGGGGGAACCCGGCTATGTGGCGGTCGCCGCGTACGCGACCTGAGTCCTGGCGGTGTTCGCGACGGTTGTCCAGGCGACAGCGCCGAGCAGTGCCAGCCCGATCGCGCCGCCGACCCGCTGGCAGGTGTTGAGCAGACTTAAGGCGACCCCGGAGTCCTGCCCGACCACGCTGTGCAGCGCGACCAGGGCCTGCCGCCGCGGAGCGTTGATGGTGGCGCGGCGGGCACGTCGCCGGGTAGTTCGGGGACGCTGTCCACGCCGGAGTCTGGCGAGGTCACGGTCTCTCCCGGTGGATCTCGGAGCACGTCCCTGGCAGCCGTGCGAGCTTCCACAACGAGGCCAGGCTTACCGCCGGCCGGGTGAGTAGGCATCGCTGGATCCCAGTGATTTTGAGGCCGGACATGCCGGCACGGGCCCGACCGGGTGCGCTGCGCAAGCGGCCGAGGCACAGACGCCCCGGGGCGGCCGGTATCGACCGGCGCCTGAGCCGCGAGCGTTGCAACATAGGGGGCAGACTGTCCGGAAAAGAGGCCTCTGCTCCGTGTGGAGGTCGACTTCCCTCGACCGGGAGTTCCGCGCAGTCGCTCTTCTCACTGGGAGGAAGTCGTGGAACAGCGTTCGCTGGGCAGTGAAGGCCTGACCGTCAGCATCCAGGGCCTGGGTTGTATGGGCATGAGTACGTTCTACGGCGCCACCGACGAGGCGGAGTCGCTGGCCACGATCGACCGGGCGTTGGAGCTTGGCATCACCCTGCTGGACACCGCCGAGAGCTACGGCCCCTTCGTCAACGAACAACTGGTCGGCAAAGCGCTGGCCGGGCGCCGGGACGCGGCCGTGGTCGCCACCAAGACCGGCTTTGAGATCACCGACGACGGGCAGGCGGTCGGTCTCAACGGCCGGCCCGACTACGTGCGCCGGGCCCTGGATCGGTCGCTGCGGCACCTGGATACCGACCATGTCGACCTGTACTACCTGCACCGCATCGACCCGGCTGTGCCGATCGAGGAGACGATCGGTGCCTTTGGCGAGTTGGTCGCCGCCGGCAAGGTCCGCTACATCGGGGTGTGCGAGGCGTCCGCCGCTACGATCCGCCGCGCCCACGCGGTCCACCCGTTGACCGCCGTCCAGACGGAGTACTCGCTGTTCGAGCGCGGCATCGAGCACAACGGAGTGCTGCAGACCTTGCAGGAGCTAGGGGTCGGGTTGGTCGCGTACTCGCCGTTGGGTCGAGGCTTCTTGTCCGGGGCCATCACCAGCCCCGACGACTTCGCCGAAGACGACTGGCGGCGCACCGACCCCCGGTTCCAGGGCGAGAACTTCGCGCGCAACCTCGAGGTCGTCAAGCAGGTCAACCGCCTGGCTGCGGCCAAGGGCGTGACCGCCTCCCAGCTGGCGCTGGCATGGGTCCAGCACCAAGGCGCGGTCGCCATTCCCGGTACCAAGCGCCGCCGGTACCTGGAGGAGAACGCCGCGGCCACCGGCGTCGCACTCACCGGCGACGACATCGCCGCGATCGAGGCGGTCGCCCCGCACGGCGTGGTCACCGGTGACCGCTACGCCCCTGAGTACATGGGAACCCTCGAGGGCTGATACGCGGGCTACGCGGCGGCCCGCGACCGCTGATGGGGCGGCGAGTTCGCGGGCCGTGGCGGGGGTTAGTGCGGCGGTCCTCGCCAGCGGGCTTGCCGTACCGCCATTCGGGTGATGCGTGTTCACATGCTCTTGACGACTCGTGCACGCTAGCCTTGAGGCGACGGAACAGGCACCGGAGCTGGATGACCGGCGCCAGGGTGTCGGGCGTGGACACAATCAAGGCGGGCCTTTGACGGCGGCTCCAGCAGCTCCCCGGCTGATCGACCGGGATGACCTCGTCGCTGCCCTGGATCGTGCGGCGGTGGCCAAAGTGACGGTCATCTCGGCTCCGGCCGGCAGCGGGAAGACCTCTTTGCTGCGCGCTTGGGCCGACCGGCCGGGTCAGCCACGTCGGTTCGCGCTCGTGCAGGTGCCCCGCGGCCAGCAGGACACCCAGCAGTTCTGGCTGGATCTACTCCGCGCGGTCCGCCAGATCACCGGCGTGGACGACGGCGATGGCGCGGCACCGGCGGCGACGCCCGACTTCAACGCGCCGGCCATGGTCGACCGGGTGCTGGCAGAGCTCGCCGACGTTCCCGGCGAGGTCACGCTAGTCATCGACGATCTCCATGAGCTGCGCGCGCCGGAGGCACCCGCTCAGCTCATCAGGCTGCTGACCGCCCTGCCTCCGCACGCGCACGCGATCCTGGCCATGCGTCACGATGTCCGGCTGCGGCTGCACAAGCTGCGCCTGACCGGCGAACTCGCCGAGATCCGCGCGACGGACCTGCGCTTCTCCGAGCGTGAGACCCGCGAACTGCTCGCCGCCTCAGGTATCGCCCTCTCCGATTCTGGAGCGGCGCGGCTGTACCAGCGGACCGAGGGGTGGGCTGCGGGCCTGGGGCTTGCGGCGCTCTCCCTGGCCGGGCACCCCGACCCCGAGCGGTTCGTCGCAGAGTTCTCGGGCAGCGACCGCACGGTCGCCGAGTATCTGATCGACGAGATGCTCGAACGCCAGCCGCCCGACGTCCAGGACCTGCTGCTTCGCACCTCCCTGCTGGACCGGGTCAACGGGGAGCTGGCCGACCTGCTGACCGGCCGCCCGGGCTCGGAGCAGATCCTGCTGGGGCTTGAGGACGCGAACGCGTTCGTCGGATCGCTCGACGGCGAGCGCACCTGGTTCCGCTACCACCACCTGTTCGCGGACCTGCTGCGGCTGGAGCTGCGCCGGACGCTGCCTGAAGAAGTGCCGGCGCTGCACCGGCGCGCCGCCGGATGGTTCACCTTGCACGGTCAGGTGGCCGACGCCGTCCGGCACACGCAGGCAGCCGGCGACTGGGCCGACGCGGCCCGGCTGCTGGCTGACCACGCGTTCAGCCTGACCCTGGACGGGCAGGCGCAGACCATGCAGGCGCTGCTGCGGGCCTTCCCGCCGGGAGGGGATTTCCCCGAGCTGGCCCTGGTCCGTGCGATGGGCGACCTGGTCCAGGGGCGCCTGGACGAGGCGGCCGCGCACCTGGCGGTTGCCGAGGCGTATGCCGAAACAACATCACCTGAGCGTCAGCGGCGCCTCGGGGTGGCGATCGCGTCGTTGCAGCTGTCGTTGGCCAGACGGCGAGGCCATCTGGACGGCGTCATCGAGCAGGTCAAATTCCTCGACGCCCCGGTATCCGGGCAGTCCGACCAGGACATCGCCCTGGACGGCGACCTGCGCGCGGTCGCGCTGATGAACCTGGGGACCGCCGAGGCATGGTCTCTGGGACTGCCGGACGCCGTACGCCACCTGAAGGAGGGCGCGGCCCTGGCCCGGGAGATCAGCCGGCCGTACCTGGAAGTCGGCTGCCTGGCCCAGCTCAGCTTCGCCTACATCTTCCACGGTGCCGATCTGCCGAAGAGCGACTCGTTCGCCACCACCCAACAGCGCTGCCGCGAGGCGATCGAGCTCGCCGACCGGTACGGCTGGGGCGCCGAACCGGTGGTCGCGCCCGCGACGATGACGCTCGCCGGCACGATGGTGCTGCTGGGGGAGTTCGACGAGGGCGAGCAGTGGTTGCTGCGCACTGAACAGGCTCTGCAAACAGACACCGGCCCGGACATCAGGCTACTGCTGCACCAGACAGCCGGGATGCTGCACGCCGGCCGCGGACGCCTCCCCGAGGCGCTCGAAGAGTTCGGCACGGCCCAACACCTGGCATCGCAACTGGAAGGATCGCAGGCCCTAGCGAGCCAGATGACCGGCTGGCGGCTCTCCACGCTGGCCCGCCTCGGGCTCACCGGCGAAGCCCGCGCCGCCCTCGCGGCACTTAACGATGAGCGGGCCGGCTCCGGCGAGATCCGTAACGCCGTCGCGGCGATTTGCCTCGCCGAAGGCGATCCTGCCGGAGCCCTGGACGCGGTGCACGACGTCCTAGACGGCACGGCACCGGTCCTCGGTTACGCCACGCTCGTCGAGGCGTACCTGCTCGCCGGACTCGCCCACCGCGAGCTCGGCGACCAGCGCGCTGCACACCACGCGGCAGAACAAGCCCTGGCACTGGCGGAGTCCGACAGGCTGGTCCTGCCGTTCGCGATGACCGGCTCCCGGGAACTGCTGGCGGAAATCCCCGGGCACCAGACAGCGCACCGCGCGCTGGTCACCGACATCCTGGACATCTTGCGCGGCTCATCCCTGCCGGCCAAAGAGCAACCCCCATCGCCGCCGATGGAGGACATCACGCCGACCGAACTCAGGGTGCTGCGGTACCTGCCGACGAACCTGTCCCGCCCCGAGATCGCCGGCGAACTGTCCGTCTCGCTGCACACCGTCAACACCCACCTGCGCAGCATCTACGCCAAGCTCCAGGTCCGCGACCGGTCCTCGGCCGTGCGACGCGCCCGGGAACTGCGGCTGCTGGCCGCGCGCCACACCCGCTAGCTGTCTCGACCGGCAGAGTCACTGGATTCCAGTGGTGCGGGGTAACCTGCCCGCCCGCGATCGTGGTGCCATGGACCCGACGCCCGCCCCCTACCTGATCCGAATCAAGGGGCACCTCGGCCCCACCATGCTGGCGGCGTTTCCGAAACTGGCAGCACGCCATCGCGGCACGCACACCGTACTGACCGGCCTGTTGGACCAGTCGGCGCTATACGGCGTGCTGGCCGAGATGGAGGCACTCGGCCTTGACCTGCTCGAGATCCGAAGGCTCACTCCGCACCGCACACCACCAGGAGCAGATCACCGCCTTTCTCGCTGACGGCACTTCCGTCGTGGCCACCCCGACCTGAGGAAGCAACACCAAGCAGGCGCGGCCTGGATCTGCGACCGCTCGCGCCGCCACCCCTCCATCACCTGATCGAGCGGATCCCGGAAGCCGAGGGGGTATCGCGCGCAAGGTCAGGCTCACCGAGGCCGGCCAGCAGGAGCAGGACGAGACCCCCTGCCGCGAGTGTCAGGGTGCCCTAGGCCTGTGGGCCCACTCGGCGGCCGAATCACCCGAATCCAGTGATGACCCATCACCGTGCCGGCGGTGACTCTTTGTACATCAGTGCTTTGCTCTACTTCGATAGTCGAGGAGCAGTATGTTGATACGCAGATCCCGTTCGGCAGGCAGTGGCACCGCCCGGGGCGCAACCCTGACCGCGGTGGTCGCCGGCCTGTTCGCGGTGTCCGTCGCGGGGGCCGCTGCGAACACCGGCGGGGCCGCCAGCGGGGCGCCGGGCGCGTGGCCGTCGGCGGGTCAGAACATCTTCGACACGCACAGCCAACCCTTCGAGCGCACGATCTCGCCGGCCAACGTCAATACCCTGACTCCGCGCTGGACGCTGACCACGGCCGGCGCCGTGTCCGCGACCCCCACGGTCGCGGACGGAGTCGTCTACGTCCCCGACTACGGCGGCAAGCTCTGGGCGATCGCCGCGGGCAGCGGGACCGTCCTGTGGTCGCGGGACATCTCCAGCTACACCGGCGTCGCCGGCGACGTGTCCCGCACCAGCCCGGCCGTATACGGCGACGAGCTCATTCTTGGTGATGGCTGGCTCCTCAAGTCAGGCACGGATGGGGCCAAGGAGATCGCGGTGAACCGTTTCACCGGTGATCTGATCTGGTCTACCCAGGTGGACACCGATCCCGACGCCGGGATCACCGGATCCCCGACTGTCTACAACGGTGTCATCTACCAGGGCGTCTCCTCGAAGGGCGAGGCCACCACCACCAGCACCTTCCGCGGGGCGATCGCGGCGATCGACGCGGCGACCGGCCGGACGCGCTGGAAGATGTACACCGTGCCGTCGAACAACGGCACCAGCGACTCCAACCTGCCCGGCGGCTACACCGGCAACGCCGTGTGGGACTCCAGTCCCGTGATCGACCCGGTCCGCGGGCTGCTGTACACCGGCACCGGCAACAACTACAACGTCCCGGCGGGCGTCTGCTCGGTGCAGGGCCAGACCGGTTGTACCCCGGCGGCCGCGAACGACTACCTCGACTCGATCCTCGCCCTCCATCTCAGTGACGGCTCAGTGGCCTGGGCCGACCACACGCTGAGCGCCGACCTGTGGACCATTCCCCAGCCGAGCGGTCCGGACTACGACTTCGGCGCCGGCCCGAACCTGTTCACCACCACGAACCCGAAAACCGGCCGGCCCGAGCAGTTGCTGGGCATCGGCCAGAAGAGCGGCATCTTCTGGGCCGTCGACCCCGCCACCGGCAAGGTCGCCTGGCAGACCCCGGTCGGTCCCGGCACCGGGATCGAATGGGGCACGGCCACCGACGGCAAGCGCGTTTACGTCCCCTTCGCTGACGTGGCCCACACGGCCTACATCCTCGGCGGATCCGGGCCCTACGCCGGCCAGACGGCCACCGCCGGATCGTGGACGGCACTGGACCCGGGCACCGGGAAGATCCTCTGGCAGACCCCTGATCCCACCGGCGCGGCCGATGTCTCCTTCACCAACGCCGCCAACGGCGTCGTCTACGCCGGATCGCTCGACGCCACCGGCACCGACATGTACGCCCTCGACGCCGCGTCCGGCAGGATCTTGTGGAGCTTCGCCAGCGGCGGATCGGTGAGCGGGGGAGCGGCGATCTCCAACGGCTTCGTCTACTGGGGTTCAGGCTACTGCGGTGTCTTCTGCCTCGGCTCCAGCACACCGGTGCTCAACAACAACAAGCTCTACGCCTTTGGCCTCCAGTGACCGGCAAGTCCAGTACTGACGAGGGGACCACGTCGATGAACAGCAGAAGTCTTGGCGTCCGGGTTGCGGCGGCGCTGCTCGCCGTGCCGGCGGCCGTCGCCTTCGGCACTCCGTCCGCGCTCGGGGCCACCACTGGGTCCGGTGCCACAAGCCCGGTCATCACGAACGTGAAGACCGTGACGACGTTCGACTATGCCGCAGGCGGACAGCCGGAGAACGTCACTATCAACCCGGACGGCTCGCTGACCGTCTCCCTGCTCGGCTTCCTCACCGGCCAGCCGCCCGAGTTGCTCCACACGACCCCGACCGGACAGAGCACAGTCCTGGTCACCGGGCTGCCCGGGGAAGCGATCGGCGGCAACGTCCGCGATTGCCACGGCACCGTCTACTACAACGTCCTTTCCCAGGACCCGACGCGCTCCGGCATCTGGCGGCTGCCTCCCGGCGGCACCCCCGAACGCTTCGGCGCACTGCCGGCCGGCCAGTTCCTCAACGGGCTGACGATCGACGCGGCCGGCCGGAACCTGTACGCGGCCGACAGCCTGACCGGGACGATCTGGACCGTTCCCACCTCCGGTGGTCCGGTGACGGCCTGGCTCACCGATCCCGCCCTCGCCCCCGCCGTGTCGGGGCCGGGACACTTCGGGGTCAACGGCGTCACCTATCACGACGGCGCGGTGTGGGCTTCCAACACCGACCGGCAGACCCTGCTCCGGATACCCGTCACGGCCACCGGCGCCCCCGGGCCGATCAAGGTGGTCACCGGCGGCCTGGCGGGGATCGACGACTTCAAGTTCCTGTCCGACATCTCCGACGTGGCGTTCGTCGCCCTCAACGGCCAGGACGAAGTCGCCGTGGTCTACCCGGATGGGAGGTCGAAGGTCGTCCTGACCGCCGCCGACGGCCTGGACTCGCCCACCGACACCGCGATCCGCGGACGTACGATCTACATCACCGACGGCGGCGGCAACGCACCGCACGACGCGAAACTGCAGGCCGGGACGATCGACTTCGCAGCGTTGTTCGCCGGCGACGCCACTCCTTAGCAGCCGTCACCAACGCTCGTCGGCTGTCCCTCGCGCCGATCGTGGGGGCAGCCGGCGAGAACTCACTCGGTTCTGGCGATGCGCAATCACTGGATCGTCCGGAACGCTCGATGTGTTTCACAGAACGGCAAGGCATAGGAGCAAACATGACCACGAGCACCTCAGCCGCCACCACCGAAGTCGGGGACCGCCTCGCCATCCTCGACCTGATCGGGCGCCTCGCGCTGCTGCTCGACGCGCGCGACTGGGACACGCTGGAGCAGCTGTTCACCGACACGGTCTACAACGACCGGACCTCACTGACCGGTGGCGAGCCCGTAAGCGTCAGCGCCGCCGAGTTCGTCGACGGATGGCGCCAGACCCTTCAGAATCTCAACGCGGTCCACCACCTGATCACCTCACACGTGATCAACCTCGACGGCGACACGGCAACCTGCGGAGCCAACATGCAGGGCACCCACGTGTTCGCCAACGCCTCAGGAGGACCCGTCTGGACTGTCGGCGGCCGCCATGACTACCAGCTCAAGCGCACCCCCGACGGCTGGCGTATCGCCGGGCTGACGTTCACCATCCAATGGGCGACCGGCAACGAGAACGTCATCGCCCACGCGATGGCCGCCGGAAAATCCTGACCGCCCAGGCAGCGCCGGACCAGGACAGATCGAGGAGCAGTTCGCCATGCGCCTCAAGACACTGGGAGACACCGCGTGACATTCACGGTCGACATCCACCACCACATGCTGCCGGACTTCTTCTGGCAGGCCACCAACGAAGGCGACAACCCGGTCGGCGGCATCGCACCGCCACCCTGGTCGCTGACCGGTGCCCTGGACTTCCTCGACGAGGCCGGCATCGACGTCGCGGTCACCTCGATCAGCACCCCGGGCGTCCACACCGGCGACGACGCCGCGGCCCGCACCCTGGCCCGGCGCTGCAACGAACTGGCCGCGCAGCAAATCCGGGACCACCCCGACCGGTTCGCCGCCTTCGCCGCCCTGCCGCTGCCCGACGTCGACGGCGCTCTCACCGAACTCGACTACGCACTCGACGAACTGCACCTGGACGGCGTCGTGCTGTTCAGCAACGCGCGCGGCGTCTACCTCGGCGACCCGCGCTTCGACCCGCTGTTCCAGGAGCTGCAACGCCGCGCGGCGGTGGTCTTCATCCACCCGAACGCCTCACCCGACCCAGCCGCGCACGCCCTCGGCCTGCCCGACTCGCTGATCGACTTCACCGCGGACACCACCCGGGCGGTCGCGCACATGCACTACAGCAACACCTTCGCGCGCACCCCGGACGTCAAGTACGTCATCTCCCACGCCGGCGGCACAGTGCCGTATCTGGCCGGACGGTTCGGCATCGTCGACGCGATGGACGTCATCCCCGGCGGCGCCGAGCGTGCCAGCGCGGCCGACACGTTCCGGCGACTGTACTGGGACACGGCGTTGTCCTGGACCGACCCGGTGCTGCGCCACCTGCGCTCGGTCGTCGGTATCGACCATGTCGTCTTCGGAACCGACTACCCCTACTTGCGCCACGACATGGCCGTGGACTGCCGCCGGCAGATCGAGCACAGCGAGGAACTCACCGACGCTGAGCGCACCGCGGTTCTCAGCGGCACTGCCCTGGAACTGATGCCCCGCCTTGCCGCCCTGAGATCCGCCGCCTCCAGCGAGGCATGACAACGACGTTTATGACCTCGTGTTCAGAGAACTGATGAGCCGGCCCGTTTTTTGGGCAGGGCAAGAACTGTTGAGGTTTTCTGCGCGGGGAGGTAAAGCAAAGTGGCTCGGTGGCCGGCTGAAGCCGCGGCCACCAAGCCACTTTCGAGGCTAGGTCAAGTGCCAAAGCTGGTCATTGTTGGAGTTGCAGTCCCAGATGATTGCGGGCAAGCCTGCCCCGTTGCTGCCGCCGTCGATTCCAAGGCATTTACCAATCCAGTAGCTCGTCAGGTTCCAACCGGAACCGATTTGGGCGCCGTTCCAGCTCCAGAGCTGGGAGAGGTGGCTGGGGTCGCAGTCCCACAGCATCACGTATGCACCATCGACATCGGCCCCGTATGCGATATCGAGACACCTGTTGCCAGCCTTGGAGTTCACCCACATTGTATGCTCATTGCCGTCCGGTCCGACCACAATGGACTCCCGAAAGGCTTGGTCGGGTTGGCCGTCACACGGCTCCTGGCGCGCTTGTGTGCCATCGCCGACATCCCCGTTCTGGAATCCGATGCACGCGTTCCAGGCGTTTCTGAGCTCCAACCCATAGGGGTTGGAATTGGGCCTGAAGGAGAATCCGCTGACGCCGTTTCCGGTCAGGGCGGGTCCGGCGACGGACTGTGCGCTGAGCTTGAGACCACTGGCCGTGGGTGCGGTGCTGGAAGCAGAGGCCGGGGTTGTCGTTGCAATCCCGATGCCGACGGCGAGCAGTACGCTCGCGATGGCGGCTACAAAGCGGGGTTTCTTCAAAGGAATCCTCCTCAAGCCATTTCAGGCCAGGCCGAACGCTACGTGCCGTGACGTTTCGGTCAAGCCCAGGACGGTTCAGCTCAGTCTCACCCGAAGCTGACGGAACCACTCTCGTGCGAGCCGGTCACTTCCGGGTCGCTTCCGGGTCGCTCGACCGTCCCAGGCTTCTGCCACGACGCATCGGCAGAGCGCTGAGGGCTGACTCGGCCCGACGTTCCTGAGCGGAACCGCGATCAGGTTCGCGTCAGCCGGCGGGCAGGGAGCAGACGTGCGTTTTCCAGAGCCACGACCACCCAGCGATCGTCCCGCCACACCGCGACGAAAAGCTGCATGGAGTAGCGCGTCGACGGCGGTTCCTTCTCGCCCGGCATGAGGATGCCCCTCGAGCTCCGCGAACAGAACGTCGTCGGCGAAGTCGGCGAAGAACCCGGCGAAGAACCCGGCGACGTCTCCCCGGTTCCACGCCTCGTACATCCGGCCCGGAATGGCGCTCAGCGCCTCGGGCGCCGGCCGAATCACGGTCTCCCACAACTACATCGCCGCCGTACGAGTTCGTCGTCGACGGCCCACACGCTCGAGCCCTCCAGCAGTGCCAAACCGAAGCACTCCTCGCCATCCTGCGATGGCTCCGCGAACACCCCACCGACACCGAATAGCGAGTCAGTGGCACACCTCATGGCGTGCCGACCCACGATCGACCGCGGGCTCAACGTCCTGTCGCAGTCCGATCGGCGCGACGATCCTGGCGAGCGCCCTCATCGCCACCGGTGCTGCCTTGTATCGCCCTGGTGCCGCCAGGGACCTGACCCCCGAACCCGCAGATTAGGAGTCCGCAGCCCCTCCATTCGGGGTCGATGCGCGAAATTGCGCCTTGCCGCCAGCGTGCTCGGCGGTCCGTCGGCGTGGCCGCGTCGTCGTGGGACCCTGAAGACTGCTCTCGATACGGCTGTTCGAATCGCACGCCTACTGTCGGATGCTCTTCCCTGCGAGTGAGGAAAAGGGGTGTGCCAGTGGATCTGGAGCTTCGTCATCTGCGGGTGTTGTGTGCCATCGCCGATGCCGGGAGCGTCGCCCGGGCCGGTGCGGTGCTCGGCTATTCCCAGCAGGCGCTCAGCGCTCAACTGTCTCGCATAGAGCAGTTCTTCGGGCGGGCCGTCTTCGAACGAAGCCCGGCCGGTGTGAAGCCGACTGGGTACGGGCTGGAGATCTTGGCGCGAGCCCGCGATGTCGTGGCTCGGGCGGATGCGATAAGGAGGATGCCTGAGGAGGACCCCTCTTCGACTCGGGTGTTGAGGCTGGCCGCGACCAATTCGCCGGTGTTGGCGGGGATGGTCGCCAGGGTCAGTGAGCAGATGCCGGATGTGGCGCTGACCGTGAACAGCGTTTATGCCTCTTCGGAGATCGTCGAGCAGCTGGAGTCCGGCGAGCTGGACGCGGCGATCGCCGCGGACTACCCGGGATTGGAACTGCGGCATTCCCGGGCGGTGGCTCATCGGGGCATCGCCACCGAGCCCACGTTCGTGGCGCTGCCGGCTCGCCACAGGCACCGGCAGAGCCTGCAGGTCGAGCTGGCCGACTTGGCGGATGAGGCGTGGTTCCTCACCCCGGATGACGGAGCGGGTTGGCCGGGAGTCTTCTATGCGGCTTGTGAAGCGGCTGGTTTCAAGCCCATGAAGGTCCACGAGTTCCTCGGAGACCAGAGGCAGTTGCAGGGGATGATCGCCGCCGGACTCGGGATATCGCCGGTGCAGGCGACCTTCCCGGCGGCGGCCGGGTTGGTCGTCAAGGCGCTGACCGGTACTCCGCTGTGGTGCCGATACGCTCTGGCCTGGCGCCGGGACAGCGTGCCCGACGCGTTGGCGGAAGCGCTGTTCGCGGCGACTCAGGCGGCTTACCGGGAGCTCATCGCTCAGTCGCCGCACTTCCAGGCTTGGTCGCTGCGGACGTACAAGACGTCGCGATCGTAGTAGCCACCTAGCCATCGCTTGGCCGGCACGGGTGACCGTGCCGGCTTCGGTGATTCTGCGGCTCTGCTCGCCGTCCCGGCGCAGGACGTGGGGCGCTCGCCGGGACCGCGCGCCCCGGCTCGATGCTGGCCGCCGCGGCCGGTCGCGTTGCGAACGCGCTGGTCAAGATCCAGGCAGGCCGTGACGTCGCGGAGACCTCGGCCGCGGATGTTGTGATCGAAAGCGGCGAGGTGTTGTATCTCAACCCGTTGCTTGCTGTCTATCACAGTGCAATGTTACGTATCACGCCTCGCCCTCGTCCGGAGGCGCTACCCATCCCCCCAAGGGAGCACCATGCGCCATCGATCACACCTGCCCAGAATCATGGCCGCCGGAGTGGCAGCCGCAGGCCTCGTCGTCGGCTTGCTGGCCAACCCTGCTTCCGCGGCCGAGCAACCCTCGGCTCCGGCCCCGGTCGCAAAGCACGTCGTCAAGCAGGTCCCGCCTCCGACCGGCGCGGACACCGCCACCGCGTCGGAGCAACTCGCGGATCGCTCCACCCCCGTGCCGGCAACGCTCCGCGGAGCTCCTGTGAAGCTCCCGGCGAGCAAAGCGTCGCACCCGGCAGCCAAGGCCACCTCGTCCACGAAGGCGGCGGTGACCTCATGCACCACTGCCGACTTCGCCAGTCGACGCGGCGCTGCGCTGGTCTCCTACATCGAGTCCGTGGACTGGGTCGCCTGCATCAATCCGCTGTTCTCCCTGAGCGGTTCGGATGCGAACGCGGTGTTCAACGAGACCAACATGGTCACAGTCTCGAACGGTGTGGCCAGCTCGGCCTCGTCCTACACCGGCGACGACTCCACCGGTCTGTATGAGTTGCTGTACTTCATGCGGGCTGGCTACTACGTCCAGTCGCAGCCGAACTCCGGCGTTCCCGCCTACGACTCCACTCTCGCCAACGCCATCAAGTCCGGGCTCACGACGCTGTTCAACAGCCGGCACTTCAGCGACGTCAGCGCCGGCAACGGCCAGGTGCTGGGCGAGGCGGTCATCACCACCGACAGCTCGGGACTCCAGGGCGACTTCCTGAACGTCTACAGCCGCATCCTCAACAGCTACACCAGCGCGTGGGACGCCTACCCCGCCATGGACGACGAGCTGAACAACGTCTACACGCCGCTGTGGAACGGCAACTGGAACCCGGCGTTCGTCACGGCGGTCACGAGCAACCCCGGTGTCGCGGACGCCCTGTCCAACTTCGCGCTGAACCACCGGTCCCTGCTGGGCGGGGCCAACGACGTGTTGGACTCCAACGCCGGCAACGACCTGGCCCGCATGGTCGGGATCACGGCGCTGCAGAACAAGATACGGCCGCTGGCCAAGGGGCTGCTCAACGCCTCGTCGATCACCGGACCGACGGCCAGCCTCTGGGTCCACGTCGCGTACCAGACCAGCCAGTACGACGCAGCGTCGCAGTGCTCGTACTACGGCACCTGCAACCTGACCGCTCAGCTCACCGCCGCTTCCCTGCCCATCTCCTACCCGTGCAGCAACTTCACCATCATGGCGGAGTCGCTGACAGCTCAGCAGCAGAGCGACGTCTGTACCAGCCTGGCCAATGAGGTGCCTTACATCAAGAACCTCGACAAGGCCACCGCACCGATCCCCGGCCAGTACTTCCAGGTCAAGATGGTCATCTACGGCAGCAGGGCGGACTACGTCACCTACTCGTGGGCGATCTTCGGCAACGACACCGACAACGGCGGCGAGACGCTGACCGGCGAGCCGACCGACCCCAACAACGTCGCCTACTCCATTCTGTACCAGGAGTCGTCCGCCAACGGCTTCACGGCCAACGCCTGGAACCTCAACCACGAGTTCACCCACGTCCAGCAGTCCATCTACGACATGAAGGGCGACTTCGGCAGCCAGGTCACGGTGCCGGATGTCTGGTGGATCGAGGGCCAGGCCGAATACGTCTCGTACAGCTACCGCGGTGTCACCGACACCGAGGCGGTCGCCGAGGCCGCCAAGCACACCTACACCCTCAGCCAGCTGTTCCAGAACACGTACGCGATCGACGACACCACCCGCACCTACCCGTGGGGCTACCTCGCCGTCCGCTACATGTTCGAGAAGCACCCCGACGTCATCAACACGATGCTCAGCCACTTCCGCACCGGTGACTACACCGGCGGCTACGCGGTCTACAACAGCATCGGCACCGCCTACGACGCCGACTTCGACTCCTGGCTCGACATCATCGCCAACGGCGGCAGCGGCGGCGGCACCCTGCCGGCCTGCTCGGACTCCAACCCGCAGGCCATGGGCCAGAACTGTTCCCGCTCCAACCAGTCGGCGACCGCGGGCAACACCGACTACCTGTGGGTCTACCTGCCCGCCGGCACCACCACGCTGACCGCCACCACCAGCGGCGGCACCGGCAACGCAGCCCTCTACTACGACCCGGACACCTGGGCCGACCCCAACACCTACACCGCCAGCTCGACCAACTCCGGCACCGCCCAACACCTCACCGTTACCAACACCACGGCCGGCTATCGCTACCTCAGCCTGTACGCCGTGACCGATTTCAGCGGAGTCACCGTATCCACCCAGTACTGACACCGCTGTCGGCCCGTGGGCGGGGCGGCCACAAGCCGCCCCGCCCACGGGCGCCCATCTGCACTGGTATTCGGAGGTGATCCTTTTCAATGAATCCACGTCTGGCCATCACCGATCACGTGTTCATCGTTCCCCTCGACCACGACGAGCCCAAGGGCGCGACCATCGAGGTGTTCGCCCGCGAGGTCGTTGATCCGGTCCTTGCCACCAAACGGGAGAGCCTGCCCTGGCTTGTCTTCCTCCAGGGTGGTCCGGGCGGCAAGTCGCCACGTCCCAGTGGCCATTTCCCGGGTTGGCTTGAGCGGGCCCTGTGTACTCATCGGGTGTTGCTGCTCGACCAGCGTGGCACCGGGCGCTCCACCCCGGTGACGCCCACTGCCGCCGGCCGCTTCGATTCCGCCAAAGACCTGGCCCGGTACCTGTCGTTCCACCGGGCAGACGCCATCGTGCGCGACGCCGAGGTGATCCGTCGCCGGCTGTGCGGCGACGAGCCGTGGGAGACGCTCGGCCAGAGCTACGGCGGATTCATCACCCTGACGTATCTGTCGCTCGCCCCGGAAGGGCTGCGAGCCTGCCATGTCACCGGTGGCATTCCGGGCCTGGAAGCCACGGCCGATGACGTGTACCGCAACACCTATCCGCGGGTGGAGGCCAAGAACCGCGGATACTACGCGCGTTATCCGTCAGACGCGGCTCAGATCCGCAGAGTCGCCGACCTGGCTGCTACCGGACGCGTGGTCCTACCGGACGGCAGCAAGCTGACTCCTCGCCGGCTGCGCAGCCTGGGCCTGGCGTTCGGGATGAGCGACGGATTCGAGCGGGTGCATTGGCTTTTCGACGAGGCCTTCGACGCCACGGGTGAGCTGACAGACACCTTCCTGCTCCACGTCATGCAGCAGACCGGGTTCGTCGACAACCCCTTGTTCACCATCATGCAGGAGCCCTGCTTCGCCCAAGGATCGCGGCCGACTGACTGGGCCGCGGAGCGGATCATGGCCGAGCATCCGAGGTTCGACGAAGCGGCGGAACCGCTGTTGTTCACCGGCGAGATGATCTACCCCTGGATGTTCCAGGAGGTCAAGGCCCTGCAACCGTTCGCCGCGGCCGCTGAGATCCTGGCCGGCTGGACTGAGTGGCCGGCGCTGTACGACCCGGCGCGGCTGGCGGCCAACCAGGTCCCGCTTGCGGCAGTCGTCTACCACGACGACATGTACATCCCCACGGAGCTGTCACTGCGCACGCTCAACCAGGTGGGCACCGCCCGAGCCTGGGTGACCAACGAATGGGAGCACGACGGTGTGAACGCATCGGGGGACGTCGTGCTGTCCAGGTTGATGGACATGAACGCCGGGCGTTGCTGAGCCACATCGAGAAGCCCTCGCGAACCGCAGCATCCGCGGCACCACGGCGCCACGGCGCCGCCTCCTCACCAATTGAAGGAACCGACATGAAGAAGACCGCGGTCATCGCGACCGCCGCGGCTGTAGCGGCCGTCGCGGCCGTATGCGCCGTTCCCGCGTCTGCGGCACCGGCCGACCCGGGCTCCACGCTCCAGGCCGAAGCGGCCCAGGACAGCGGCCAGGGCACGCTGAACTGGGCATCGTGCAACGACCCGACGACGCCCGCTCTGCAATGCGCCATGCTGGAGGTCCCGCTGGACTACAGCCGGCCGCACGGCCAGAAGATCAAGATCAAGGTGGACCGGCTGCCGGCCACGGCGCCCAAGGCCAAGCAGCAGGGGCCGATCCTGCTGAACCCCGGCGGCCCCGGCGACAGCGGGCTGTGGATGCCCGCCTACATCACCGGGCAGATGCCGGCCGATGTGGCGTCCGAGTACGACTGGATCGGATTCGATCCGCGCGGCACCAACGCCAGCGATCCCCACGTGGTCTGCGATCCGCACTACTTCGACGGTGAACGCCCGGACTATCAGGTGTCGCAGGGGACCTCGCAGGCATGGCTGGAGAAGGACGCGAAGTACGCCGCCGACTGCGCGGCGAACTGGAGTTGGCTGCTACCGCACATGACCACCGTCGACAACGCGCGCGACATGGACAGCATCCGACGAGCGCTGGGCACGTCGAAGATCTCGTTCTACGGCGGATCGTGGGGCACCTCGCTCGGCTCCACCTACGGCCAGCTCTACCCCTCGCGGGTTCGCCGCATGGTCTTGGACAGCATCGTCGGCCCCACGATCACCTGGTACGACCACAACATCCTGCAGGACAAGGAGCACCAGCGCCGCTTCGAGGCCTTCGCTGAATGGACTGCCAAGGCCGACAGCGTCTATCACCTGGGGACCACAGCCGACGCCGTCATCAAGAACTACTACGCGGTCGAGCAGGCGCTGCGGTCCAACCCGGTCGACGCCGCCCCGGCGCCCGGCAAAATCGGCCCCGCGGAGTTCGAGGACACCTTCTACGGCGGCGGCTACAACTTCCTGCGCTGGCCCCGCATGGCGACCGTGCTGTCGGCGTACCTGGTCAACCACGACACCCGGCCGCTGAACATCGCCTACAACCGCTACGCGGCACCGGGCGCGGACGACGGCTCCTTCCCGAGCTACAACGCAGTGCAATGCACCGAGAACGCCTGGCCCCGGGACTGGCAGGTCTGGCAGAAGGACCAGGCGGCGGTCAACGCCGTCGCGCCCTTCTACACCTACAACAACATGTGGTACAACGCCGCCTGCATGTTCTGGCCCTACCAGGGCAACCCGGCCGGTCGGCTGCCCATCACCGGCAAGGGGCTGCCGCCTGTGCTCCTGTTCCAGGCCACCGAGGATCCGGCGACACCGTATGAGGGTGCTGTCGCGATGCACCAGGCGCTCCCGAGCTCGAAGCTGGTGGTCCAGACCGGCGGCAGCTTCCACGAGATCCTCTTCCACGGCGACACCTGCCTGGACGACACGTTCATCGCGTACCTGCGTGACGGCACACTGCCGAACGGCAAGGGCTTCATCGCCAAGACCTGCGCTCCCGAGCCCGACCCGGTGCCGACGTACATCGATCCGACACCAGCGGCTACGAAGAGCCCGCAGGCAAAGGGGAGCACGTCGACCACCGCACGGACCCCGGCCAACGATCCGGAAGCGGTCGTGGGTCGGCTTTGAGATACCGGTTGTGAGATGCATGCTGCTCAGCCGGTCGAGGGGGCCGGCTGAGCACAGGCCCACCTATAGCAACTCTCCCGCCACGCAATAACACGATCGAGCGGAGGGGAGTGTGTATGGAACGTTTGGAGATCCGCCACCTGCGTGCGCTCTGCGCCATCGCCGATACCGGAAGCCTGCGCCGGGCTGCCGCGCTGCAGGGGTATTCGCAGCCGGCGCTCACTACACAACTGCAGCGTATCGAGCACTACTTCGGCGAGTCGCTGTTCGACCGGAGCAGTTCCGGCGTGGAGCCGACCCCCTTCGGCGCTGAAGTCGTGGCGCAGGCTCGGGACGTCGTCGCTCGGGTGGACGCCATGGGGCCGCGGAGCGCACGTCGGGCGTCGGAGGCGGGCCGGATTCTGACACTCGCGGTGACGAACACTCCGATGCTGCCGGGTCTGCTGCTCCGCTTTCGCAGCGCAGTGCCGGATCACGCGGTCACCGTGACAAGTGTCTACTCTTCCGCGGAGATCGTGGGTCTGCTGGAGGAGGGAGATGTGGACGTGGCGATCGGGGTGGACTATCCCGGCCAGGAACTGCGGCACTCCTCCCTCGTGGCGCACCGGGGGATCGTCACCGAGCCGAGTTTCGTCGCGATGCCGGCCGGCCATCCGATGGCCCATCGGATGGAGGTCGGCCTCAAGGATCTGGCCGGTGACGCCTGGTTCGTGACCCCGGATGACGGCGCCGGCTGGCCGGGGGTGTTCTACACCGCCTGCCAGGTCGCGGGGTTCCAACCGGTCACCGTCCACGAATTCTTCGGAGATCGGAGCCAGCTGCACACCATGATCGCTGAGGGCGTCGCCGTGGCCCTGGTGCAGGCGACCTTCACGGCATCCGAAGGGGTGGTGGTGAAGCCGCTGACGGGAACGCCACTGTGGTGCCGCTATTTGCTGGCGTGGCGGATCGACTCGGTATCCGAGGAACTGATCGACTCGATGTACCGTTCGGCGGCCGCGGCTTATCGGGACCTCACGGTCCATGCGCCGCACCTGCGGGACTGGGCGGTGCGGACATATAACATGCCAGAGAAATAGGTTCTGGCATTCGAGTTCTGTTTCGTCTTGCGTGCTTGTCGATGTCAACGCGCCCCTTGACATGCCTCCGGCGTTGCGGGGAGCAGTCTTTGCTGTGCTTTTCGACCTGGCGTTTTCCGTCGATGTTATCGCCGGACTGCTATTTCTCTATCGTCCTGGATATTGTCAGCGGCGTCGGTCGGATGAGAGCTTTCATTCGCGCCGCCGACGGTGGCGACGAATTCCGGGGTCCGCTCATGGCGGAGTCAGTCCCCGGCTGCCGTGCGATCTGCTGCGGAGCTTCTGAATGACCAGCCCAAGAATGGATGGCCCTGAGATAGATGCCGTCGCCTCGACCCGTCCCGATGGTTTCGATCACCCGGTACGGCGTCCCGTCGCCGCCACGGCTGTGCCGCGGACACCCGCGGCGTTGGCCTGGCGCCGGTTCCGCTCCGATCGGACCGGGATGGCGGCCGGGATAGTGGTCGGCCTGTTCTTCGTCGTCGCGCTGTGCGCTCCGCTGATCAGCGCCGTTTATGGCAAGGATCCTTATACGACCTACGGGCAGGACGAGTCCGGACTCCTTGACGACTACGGCTACCCGATCGGTGCGATGGGTGGTGTCAGCGGCCGGTTCTGGTTGGGTCTGGAGCCGGGGCTGGGGCGCGACGTCTTCACGCAGTTGCTGTACGGGATCAGGACCTCCCTGCTGATCGCGATGGCGGTCGTCCTGATCATCACGGTGCTGGGAACCGCGGTCGGGCTGGTCTCCGGATACGCCGGCGGGTGGCTGGACTTCGGCATCAGCCGAGTCGTGGACGTCGCCCTGTCGTTCCCGTCGACGCTGTTCATCATCGCGTTCGTGCCGGTGGTCCAGTCGCTGTTCGTGTCGGCCGATCAGCAGACCCCGACCTGGATGCGGGTCATGACGCTGGTGGTGGTGCTGTCGGCCTTCGGCTGGGCGCCCGTGGCCCGGCTGCTGCGCGGTCAGGTGATCTCCTTGCGGACCCGGGAGTTCGTCGAGGCGGCGCGCATCGGCGGTGCCTCGCCGTTCCGCATCGTCGTCAAGGAGCTGCTTCCCAACTTGTGGACGCCGATCCTGGTGACGGCTTCGTTGTCGGTGCCCGCGTACGTCACGGCCGAGGCCGCTCTGTCCTACCTCGGCGCGGGAATCGTCGAGCCCACCCCGGACTGGGGACGCATGATCCACCGCGGGGCCGAGGTGTACCTGTCGGACATCACCTACATGCTCGTCCCGGGCGTGGCGATCCTGATCTTCGTGGTCGCCTTCAACCTGCTCGGGGACTCAGTGCGCGACGCTCTCGCACCCTCCGGCCGCTGACGTCCGGCGCCGGACGCGAGTGCCGTCTCACCCATCGAACCTCGGAGGGAACTCCCATGGCCATATCCAAAACCAAACGTCGGTCGCGGTCGGCGCTCGCGCTCCTGGTGCTCGGCACCTTGACGATCAGCACCGCGTGCTCCACGGCCGGCAAGAAGACCGACGCCTCGAATCCGGCCGCGAAGGCAGCGGCCAAGCAGACCGTCGCGATCGGTACGGCGGCCGACTCGAAGGGACCGGACCCGGCCGTTCCAGGGGCCAAGTCCGGAGGCGCCGTCACGGTGCTGCAACACTCCGACTTCAGCCACCTGGACCCCGCCCGGGTCTGGTCCTCCACCAATCAGACCGCCGACCTGCTCCTGACCCGGCAGCTGACCAGCTATCAGCAGGTCGGGGACACGACGAAGCTGGTCGGTGACCTGGCCACCGACACCGGATCCAGCCCCGACGGCAAGACGTGGACCTACCACTTGAAGGACGGCCTCAAGTACGAGGACGGCAGCCCGATCACCGCCCAGGACGTCAAATACGGCATCGAGCGCACCTTCCAGAAGGAACTGTCCGGCGGTCCGCAGTATCTGCAGATGTGGCTGACCGGCAAAGACGACTACTCCGGCGTCTACTCCGGCCCATGGAACGGTCAAGACCTGCCGGCGATCCAGACGCCCGACGCCAAGACCATCGTCTTCCACTTGGCTTCGATGCACGCCGACTTCCCGTTCGCGCTGGCCATGCAGTCCTACAGCCCGGTCCCGAAGGCCAAGGACACCAAAACAGCGTTCGACCAGCACCCGTTCTCTTCCGGCCCCTACAAGATCGACAGCCACGACATCGACAAGGGCATGGTGCTCTCGCGCAACCCCTACTGGGACCCGAACACCGACCCCGTCCGTCACGCCTATCCGGACCAGTGGCGATTCGAGTTCGGAGCGCAGGAAGTCGACATCAACCAACGGCTCATGGCGGCCAACGGACCGGACCGGACCGCCATGACCTTCAAGGTCTCGATCGGGGCGGACCTCGCCGGACAGGTGAACTCCGACCCGAACCTCAAAGCGCGCCTGGTCAACCAGGTCACACCGTTCTCGGAGTTCTTCAACATCAACACCAGGCGGATCACCGATGTGAAGGTCCGCCAAGCGCTGCTGGACGCTTTTCCCCGCCAGCAGGTTCGGCAACTGTTCGGCGGGCCGGTCTACGGGGATTTCACCACCACGATCCTGTCCCCGGTGACGAACGGCTATCAGGACTACGACCTCTACGGCGTCGCCACGACAGGCGACCCGGACAAGGCCAAGGCCCTGCTGGCCCAGACCTCGAACCCGCACCCGACGATCGTGTTCGCCTACTCGGACGACCCCACCTGGCAGCAGGCCGCGGTCGCGGTATCCCAAGCGCTGGACAAAGCCGGCTTCGACGTCGTCACCAAGCCGATCAGCTCGAAGAACTACTACGACGAGACCCAGAAGGTGGACAACCAGTTCGACCTGTACTGGGGCGGCTGGGGACCGGACTGGCCCAGCGCCTCCTCCGTCATCCCACCGCTGTTCGACGGCCGTCAGATCAGCGACGGCGGCGGCAACAACTCGCTGTTCAACGATTCCGGAGTGAACGCCGAGATCGATCGGATCCAAGGGCTGACGGACCTGAGTCAGCAGGACGCGGCCTGGGGCGCGCTGGACAAGAAGATCATGCAGTCCGCCCCGGTGATCCCCTGGGTCGACCTTCGCCAGGTCTCGCTGTACGGCCCGGGACTCGGGGGAGTGCACACCGGATTCATCGGTACCTGCTACCCGCTCGACGTCTACGTGAAGTAGCCGCCGCGCGGCGCGGCCGGCCACCTGAGCCCGGCCGCGCCGCCCGAATCATCGACCTGGAGCAAGCCTTGTTCGGATTCATCCTCCGGCGGGGGCTGGGAGCGGTGCTGATCCTGTTCGCGGTCAGCGCGGTCACGTTCTTCCTGTTCTTCGCCCTCCCGTCGGACCCGGCCCGGCTGTCCTGCGGCAAGACCTGCACGCCGCAGACCTTGGCAGCGATCCGCCACAACCTGGGCGTGGACCGCCCGCTCTTCGACCAGTACTGGCAGTTCCTCCACGGGATCCTCGCCGGCCGCCACTTCGGCGCGACCTGGTGCGCGGCGCCCTGCCTGGGCTACTCGTTCGTGAACCACGAGTCCGTGACGTCCACCCTCGCCGACCGCTTTCCGGCGACGCTTTCCCTGGCCGTCGGCGCTTCCGTCCTGATCCTGACCGTCGGAGTCGGCCTGGGGGTCATCGCCGCGCTGCGCCGGGGCCAGGCCCTCGACAAACGGCTCACCGCCATCGCCCTCGTCGGTTCGTCCATGCAGGTCTACTTCGTCGGCATCGTCGCGCGATACCTGCTGGTGGACGAATTCTCCGTCCTCCCGCAGCCCGGCTACAACCCGATCACCTCAGATCCCGGCAAGTGGTTCGGCGGGATGATCCTGCCCTGGACCACCCTGGCCGTGGTGAGCGCGGCGACCTATGTGAGATTCACCCGCTCCTCGATGATCGAGGCCGAGGCCCAGGAATATGTCCGGACGGCGCGGGCCCAGGGTCTTCCACCCCGCGTGGTGCACCTGCGCTACGCCTGGCGCGGCGCCATGACCCTGGTGCTCACTCAGTTCGGTCTCGACCTCGGACTGTTCCTCGGCAGCGCCGTGATCACCGAAACCACGTTCAACATCCACGGCATCGCGCAACTCGCCGTCTCCTCGGTGACGGACTTGGACCTGCCGATGATCACCGGGACCGTCCTGGTCGCAGCAGCCTTCATCGTCCTGTGCAACGTCGCGGTCGACCTCTGCTACGCGTTCATCGATCCCCGAGTGAGGCTGTGATGAGCACCGCGCATGAATTCCCCGCGGCGGCCGAACGTCCCCTGCTCGCGGTCGAAGACCTCGGCATCCGCTTCCACACAGAAGGCGGGACCGTTCAAGCGGTCAACGGCCTGAGCTTCAACCTGCGCCGCGGACGGACACTCGCCGTGGTGGGGGAGTCCGGTTCGGGCAAAAGTGCCACAGGGCTGGCGTTGCTCGGCTTGCACGATCGGCGCCGCACCGAGGTTTCCGGCCGGGTGGAATTCGACGGTGTCGACCTGGCCGGCCTCGACGAGCGAAGGATGTCGGCTTACCGCGGTTCGCGCGTCGCGATGGTCTTTCAGGACGCACTGACCGCACTGTCGCCGTACCATACGGTAGAGCATCAGCTCACTGACGCCTACCGCCGACGGACCGGCGCGAGCCGGCGTCAGGCCCGAACCCGGGCGATCGACATGCTCGCCCGAGTCGGTATCCCGGACCCCGGTCGGCGTGTCGACGAGTATCCCCACGAGTTCTCCGGCGGCATGCGGCAGCGCGTCATGATCGCCATGGCGCTGATGGGCGAGCCGGACCTGGTGATCGCCGACGAACCCACCACGGCGCTCGACGTCACCGTCCAGGCGCAGATTCTCGAGCTGTTGACCGAGTTGCAGGCCGAGTCACAGCTCGCGATCCTGCTGATCACCCACGACCTCGGCGTCGTGGCCGGGGTGGCGCACGACGTGATGGTGATGTACGCGGGGCGCTGCGTCGAATACGGTCCGGCCGCGCAAGTGCTCACAGCCCCTGAGCACCCTTACACCACCGGGCTGCTGCGCTCCGTGCCGACGCTGTCCGGAGACCCCGACTCCGAACTCGTTCCGATCGCCGGGAGCCCGCCGAACCTGCTCGACCCGCCGGGAGGCTGCGCCTTCCACCCCCGGTGCGAGCTCCGCACGCAGGTTTCCGGCGACCGCTGCGCGACGGTCGTTCCGATTCTGGAGCCGGGCTCGGCCGGCGGACGTACACGAGCCTGCCACCTCGCCGTCGAACGGATCACAGCCTGATGGACGCTTCCACGACCAACCCCATGGACCTCGACCTGAGGCCGCCGAAGTCGGACCCGCCGAAGTCAGACCCGCTTCTTGACGTCGTAGGACTGGCGAAACACTTCCCCGTTCGCCGCGGACTCCTCATCCCACGCCACGCCGGCGCGGTGAAGGCCGTGGACGGGGTGTCGTTCGCGGTGTCCCGCGGCGAGACCCTCGGACTGGTCGGTGAGTCCGGCTGTGGCAAGTCCACCACCGGCCGCCTGATTACCCGGCTGCTGGAACCGACCGCGGGCACCATCCGCTACGACGGGCAGGACATCACCCACGCCGGCCGCCGGGAACTCGCGCCACTGCGCGGCAAGATACAGATGGTCTTCCAAGATCCCTACGCCTCACTCAATCCGCGCCACACCGTGGGCGACATCATCGCCGCGCCGCTGGAGTCCCTTCGCATCGGCTCGACATCCAGCCGCCGAGACCGGGTCGCCGAACTGCTGGACGTCGTGGGCCTCGACCCCGCGCACGTCCACCGATACCCGCACGAGTTCTCCGGCGGCCAGCGCCAGCGGATCGGGGTGGCCCGGGCCCTGGCGACCGAGCCGGAGCTGATCGTCGCCGACGAACCGGTCTCGGCGCTCGACGTCTCCATCCAGGCCCAGGTCGTCAACCTCATCCGGCGACTCCAGCGCGACCTCGGCATCGCATTCGTGTTCATCGCCCACGACCTGGCCGTCGTCCGCCAGGTCAGCCGCCGGGTCGCGGTCATGTACCTGGGACGGATCGTCGAAACCGCCGATCGTGAAACCCTATATCGCCAGCCCCGACACCCCTACACGCAGGCCTTGCTGTCGGCCGTCCCCGAGCTGGACGACGGTAGGAGCCCCGCCCGAGAGCGCATCCGGCTGGTCGGCGACGTGCCCAGCCCACTGAACCCGCCCTCGGGCTGCTCATTTCGGACCCGCTGCGCAAAAGCAGCGGAGATCTGTGCGGTCGAGGAACCTCCGCTGGTCCAGCTCGTCGGCTCAGCCGGCGAGCACCTTGCGGCGTGTCACTTCCCTGGAGCGCCCGCCTGATTTCGCGCTGTCAGCCGACATCTTCGTGGTCTCCCAGCCAGGGGAAGCTGGCGCAGCGATGGGGCAGGGGCCGACAGGGTCCATCGTCCACCCGATTTCGACGGTGGCGGCGGCGTACTGTCGCCCGGTGACATAGCTGAAGCAGGACCCGAATTAGCAGGTGGACGCGTGGGCGCTGCCGGCGGGGAGGACGCCGGCGCTGGTTGCCGCCGCTGAAAGGACGAAGTGATCAAGGGGTACCGAGCGGCCGCCAGAACTTCCAGGTCAGACCTGGAAGGCCAGACACAGGCGCTGACGCTGTCAAGCGGCGAGGGTCTTCCGCGCCCAGAGTCGGGCCACCGCAGAGCTCCGGCAAAGAGCCGTGAATCGTGGACGGAGCAGGTGCGAGCTCTGCGAGACCGAGAGGGTTTCGGACCGTTCCGACTCGCCTAGCTGAAGGCCTTGGCAGGCGTCGCCGACTGGCGGTGAAGCGCGCGACACGACGGGCCGGTGGAGGCCCTGTCACCGTCGAGCCCAGCGGGAGGTGCCGAGGCGGCGAGGCACGGTGCCCACTGCTGGCGTGGAGGCCGTCTCGCGTATCGTGCGAGCACCTTCGGTGAACCGAGCTGTCAACGCACCGCACCTTTCGGCGGCGGCGTTAAAGTCGCTCCAGCTCTGCGCGGACATGTGCTTGCGGGTCTTCTCGCCGAGAGTGTCGAGTTCGACGTAGGCCGTCGTGAGTTCCCCGGCCAGCGACGTCACGAGCTCTGGGGCTTCGAGAAGCAGGATCGAGTACGAGGTCCATCGGTCATGCTCACGTGCTATGACCTGGCCGTACAGCCGATCCCGTTCCTCCGCCGTACTTAGCCCTTCGCGCAGACCGACCAGAAGTCGTCGCCACGCCAGCTCGAACTCGACGCCCGCACGAAGGAAATCCGCGTACACAGCCCTGGTGACTCGGGTCTGTTCGGCCGTGATCGCTGCTTGGAGTTGCGCCTCGTTCAGTCGCAACTGGGTGCGCGCCGCCGTGGTGCTTCCCCACATCGCAGCCCCCGCGCCGAGGGCCGCTCCGATGAGACCCGCTATCGCACCGGTGACCTCTGACCCCACAGTCCCGACAGCTTAGCAGAATACTGATTTAGGCTCGCGGCTGGGCCCGAGGGTGATGGACGCCGGGCGTACGGGGTAAAACCGATACAGACGCCTGCACTCTCCCACCCACAAGCAATTGTGAGAACTCGGCCCGTACAGTCGCATGTGTGACCGCGAACAAATGTCTTACTCATTGCAAGGCGCTGATCGCCCAACTTCTGTGTCCCCGGCTCGTCTCGACGTAGCGCAACCGGCCTTGGCGTGCTGTCCGGAAGGCCCGCGGTATGGCGCCATATCGCGCCATGGGAATAATCCTACGCTGTTCATGTATGTATTTGTGAACTACGGTGCACATGGTGAACCAAGTCAGTATCCTGTAACACCCCGCCCGAAGAGCAGCGCCGCTCTCGCCCGTCGACCGCCGAGTCCGACCGGGCGCGACCTCGGCGACCGCGCCCTCCCGACTTCGGACGATTCACGCCAAGATCAGCCCTTACGTCCTGTATTTCGATATGCTTCGTAGGTCAGCTGCCGACGGACCTCAGCCCAGGGAGGGTTTCGTGACTGCAAGGTGGGAGGCGGACCATTCCGCTTCGTTCGAACGACGGCTCGGAAAATCCGCTTCAGAACTGAGAATCACGGACAACAATCCCAGTTGCCCCGACATATGGGAGCTGGACAACGGTGATTTCGCCGTTATCGGACGCGATCTCACCGAATCCTATGACGGCCGGCTTCCGGCGGGTGTCAGTGTCGGAGTCGACGAACGGCTCGTGGTGATCCCCCGGTTGATGGTCATCGCCGCCAAGGAAGACATTCCCGGTGAATAGCCCGCCAGCCCGGCCGTCCGGCGTCACGCTCAGTGCCGAAGAATACATCGATGACTTCTTCCCCGATTCTGGCATATCTCCGACGGGGATTTCTGGAAACTCGAGCGCATTCAGTCGTTCCAGGAGCAGGACAGTGCAAGTTGGAATGCCTTCGCGCGCGGCGACATGGCCGAGGCTTTTCGTCTCATCGAGTCCCGCCGCACTTCGCTCGCGGAGTACTACGCCAAAGTCGCACACAGCGGCTTCACCACATACCGCGCCCGAGTGGTCGAGGACCAGATCACGCCGTATCTTCAGTGGGAGCTCCATTCGCTGCGCCAGCGGAACGAACTCGGCGAGCAGATCAGGGTCGTCAGCGCGACCGAGGTGGCACCGCTCGAACGCCAGGGCATACTCCCCGAGATCGTGACCGTTGGGACCGAAGCCGTCTACGAAGTGCTCTACGACGCCCAAGGGGCGAACACGGGTGCGGTTCGTTCCGAGGTGCCCGGCGACGTGACCCGATGGCGGGCATTCATTAGAGATCTCTATTCTCTCGGCGAAGATATTGACGACTTCCTGGATGGAAAAGTTGACTCCATGCGACGTAATCGCTGGTAGCCTATACGTATTTCACCTTCCGTGTCGTCGATTTACAGGAATAACCCATCATGAACCAGCGGCCCTACCGAGACGAACCGGACGAACATCGGCGCGCAAAGCATCCCGAGGCGTCAAGCCCTGGGAACGGTCCGGCCTCGGCCGGGGAGACGTCGGGCGGCATTCATTCTCGCCGTGGGTCGGGATCTGCGACCCCGCGGCAACTGCCCAGCGATATTCGCGGTTTCGTCAATAGGGACCAGTCTTTACAGCAGCTTGACGTCCTGTTCATGGAAGACCGCGAGCGGGCACAGATCTCCACTGTGTGCATCGTGGCCGGCACGGCGGGAGTCGGGAAGACTTCATTCGCGATCCACTGGGCGCACCGAATCGCCGACCAGTTCCCGGACGGCCAGCTCTTCGTCAACTTGCGGGGTTACGATCCAGGGCCGCCTATGGCCCCCGATCAGATACTGGAGCGTTTCCTCAGCGCTTTGGGCGTCCCGCACACCGCCATTCCGGCCGACCTGGAGGCGCGGGCTGATCTTTACCGCTCGCAGGTCGCCGGGCGCAGGGTGCTGATCGTCCTCGACAACGCCTCCAGCGTCCGTCAGGTACGTCCGCTTCTACCGGGCAGCCCTGGATGCCTGGTTCTGGTCACGTCACGCAGTCGGCTTTCCGGGCTGGTCGCCAGGGACGGCGCTCGGCGTCTGTCATTGGACATGCTCAACGAAGCCGAAGCCGTCTCGTTGATCCAAAGCCTGATCAAGGACTACCGCCACAACGACGACGCGGAGGAGATCACAGAACTAGTTCACCTGTGCGCTCGGCTTCCTTTGGCCCTCCGAATCGCTGCTGAGAACGCCGCACGCCGACCACAGATGCCGCTCCGCGAGCTGATCGACGAGCTGCGGGACGAGTCCGCCCTCTGGGATGCCCTCGCCACAGGAGACGACGAAGAGGCCGACGCAGTGCGTTCGGTATTCGCCTGGTCCTACCGGGCACTTCCTGAATCGGCCAGCCGCTTGTTCCGACTCCTGGGCCTGCACCCCGGCTCTGACTTCAGCAGCCGGGCCGCCGCCGCACTCGCCGACATCCCGTTGGGCCGAGCCCGGCGCCTGCTGGACGACCTCGTTGGCGCCCACCTCATCGAGCAGCAGTCATCGGACCGCTACGGCTTCCACGACCTCTTGCGCGCCTACGCACTCGAGCAGGTCCGCGACGAGGAGGATCCCGCGTTTCAAGGGACGGTACTCCGTCGAACGCTCCTGTGGTACTTGCGGCAGGCCTCCGCGGTGACGGCGGTCGTCATCCCCGGAGCAGCGAGAGTGGCATTGGCCGACGTCGGTCACGATGGACATGACATCACTTTCCCCGACTATCACGATGCTCTTCACTGGTACGAGCAAGAGCGGCACAACTTAATCGCCGCCACACGAAGTGCCGCCACGGCCGGCTTCCATGACATCGCCTGGCAGCTCCCCATCAGCATCCATCGCGTTTACACGACGTACAACGACATCGATGACTGGCGGATCACCGCTCCCATGGCCCTGGTCGCGGTGCGGACCACAGGCGACCGGGCTGGTGAAGCACTGGTCTTGGAGGGCCTCGCCAAACTCCACACCCAGTCCAACGATCCGCTGGCGGCGATCGAATACCACCAGGCGGCGCTGGCCATCCGCCGGGACCTAGGCGATCGCCTAGGCGAAGTCTCATCCCTAAACGGTCTCGGACTGGCGATGCTTCGCGCGCACCGTTTGGCGGAGACAAAGGCGTTCTTCACAGAGACGTACCAGCTCGCTGTCGAGCTCGCCGACCGAAGATGGCAGGCCATTGCCGCCAACGCGCTGGCGTACACATATGCGGAACTGGAAGAGGTGGCCGAAGCTGAGTCACGCCATGACGAAGCCCTCACCTTGTTCCGCGAACTGCAAGACCGCGCCTCGGAGGGAGACGCCCTCCACTGCGCGAGCAAGATCTACAGAATGGCGGGCAGGTTTCCGGAAGCCCTTGCCGCGGTTCAGGACGCGCTGGTCATCGCCATGGATTTCGACAACTTGGCTTGGGAGGCATGGTGGTTGCTCGAACTCGGGCAGGTCCAAGCTGCCTTGGGTGACCATGGGGAGGCCGTCAAGTCCTACCATCGGGCGGCTGTGCTGCACCGCCGGCTCGGCGACCGGGTCCGTGAGGCGTCGTCGTGGGACGCCACCGGCCTGTCATTCCTGGAGCAGGGACAGCCACAGGAAGCTGCCGAATTCCATCGCCAAGCCGTCAGTACCTTCAGAGCCGTCGGCAACCAATGGCAGCTGGCGCTCGGCTTGGCGAATCTCGCCACAGCGCTCGCGGCGGACCAGAAGGATCAGGAAGCGGTGCTGAAGGCCAGCGAGGCAGAAAGGCACCTGACCGGATTCGGTGATCCCGCGGCAAGACAGCTCCTGGAAAGAGTGCAAGCGTTACTTACATCGCTGACTCCCTGATCGCGACCGTACGAATCCGGACTTCTCTTGGGAGACGCGCTATGACCAGGGCCCTTCGGGTGGCGCTTGTTTCGTTTCGATCGGACATCTTCGCCGCACTGCACGCAGGCTGTGTCCAGGCCGGGCACGAGGTGCCTCTATACGTGATCAGCCGATCCGCACGGCCGGGAAAATCGAGCTATCCCACCATGGGAGAGAAGGTGGCCGATTCCCTCACCGTCATCGGACCGGAGGCCACAGTAGCTCTCCCCGGTGACATCGACGGACTGGTGACCGCCGTCAGGGGATACGACATCGACGTCGTGGTGGTGTGCGGGCTCAGCTGGCGGCTCACCGAGCCAGCGCTGCGGGCACCGAGGTTGGGCGTAATCAATATTCATACTTCCCTGCTTCCTAAGTATCGCGGTCCGATGCCGCTCCAATGGGCGATCCGCAGCGGTGACCGCTCCATCGGCGTCACCGCGCACTGGATGGACGAACGCATTGACACCGGAAACATCCTCATCCAGCGCGGCGGGATCGAGGTGCCGGAGTACGTGCGGTTCGATGAGCTCTGGGAAGACGTTGCGCCCACGATCCGTATGCTCGTGTCAGAAGCTCTGACCATGGCTGCGGACGGTCATCCCGGTGTCCCCCAAGACGAAGGCATCGCGACGTACGCGCGTATGTTTCGTGCCGAAGACTCGATCATCGACCGGTCTTGGTCGGTCCAGGATGTGCATAACCTGGTTCGGGCCTTCTACTTCGGTGTGGGGATCCCGGGGCCGTTCGCGACGATCGACGGGATGCAGGTCCGCATACTCCGTACCAGTACCCAGCCGTGTAAGGGCATTCGATTCCAGCTGGCTGACGGCCCCTTGTGGATCGAAGAGGCCGAGATGCTGACGACCGCCCCGGACCAGGACGCCGCACGCCGTGCTTCATGACGGCGTCCGACCGCGATGGTTCCGTGGCGGCACGTCGGTCTGAGCCGCCGACGACCGTAGGTGAGCGCCTAGTACTCCAGCAACCGGTTCGGTATTTGTGGTGGTCATCAGCATCGTCTTGATTGCAGGTTGTAATTGTGGTCGTTGGGGTGGGTTCGTGAGCAGCGCTGGTAGCCGCAGGGGCGGGCTCTGGCCTGCCACTACCAGCGCCAAGTCGACTAGGTCGGGACTGCCAAGGCGATGCTTGGCGCCGACGGCGAGGTCAAACGCGCCGGAAGCCTACGAGGCCGGACTCCACCTCGAAGGATCGATCATGTGGCTGAAACTCCTCACCTCAACCACATGATCCGAACCCCGAACAGTTCCTAGAAGGCTGATGAAAATCTTGGGTTCTGGTCGTGGCGTTTTCACGCCTTGGGCAGGGCCCATCCTGTGCTGGTGTGGTGGAGTCCGAGGTTGA